>NZ_JBWQXL010000006.1:0-303759 GCF_056620565.1 Nostoc sp. LEGE 12454
CCGGTCGTACACCACACAAGCGTTTAAAGTCTTCTGGCTTTAAGATTTTTACTTGTTCGTATGTCATCAATGCTACCCAACTCTAACCTACTTGTCCCACGTATTTGGGACTTTTGCAAGAGGTCTATTATCTGAGTTTTATACCTGCACAAGTCAGATAAAACCTATTACCTTCTAAGAGGATGTTTGAAAAGTTTTCTTCTCGGTAATAAAACGTTTTAGATCCCCCTAAATCCCCCTTAAAAAGGGGGACTTTGATTCCGGTTCCCCCCTTTTTAAGGGGGGCTAGGGGGGATCAGTTAGTGCCTAAAATCACAGCCAACCACTTTTCAAACAACCTCTAAGTTTTGTTGACTTTTCATCCTCCAGAAGCAAGGAAATACACTGAGTTTGCAACGCTTTAAAGCAGCAGAGCAGATTCAAATTTAAGGAGGGTTAGGGATAATCAAGCCTTAACCCAAGGGTATTTGCAGATAATTAACTGCGGTTATCTATCTGAGCGCGTTGCAAACTTCCAGAGAAGTCAACATAGACACTTTTCCATTCTGTGAAAACATCCAAAGCAGTAGTTCCAGCTTCCCGGTGTCCGTTACCGGTTTGTTTCACACCACCAAAGGGCAAGTGTACCTCTGCGCCAATAGTCGGGCCGTTAATATAGGTGATACCTGCTTCGATGTCGCGCATAGCAGTAAAAGCCCGATTGATATCGCGGGTGTAAACTGAAGAAGAAAGACCATAATTGCTATCGTTGAGAATTGCGATCGCATCCTCAAAAGAACTAACCTCAATTAATGCCACCACTGGCCCAAATATCTCTTCACGAGCAACGCGCATATCAGGAGTTACATCATCCAAAATAGTTGGTTGAAAGAAGTAACCGTTTTTCAATGAGCCTTCATTAGCAATTTCCCCACCAATTAAAACCTTTGCTCCTTCTTCACGAGCGATATCCAAATACTTCCTCACCTGTTGGAGTTGCTTTTCATTGACTATCGGGCCAATATCTGTATTCGGGTCAGTGCCAGCACCCAAGCGTAACTTACTGGTACGCTCATAAAGCATAGCGGTAAACTTTTCTTTGATATCACGATGCAAAATCAAGCGACTGGTAGCCGTACACCGTTGCCCAGTTGTCCCAAATGCTCCCCACACTGCACCATCGAGAGCAAGTTCTAAATCGGCATCTTCCATCACCACTTGAGCGTTTTTACCACCCATTTCCAAACAGACACGCTTGTGAGTGCGTCCACAAGTAGCGCCGACAAAAGCACCCGTTTCTGAAGAACCGGTAAAAGATACTAAATCTACATTGGGATGCTCAACTAAAGCTTTCCCCGCCTCTTCTCCCACACCATGCACCAAGTTAATTACTCCTGGTGGTAAACCTGCTTGTTGAAAAATTTCAATCAATTTAGTTGCACAGGCAGAAGTATCTTCAGCAGGTTTGAGGATGACTGTATTGCCACATACCAAGGCTGGCATAGCTTTCCAGCAAGGAATTGCCACAGGGAAATTCCAGGGAGTAATTAAGGCACAGACTCCGATGGGCATCCGCACTGTCATGGCGAATTTATTGGACATTTCCGAGGGTGTCGTTTGCCCAAATAATCGCCGTCCTTCGCCAGCACTGTAAAAGGCACAGTCAATACCTTCTTGGACATCTCCCCTAGCTTCTGTCAATGGTTTACCCATTTCCTGACTGATTAACTGGGCAAGTTCTTCTTTATGCTGAAGTAATATTTCCCCAACGCGAAAGATGTATTCTGCCCTAGCTGGGGCCGGGACTTTGCGCCAACTGCGGTATGCTTTACGGGCGGCGGCTACCGCTGTATCTACATCCTTCACTTGAGAACGGGGAAATGTGGCAACTACTTCGGTTTTGTCGGCAGGGTTGCGACTTTCTAGAGTTGCTTCTTCTACAGCGCTCAACCATTGACCGTCTATATAATTGCGGCAAGATAGCGGAGTTGTCATTTTGAAAATCTCCGATGATCCACTGAAACTTGTGTATTAAGTTTGGTTGCTTTCTAGGTTATCCTCAAGTTTAGGAAATTGGCGCGATAAACAAATATCGATATAAAAATTAAGGCACGAAAGCCAACACGCCCACAGGAGAACCAGAACCACCACGTAATCTTAGAGGTGCGATCGCTAGAGTAGTACCTTTAGGTGGCAGTTGATCTAAATGGGTCAGATTCTCCAAGACAATGCGCGGTTGTTCTAAAACTAGACGGTTAATCGTAAAACTGTTATCTTGCCCAGGGTCTACACCATGAGTATCAATTCCTACCCCAACTATTTGCCGTTCATCAAGTAAAAATTGAGTTGCATCAATGCCAAACCCTGGAAAGTGGGCAATTCCTTGAGCATCATGATTGAGGAATGCACTTTTATCCAACCACTTCTTTTGCCAACCAGTATTCAGTATAACTACGCAGCCGGCAGAAATTTCACCGTATTCTGCTTCCCAAGCCAAAACATCAGCCATAGTCAGGGCATAATCAGGATTAACTGCTGTAGCTTGACAAACATTTATAACCACCGCAGGTACAACCAAAGACTGGGCTGGATATTGGTCAATTCCCACAGCAGAACTATGAAAACTGTTAGGGGCGTTGATATGGGTAGCACTATGTTCCCCCAAGGAGAAACGCCGCAGGTAATAGCCATCATTATTTAGTTCAGCCACAGTTTCAAATTCTACTGCGGGATCTCCAGACCATTGGGGAATATCTACGTCAATTACATGACTTAGGTGGATAACGCGTGTGTAAATGATACTATTTTGACTTTGGGGTTGTATCATCCCAGCCTTCTATTTTATTTGTACTCAGGGATTTTTTGTAAGGTGCGTAGGTGCAGTTCATTGTGTACATCGTCTGGGTTGGGCGACGCCTACGCAACGATAGTACTAGCATTACAACGTTTTTCAAACCTAATTCCCTATACTAAAAGAGATAATCCCCTCAATTCCTGTAAATTTTAGGTTATTGAGGGGATTCAAATGTTGCAGCAAAAAGTGAGTTGATCTTAGTTAACAACCCGTAGGTTAATTTTTGATTAAGCTTAGATTAAGATTAGACATCTTCAGAAATTAAATATGCGTTATTCAGAACCCTTGTAGAGACATAGCAGTACTAGGTTTCTACGTTTTTTCACTCACATCTCTATTGTGTGATATCTAGGTAGAGGGTTTTTGCTTTAGTGGAATTATCACAGCAAACTCGGCTCCTTCTCCTGGTGCTGAAATACACTGGATTTTTCCACCGTGTTTTTGGACTACAATTTGGTAGGTAATTGATAATCCCATACCTGTACCTTTACCCACAGGTTTTGTAGTGAAGAAGGGATCAAATAGGCGTTTGCGCACTTCCTCAGTCATGCCTGCGCCATTGTCAGCAATTTTAATGATTACATGGTCTTCTTGAATGAGGGTGTAAATGCGAATTTGTGGAAAAGTTATTTGTCCTTGGTTATTTGTCCTTTGTTCAGTGTTGTTTACTAATGACATAGGCGCTTCGCCTTCCCGCAGGGTATGACTATTGACATAGGCGCTTCGCCTTCCCGCAGGGTATGACTCTTGTAAAGAATCGATCGCATTTGTCAACAAATTCATAAATACCTGATTCATCTGTCCGGCATGACACACTACTGGTGGTAGGTTGCCGTAGTCTCGAATTACTTGGATTTCGGGATGTCCTGGTTTAGCTTTTAGACGATTTTGCAACAACAGCAAGGTGCTATCCATCCCTTCATGAATATCCACTGCTTTTGTACCGTCTTCATCAAGGCGAGAAAAATTGCGTAAAGATAGGACAATCTGCCGAATGCGTTCGGCTCCCATCTTCATAGACTCCAGCATTTTGGGCAAATCTTGCTTGAGAAAGTCTAAATCAATGGTGTAGATTTGTTGGTTAATCTCTGGTGTTGGTGGGTAGTAGCTCTGTTGATAAAGTTCTACTAAGTGGAGCAAATCTTTGGTATATGCATGAGCGTGGCTAATATTGCCGTAGATAAAATTAACGGGATTATTGATTTCGTGGGCAATACCTGCAACCAACTGTCCTAAACTGGACATTTTTTCAGTTTGAATCAGTTGCGCTTGAGTTTGTTGAAGTTCTAGCAGTGCTGCTTCTAGTTGCTGGGCTTTGTCTTGGGCAGTTTGGGCAGTGATGCGACTTTGGGTGTAAAGTTTAGCTTGGTCAATAGCGATCGCTAGTTGAACTGTAACTGCTTGTAGTAATTCTACTTCGTTGTTCAGCCAAGGGCGAAAGCCACTACAATAACCACAGCTAAATGCACCAATTTCACCAGATTGAGTGTGTACGGGTAGCGCCATAAAGGCAGTAAAACCAAAATCCTGCAAAAATTGCTGTGCTATGGAATCGCCCACAGTCTCAATATCATCAATGCGGATGATTTCTCCGTTCAAGGTTTTGGCTGCGATTAGTTTGATTTCGGCATGAGTTGCTTCTTGTTGGTTCAGTAGACAGGGTAAAAAGGAACTTTTCGCCTCATATACTTTTTCCCAGTATGGTACATCAGCGTCTTGACGATACCAAAGGAAGGCGCAGCGATCGATCTGAAATAAGTTATGAATCTCCTGCACTGCGGTTTCCACAATGTGATTGAGATCCAAAGAAGCTCGAATCTGATTAGAAAGACGATTGAGGAGTGCTTCTCGCTGGGCGCTTTCTCTGAGTGCAATTTCTGCTTCTTTACGGTCAGTAGTGTCATAGCAAATACCAACGAAGTACAAAACATTGCCATTAGCATCTTTAATAACAGATGAGTTGCTTGTATGCCATCGCCAATTACCATTTTTGTGTTTCACTCGATATTCAATCGCCTCTTGTTTCTGGCCTGTTGTCAAAATTCTTTGGAAATAGTCGGCACAGATATGCACATCGTCAGGATGTATGAAGGGAACAAAAGATTTGCCTTCAACCTCTGCAACCTCATGCCCAAAAATCTCAGTCCAGTTAGGAGAAACGTAGGAAAATATTCCTTCAAGTGTCAGCGCAAAAATAACGTTATTGGCATTTTCTACAATGCTGCGGAACTTGGCATCACTTTCTATTAAGGCTGCTTGGATGTTGTCGCTGGTGTCACGGACAAGAACTATGATTTGCTGGTCTGGTAATGGTAATAACCTAGCTTCAAAATTATTTTTTTCTTCTGGTTGCGCTAAGGTATATTCAAAACTGACTTCATATTGAGTTTCAAGTACTTGATTTATTGCTTGATGGAAGCGATCGCTTACAGTAGTCGGTAAGCATTCTCGCAAACTCTTGCCCTGACAATCTTCTGGTAAAATATACAGACTCTCCATCAACCCTTGCTTGTAATCCAGAATACTTCCAGCAGCATCAAGACGAAAGTAGGAATCAGGAAGTACTTGCAAAATTGCGGCAAATTCTGATGTTTTTTGGCGTAACTGTGCTTCAACTGCTTGACGTTTGCTAATTTCCGCTTGCAGTTGCTCTAATGCTTTTGCTAATTCTGTTGCCCGTTCTCTATCTGTAATTTTACGTAGGCGGCGAGAGGAATTTGTCGATAGCGAGCAGCTTTCTGTTAAGGAAGGTTGACCGATCCCTATCGGCACTTCTGTTAGATCGATACAATAACCGATGTAACCGACAAAGCTACCATCTGCGGCAAATCGTGGCGCGGCTGTATCTAAAATCCAGCGATATTCACCATCAGCTCGACGCAGGCGATATTGCCTCTGGAAGGAATCATACGTCGCAAATGCTCTTAGGTATATATCTTCGCATCGCTGTCTATCTTCTGGATGGACGCTGCCAGTCCAAATATTGCCTATTTCCTCTTCTCGCGCAGATGCAGACGCGGCTTTTGTTAGATGTGTTCCAGTAAATTTCAGCCAATTAGAATTGAAGTAACAGTAAAGTGCATTACATCCAGACATCCAAATCATCAGAGGAGCAATATCCGCCTGCTGGCAGAATACTTTTTCATCCTGTTGTATTTCTTCCTCTTCAACTATGATTTGTTTAACGTAGCTCTGCACCTTTTTAGAAAACACTTTTGCCTGCCTGCTCTGCCTAAATTATTAAGGTAATATGCTGAAAATACAATTTCTTAATACATGGATATAATCTTGTTTATGCCAACCTGCTAACGATCTTAATACTTTATTTATTTTTATATATGCAGCAATTCCTCTTTTACTGTAAATAAATTGAAAAAATGCTGAAGTTATCATTAAGATTAGCTTCAGCATTTTGTGTGAAATTTAAACTATCTATATATCAGGGAGCTTGTTTGACTTTGTTTCTTTTTGAAGTCACTAATAAATCCATCTTAGCTATGTAATTGCATTGCTCAAAAACCTGATTTAGCTTTACGGAAACTATATGATTGTCTGCAAGGCATTTACATCTTTATAAGAAATTCACAATAATCAAGAATTTCATTCAAAATAAATATTGATTTTTTATCAAGAAGAATTCAGCATGAATTAAAATCTGGCTGATGGATCTATCGTGCTTAAAATAAGGGAGTATAAAAAAATTTGAAAACTACATCTGTATTCGGCAGATTAGATTGAATTAGGGGTATAAAAACCAACCCTATTTATTTAGAATTTGGGATAATGATGAATGTATTGTTTTTTATTGTTCTCAACAAAACCCAATTTTTTAAAATTGTCTTGACTAGTCAAAATGGCTTATATAGCAATCTTATCTGAGTGACGATCGATCTAGGTAATGACAAACTGTCTATCTACGAGACACTACATATAGCTTACTTCCTCGTAGAATACGCGCGGCATCTTGTAGAAAAGTACGCCAATAAAAAGAGAACAAATTTCACGAATGATTTAGGATTGCTATAGCAAAATCGCAAATTAAATGAGAGAAATGCTAATTGTGATATCAACTGGTTGTAACAATGCCTGGTAATCGCATTTTATATGTTATAAAGCTCACAGAAATTAATGTTAAACGGAAACTACTTTATGGAACCAGATCAACTGGGCCGTTTTAAGGAGTACGGCGAATTCATCCTCCGAAAGATAGATTCTGTGCCCCAGTACCCTTCTAAACAAGAAGATTGGGTTCCAGCTAGTCTTGATGACTGTCTTCTTCGTTTGCGATCGGCTGCCCAGAAAACTGTAGACCTGGCAACTTCGCCTGTCAAAATTGGGGTAATGGGGGAATTTAGTAGTGGAAAAACCTTACTTTTAGGCAGTCTAATTGGATATGCAGATGCTTTGCCAGTCAGTGAAAACCCCACTACAGGTAATGTTACCGCCATACATATTATCCCACAAGACGATTTTGCAACCACTCAATTAAGTAACTTTACGGTAGAGTATCTTTCCCATGAAGGCGTACACGAGTGTCTACGCTTCATGCTAGGAGAAGCCAATAAACGAACAACAGCAGCAGGGCTTCCTCCGATACCAGTATCGAAACTCAACTCTGGCACAGATATTATTGGCTGGTGTGAAGAAGCATGGAATAGCAGTAACAATTTAGAGCTACGTTATTTACTCCGAGAGTTGGTATTATTCCTACGGGCTTATCAAGCTTATGGGGAAGTTATGTGTGGTGGGCACTACCAAATTGATGCGGTGACTGCCCGCGAGGGGCTACAGCTAGTCGAGCAGCCAATGGCAATCCAAACTCTGAAATTTGAGGATCTACCCCCAGCGCACATTAGATTACCCAGTCCACCCCAGAGGCTACCAACAAAGTTATTGCAAAATAGCTTCCCACTAATTCGCCGCGTCGATATCGATGTGAAAATCTCACGGGAAATTTGGGATTTTGCAGACGCAGCTAAATTTATTCTCATCGACTTTCCGGGATTGGGGGCTGCTAATTCCGGGGCTAGGGATACCTTTTTGTCACTGCGGGAATTGGCAGAAGTACAGACAATTTTGGTATTGCTAAATGGTAAATCTCCCGGAAGCGATCGCGCCAATAAAATCTTCACGATGATGCAGCAGCAGCGACCGGGACAAGACCTGAAAGATTTAATTATCGTCGGTGTGGGTCGTTTCGATCAACTACCTCTAGATAGTGAAGGTGGCGAAAGAGAACTTGACCATCTCATTGAAGATAGCCATTTAGAAGAGGAAACGGTTCTCCAAAAACTCAAAGTTTTGCAAACTACCATTGACGGTGCAGCTGCGTTTACAACCCAAAAAGACCGTATCGTTTTACTGTCGCCACTGTTGGGACTGACTGAATTAGCAAAACGTTCTAGTACAGTCAAAGCAGGCTCACCAGAATTTTTGGCTAACTTAGACTATCCTGATTACTTAGACAGGTCTAAACGGCTACAACAGAAATGGGAGCTATTAAGTGAACGGCTGATAGAATCTAACACCCGTAGCTATTTGGGCAAACAGTTGGGTTATTTTAGTCAAGATGGCGGACTTAGTAAGCTGCGGGAATTAATTCAAACTCACGTAGCTACTCATGGTTTGAAGCAACTGCATGAAGATACCCGAAGAGCTGCTGATGTGGTGAGTCAGCAACAAGATCACTTGAAAGACATCATAGATGAAATTCACGAGCAAGGTATCCCCACAGGCGATAGTCCGGCTTTTATCGAATTGCGCTTTGTGGTCGAAAGCTTAGATAAAATCTACAGAAATTTCCAAAAAGATATCGGCAAAGAACCACTCAAAGATCGGCGCGGTGTTGTTGTCAGCGATGTAGTAAAAGACGAACTCACCTTTAGAATTCTCAATTGGAACCAGTGGACTTTACTCTTCAACAAAGCCAATAATGGAGCGATCGCTCTGGCAGAATCTAAAGGTGCAGCTGGGAAATTATTCGATCGGGGAAACCGCGTAAATACTTCCCTTCCAACTAAGAGTGATGATTTTTATCCAGTATTTGAGAAAACCGTTAAAGAAGTAGAAGATTTTGCCCGCGATCGCATCCAGCAAGCCGTGGTAGATTTGTTGAGCCAATTATCAAATTATATAGCCCCAGAACGCGAACAATTGCAGGCATTTTTCCACCCAGAAATGGAACAAGAAATCGAAGAAAAATTTGGTTTTGAAGATGCCGATCTCTTTTATAAATTATTACTAGGATGCGATCCTAACGAATGGAAAGAGGCAATCATCTCGGAAATTACTAGCAAAGATAAAACTGTTGCACCCGAAATTATCTTTCCTTTAGCACGTCAAGACGATAAACACAACGTTGGTCAAATCTTTGATTGGGCACCAGAGAAAAGCCAAGGTTTACCCAGATCGAGCAATCACCAACTTTTAGTACTGCGACTGCGAGATGAAATTACTGCTAGTGCCAGCCTTCATCTTGTGCAGTATGTTAGCGAAGTTAATCAACAAATTAATTCCGAACTAGAAGGTATTTTGGATCAAATTATTCCTAGTCTGCAAAACCTTTCAAAAAAAGAAAGTTTACTAAGATATTTGGCAGCTGGGGAATTGCCATCTGAGATCCAAATTCCTACTTGGTTGCAGATTATTTCTGAAATGGCGGCTGTTTCTCACTCAGACGATTTGGATTTGGGATGACGCGATCGCGTAGAGATATGACGGTGTATTTGTGAGACGTGATGCGATTTTTTATACAATTTTCAAGCGTGTACCAGGATTGTTTTTTGAGTTAGTAGAACAACCACCGCCTGAAGCTGCTAACTATCGCTTTGAATCAGTTGAAGTTAAAGAACCAACATTTCGGATTGATGGGGTATTTTTACCTCCACCGGATGCAACATCTCAAACGATCTTTTTTGCTGAGGTACAATTCCAAAAGGATGAGTTACTGTACCATCGCTTTTTCTCCGAATCCATGCTGTATATGTATCGTAACCCGTCGCTTTACGATGACTGGTACGGAGTAATTATTTTACAGTCTCGCAGCTTGGAACCGGAAAACACCACTATTCATAGATCGTTACTGAACAGTTCTCAAGTACAACGAATTTATTTAGATGAGTTAGGTAGTCCTGATGAGCAAAAAGTAGGTATCAGTTTGATGCAGTTGACTATTGCCTCAGAGACTCAAATGGTTCAGGAAGCAAAACGTTTAATTGAGCGGGTGCAACAAGAGCAGATAACTGTCTTGGCTAAGAAGGAGATAATAGATGTAATCACAACAATTGCAGTTTATAAATTCGCAAACTTAAGTCGTGAAGAGGTAGAAGCAATGTTAGGAGTTAAGTTAGAAGAAACTAGGGTTTATTAAGAAGCGAAACAAGAAGGACTACAACAAGGAGTAGAAATAGGGCGAGAACAAGGAGTGAAAATAGGGCGAGAACAAGCGAAACTTGAAGTTGTCCCTCAGTTCTTAGCTCTTGGTATGTCGATGGAAGAGGTTGCCCAATCACTTAATTTAACCATCGAACAAGTAAGACTTGCAGCTGAGTAATCACAACAATTACTGGTTATAAATTTACCAACTTAAGTCGTGAAAAGGTAAAGGCTATGTTTGAAATTACGTTACAAGAAACTAGGGTTTATCGAGAAGCTAAAGAAGAAGGGCGACAAGAAGGAATAAAACAAGCACTAGAAGAAATACGAGAAAAAGGACTACAACAAGGACGAGAAGAAGTAAAACGTGAACTTATACCTAGGTGTTTAGCTTATGGT
This sequence comes from Nostoc sp. LEGE 12454, assembly GCF_056620565.1. NCBI lineage: Bacteria > Bacillati > Cyanobacteriota > Cyanophyceae > Nostocales > Nostocaceae > Nostoc > Nostoc sp. LEGE 12454. Next base: position 10,607 of record NZ_JBWQXL010000006.1, read on the forward strand.
ATTTCGATAGAAGAGGTTGCGAGGATACTTGATTTAACTATCGAACAAGTTGAAGAAATAAGACTTGCAAGTGAGCAAGAATCTTCAACATCAACTTAGTAACTGGTGGCATTTTCATAGCGATGCCTATGCTTTTTCATATAAAAGCGTAGGCATCGCCCTAGATAAAAAAGCGATCGCTCAACAGAATGATTTGATACTATAATGAACCCTTTTAAATTGAACAACTATACCGATCGCGAACCAAGTGAGAAACAACAAAAAAGATTTCCAGGATGGTTTGCTTTAGATTTTGGCACGTCAAATTCGACAGTTACACTTTTCGATCCAATTGAAGTGCCGATCGCAGAAATCTTACCCAAAGAACAAGAAATTCGGTTGCGCGATCGCTTATCGCAATGGCTAAGTTCTCCCGCCTCCGTAGCTTTACCGGATGTCAGCGCTGATGATTGGACAAAGTTTATCACAGAGATTAGCAAAAATGTGGAGATAGAACCCAGCAGATTGAGTGAAGTATTTGAAAGTGATAATAAAGAGCGATTTTTGGAAGCAATTCGCCAAATTGAACTTTCTTTAGGAAACAGCGAGAGATTCCGCCGTGCTGTCAGCAAAAAACTTTACCAAATTTATCATGAGGTGTTCCGTGTCCCTACCCTAGAGTCGCAAAATCTGATCCCAGTTGTGCTAGATATCGATCGCCGCGATACGGAAATTCCTAGCGAGTCGGAAATTTCACACTTAGGGGATTTAAAACTGCGGATGGGAAGGGAAGCTAGAGATAACCGGAAAAAAGCAATCGCTCAAGGTACAAGCGGTTCTTTAAAGGAAATTATCAGCAGGTTTCACCATTCACCTAAACGCTATTTTGGCCAGGAGCGATCGTTTTCAGTTATTTTGGATGGCGAAGAAGAAACGATTACCGCCAACCAGTTAATCCAATCTGCTTGGGCGCATTTAATCGAGTTAACTGAAGACTACCGCCAACACGCACGACGCAGATTTTCTGAAGGAGATTTTTTAACAGCAGTTGTCACTTACCCAACTGTCGCCCCACCAGTGGTTCGTAAGGAAGTTAGGGAATTAGTTGAGCAGTTGGGGATCGATGATGTACAAACTGCTTATGATGAAGCCGTTTCTGTGGCGATATTCTTTTTATGGCGAGAATTTGGCGGTAATCTCAACATTGGGATTGAGTCATTCAAAACCCGTTGTCGCCAAGTCGGAAACAAATGGTCACAAAATGTCCTCGTCTTGGATATTGGTGGCGGAACTACAGACTTAGCTTTAATTGAACTGACTTTAGAAGATAAAACTCCAGCTTTTGCTGATTATGAAGACCGAGGTTTAGGAGGACGTTATTATAAACTTACCCCCAAACTATTAGGTTCATCTGGTCATTTACAGTTAGGCGGTGAATTAATTACACTGCGAATTTTCAGATTATTAAAAGTTGCGATCGCAGACTTTTTGTTGACAGCAGTCACAACAGGTGATATTGAAAATGAAAAGCTAGAAGATTTAATTAACTCAGAATTAAACGAGCGCTTCTTAGAACAAGGTAAATTCAAAACTGGCAGTCTTTTAAAATGTTTAGATAGAGAGAATCCTGAAGGCGATATTTCTTACAAAGATGCTCTTGACACTGCCGAAAAAGTATTACCCACCCGTTGGCAACAAGCACCTCAACGTCTGCAATCTTTTTATATTCTCTGGGATTATGCAGAAGCCGCCAAACTTAAACTTGGGCAAAAGCCACCAGCAGAGAATTCTCTATTAACCTTTACACTTTCTGAGCAGCAAATTTCCGAATTGCTCACTCAAAGCGCCATTAAATTGCAAGTCACAGATCCAAATAACATCTGCGTCACCTTAGATAATCAGCAATTTGAACGAGCTGCCGCTTCGGGAATTAAAGAAGCGATCGGAATTGCCAAAGGATTAATGGAAAGTCGTTTGCGTCCCGACGATCTCACCAAAGATTCTTGGAATTCCCAAAAAGTTGATTGGTTAATTTTGTCTGGTAAAACTTGTAATTTAGACATAGTACAGCGCCAAATATACCAAGAATTTAGTAAATCTCCATATTTTGTCTGGAATCCAGAACGGATTACCTTTGTATTGGAATTTACCAAGCTAGCCACCTCTGCCGGTGCTTGCTATGCCGAAAAGCTACGAAGATTGAGATTCGATCCAGAAGAGTCTAAAAGCTTGCTGCGTAAGGGAGCCAACCAGCTAGAAATTGATGTCAAAAACCTGTTTTATTATTTACCTTGCAACTTCAAACGCAAAACCCAAAGCAACGATTTACTAACTATATTCAAAGCCGGACAAGAACTCTATCAACTCGCACCTTGGGAAACTGTTGCTAAAGTTCGTACTCATTGGCAAGGCATACAATTAACTAATATTATCTACCGTCAGGACTACGAAGAAGGAGATTTACGACTATGGGGAAGCTTTGACGGCAAAAACCTGATGAATCAACTGGAAATGCTAGAAGTAGAATTTCTGAAAAAAATCAAAGTCCAGTTTGAGATTGACCAAACCCTCGAATTTAACGTATTGCTTTGTCAAGGAAATCCCCATTATTTGATTGACATTTCTGGTATTGATTTAGAATCGGTAGTTTCAGAAACTTCATCGCTATTTGCTGATGGTAAATTAAACTGGAATATTGCTGTGGAAGGCTTCAATAAAGACTTGAATGATGGTGATATTGCCGTCAATGTTATTGAATCAGCAACTGTCGATCAACCAGATGCCTATCATCTTGTATTTGAAGTTGGAAATGATGGTACTAAAACGTTTCACAAATTTCACTATTTACGCGATGGAGTGACGCAACCGGGAATTGGGTTAATTAGTAATCCTTTACCTCCATTCCCACAAACTGGACAGCACACCTTCTATGTTTATCAAACAGATGTCGAAACCAACAGCAAAAAATGGATAAGAATTGGCGCACTCAGCAAACCAGATGTAACAACAGATTACCCTTGCCAATATCGTGTAACTCTCGACGATCGAGGTATTCTAAGGATGCACGCCGGTGAAGTACCTTACTGGACATCACAAAATCAAGAATGCCTGAAAGAAGAAGGATGTGTTTATCGTGCTGAATTAGAATTGCAACCTAATGAAGTTGATAAAGAACGCGATCCATTTTGCGGCATACATTAAACCTCTGCATTCCTCTGCGTTGAAAAAAATTAATATTTTTAAACGCAAAGGGGCGCGGAGTAAACGCAGAGGAGCGCAGAGATTTGCCAAGTTTTATTCGCTTTGGAGGTGAGATTCATGCAGCAGTTGCGTCAATTATTAGAGATAGAAAACTCGGAGTTAGCCCAATTACTGCGATTTAGTTTGTATGGACTAGAGGCTAGTTTAAATCAGGCTCGCGCCGAATTTCCACTAGATCCAGGATCTAAAATATGTGATGAGGTGCTGCAAGAACTTCGTAACCTCTTACAACCTGAACCGCCACAGCAAAATACTGGTTGGGAAGATATACAAGATGAGTTAAAACTAAATCACCTTCGAGAAGCTTTTAATTCTGACTCAGAACTTAGTTATTATTTGGGTAATTCCCAACTGCAAAGCCAAACAGATTCAGATTTGTGGAATGAAATTCAACGCAAACTGCTACGAGTCCCAGAGGATTTAGCTGCATCTTGGCAACAGCGCACCTTAGATTTAGCTCAAGAAGTTGGTGCGATCGCAGATAATTCTAATCTCTTTCAACTTCCTTTTATCCGCGATGAAATTATCTACCCTGGACTTAGTGGTACTGTTCAAACTCAGGGATTATGCTTATATCAACAAGCACTTTCAAATCCACTAGTTACTCAAGGCAATGCATCCGATTTACCAGCAGCATTCCTGTTTTTATATATGAATTTTATCGAAATAGACCCAGATTTACATCATGCTTTAAAGAGCGTTTTTAGCTTCGATGTCGTTTCCTTACACTCTAAACCAGAACAGCGCGATCAATATATTGATGCTTTAAGCGATCGCTTCCAACGCACCCAAAAAGCAGAGAAAAACACCGATCCCCTGTCAATTCTCCGTGCTTGGATTGACATGGACGAAGCGATACATTCCCTAGTATTCGTACCACCGGCTGAACGCTATTCTTGGTGGGGGAAGCTACAACATGAATCACGGCGCATCCTGAAGAAAGTCGCTGATGAAGCGATTAATGCAGGTAATGAAGTGCGAATCCGCCAATTATCGGGACTTTATGCAGATATCTGTGCTTTATCCAAGGATGACTTACAACTAGACTGTGGTGGTATTCCTGGCGAAGTCTTAACTTCTCTTCGGGTATATGCGCGAATTAATCAAGAAGAATCTCCAGGCCGTGTAATATTTCGCTCATCACGCTAGTTGCTAGCAACTTTTCTAATTCTTGAGATTACGAGGCAAGGCAGACAATTTTACTAATCCCCGCCTTGCCTCATAATCTAATGAAGGTAAAAACGTTTAAATCTAAAGGATGCCCCAGAAGTGTAAAATCCCTTGACCAGAAAACACTTCAAGTGCAACAGCAGATAAAAAGCCAATCATTGCAAAACGACCGTTCCAGTTTTCGCTCTGAGGAGTGAAGCCCCAGCGCAAAGCATTAGGATCTTCTGAAACCGAAGGCGTAGTCTTCTTAACGTCTGCCATAAATAATACTCCGAGCTTTTATGTTGTAACAGTTATAACTGCCTGTAAAGTAATGTAACAGACTTTTACGAAATTGCAACATAAACTCGATATAAAATTCAGTGAGAGGTATTACGGGTACGTAGTTTTTTGTTGGCAGGTTTGCGATCGCCTACGAGGGAAAGCTACACTCCAAGAGCCAATTCCTTCAGAAAATTGTAGCCATTTCAAAAGAAAATTAACTCTTGCTTGGTCATTTCTATGCTTTAATAGCCAATGCTGAACTAAACTATGGCAAAGAGAAATATTAAGAAAATTTGAATATATGGCAGAAGTCCTCCATTTTACAGGATTTATCAAGGGAGTAACCTATAAAACTTACTTGGATGATAATTTAAGTAGGATTAGTTTAGATGTATTTGATGTCAATAAAGAAAGGGGTTATGGATTAATCCAGTCACCTACAACTGAAATTGCTTATTCAAAATGGGTATCACCTAAGAGAACCAGAAGTTATCCATTTGCCAGAATTTATAATACATATAATTCCTCCAAAGTTATAACTATAATCCCGGTGATTAAAGATGAGGGCAAAGATGGCGATATAGATAAAATCCAATACTCTACAATTTCTTGGATGAATTTGCTTAATATCTATATAGTACTTGCTTATTACGAAACAGCAAAAAAAAGTACTAAGAAGGGTCAAGTTAATAAGAATAAGTTGAGTAATCAAAAATTTGCTAATGATTTTGTTAAATTTCAAATCAGTGAGATATTAGCATATCGCCAAAGCGCACTTCATTGGAATAAGAATCTATTTGAAGAAAGATTTACGCAAACTTTTGAAAAAGCTCTAGATTCTTATGATTCTATTTATCATAAAACTGGAGTAATAATTCACTCACGAGAAGGAGCAGATAAATATTTACATAAAATCAGAGAAGAGTTTGAGGAATTTAAGAATATTTCTCTTAAAGGTTCTCAGAGTGCTAGTAAGAGAGAAGCGCTGACTTCTCATAAACTAGAATATTTAGTAGATGGATTAAAAGCAACTTTTAGTATTGAAAACTATCTTGGCGGAATTTACTATTTGACTCCTGATGAGATAATCTTCGAGAACAACATGTATATTATACAAGAGTCAAAAAATACTTCAACAGCATCTTTGCCAAAGCTCCCTGATATTCAAGATAGTTTATTTAAGCTAATTTTATTTTCTAATTTAGATTCTTTAATATTGAACGGTGAACCAGTATTATTTGTTACGAAGCTAAAGCTTACAGGTAACAACGTTGTTGGTTCTATTGTTTTTCCTGATGCATCACTAGAAGAACTAGAATTTTTTTTAGAAGTTAATATTAAAAATTTTAATAAAAATCAAAAATCAGTTATTAAAAAATTGGCTTTAGAAGCTCAAAATAATCATAAACTTAAAATAGAAGTATCCAGTAATTTTTAAACCTTATAATTTTGAATTATGATCAAAAGTCCTCTCCGATATCCTGGTGGTAAGTCAAAAGCAATAAATCAAATAGTTGAATACTTGCCAGAGAGCTTTTCGGAATATCGAGAGCCTTTTGTGGGTGGTGGTTCTGTATTTATTTATTTAAGGCAAAAGTTTCCTGCTCTCAAGATTTGGATTAACGATTTAAACCGCGAACTATTCTTATTCTGGAAGTTTGCCCAATCTGATATAGCTCAGTTAGTTAAAGAAATTCGACATCTTAAAGTAAAATATACAGATGGTAAATTACTCTTTACAGAATTAACTAGTGTAGATGTCAATAATTTATCTGACTTAGAAAGAGCAGTTCGCTTTTTCGTACTCAATAGAATTACTTTTTCAGGAACTGTAGAATCAGGTGGTTTTTCTGAACAAGCTTTCCATAAAAGATTTACTGATTCTTCAATAGAACGACTCGAAAAGTTAGAAAATATCTTATCAGAAAACGTCCAGATTACTAATTTAGATTACAGTCACCTATTAAAACCAGAAGGAGAAGATGTATTTTTATTTTTAGATCCACCATATTTTAGCGCTAAAAAATCAAAGCTATATGGTAAAGATGGTGACTTGCACACATCTTTTGAGGACCATAGATTTGCTGAACTTTTGCAACAATGTCATCATCGCTGGCTAATTACCTACGACAACTCAACGCAAATTCGAGACAATTTTCAATGGGCTAATATCTCAGAGTGGGAATTACAGTATGGGATGAATAACTATAAGCAGAGTGGTGCAGCTAAAGGAAAAGAGTTATTCATTACAAACTACAAAGTTAAACTTGATTTGGAGAAAAAATCACAAGTTCAGGATCTTGCTAATCCAGCTTTGCAATTAAGCCTTGAGATTTAAACCTAACTTTGATAGCTTCCAATTTTCCGGTAGGATAACCCCATAGCTCTCAATATAGCTACAACATACAAACCTTAGCTATGATAACTTCCCCAATCCCTGCTCAAGAATTCTCTGCTAGCTGGTATGTCCTGCTGCAACAATTAATAGATGGCCAATCTTTGTCCCGTACTCAAGCTGCGGAATTGATGCAAGGTTGGCTCAGTGAAGCGGTTCCCCCAGAGTTATCAGGGGCTATTTTAACAGCGCTCAACTTTAGAGGCATTTCTGCCGACGAGTTGACCGGCATGGCTGAAGTATTACAATCTCAATGTTCCCCACTCAGCCCTCACTCCTCATCACTCAACACTGTCATAGATACCTGTGGCACTGGTGGAGATGGTTCATCAACCTTTAATATTTCTACAGCCGTTGCATTTGTCGCCGCAGCATCTGGCGTACCTGTCGCCAAACATGGCAATCGTTCAGCTTCAAGTCTCACAGGAAGTGCAGATGTATTGGAAGCCTTGGGTGTAAACTTGAGTGCTTCTAGTGAAAAAGTACAAGCAGCACTACAAGAAGTCGGGATCACTTTCTTGTTTGCCCCTGGTTGGCATCCAGCACTCAAGGCCGTTGCGTCATTACGGCGGACTTTGAAAGTGCGAACAATTTTTAATTTGCTGGGGCCGTTAGTAAATCCCTTGCGTCCAACTGGGCAGGTAGTGGGCTTATTTACTCCCAAGCTTTTGGCAACTGTTGCTGAAGCTTTACAGAATTTGGGCAAGGAAAAGGCGATTGTGTTGCACGGGCGAGAAAAACTTGATGAGGCTGGGTTGGGAGATGAAACTGACTTGGCGGTTTTATCAGACGGAGAAGTACAGTTAACTACTATTAATCCTCTAGATTTGGATTTAACGCCTGCTCCTATAGGTATGCTTCGGGGTGGAGATGTTCAAGAGAATGCGGAGATTCTCAAGGCTGTACTCCAAGGTAAGGGAACTCAGGCGCAACAAGATGCAGTAGCGTTGAATGCCTCGTTGGCGCTGCAAGTAGCGGGTACGATCGCACTCCTAGATCACGCCCAAGGGATTAAAATCGCTAAGGATATCCTACAAAGCGGGGCAGCTTGGACGAAGTTGGAGGAGTTAGTTGAGTTTCTGGGGAATTGATTTGCGATCGCAATTGCGGGCGGAATTCTACCACATTACGCTTAATGGTGACATCATAATTACCAAAAAAGTCATGTCCTAGAAGTCCAGTTTCTAGTTCCGCACCTGCGATCGCTACTGGTATTTTATTCACTGTTACCCCGCCAGCTGCCATCGAATTAACGTAGCCTACAGGAAATTCTACAGCTCTGGAACTAGCGGTATTTGCCTTAGCTCTCCCAACTGGCACGATTCCCAAAGCATCGGCCATCTGTTGGGTAATTACAGTGCCACTGGCTCCCGTATCTACAATCATGTCAAATTGTTGCTGGCCATTGAAGGTGACTTCGACAATTGGTGTTCCACCAATCCGCCTTTTAATCGGGGCTGTAAATACTGCTTCATCTGGAATTACCACTGCTGATGAGGGCAAAGCTGGTTTTGGTGGTAACGGGTTTATTTCTTGTGGAGGCGATAGAGGTGAAGTATACTTTGGTGTGGTTACTGTGTGGGGAACAACAACTACTACCCTCTTCGGTTCGGCAAGGCGCACAGGGCGAGGAAGAGCTTGCTGTTGGGCATATTTGATTTGCCGCCGATATTCAGTAATCTTGGTTTGAGCGATCGCAAATTCTGGGCTTTTTCGCCGCACTTTTTGCATCAGCGCGATCGCCTCCTGATACTGACTCGCCACCAATTTCCAATCATCTGGAGATTGAGCCGATTGGCTGATACTCCAAGCGCCAACAGCTTTGTCTCGTCCGATCTCAAAAAGACTTGGTTCACTTTCAAACGGATCTAGCGGCTGCGCTTCTGGGCTAGCTGCTGGTCTTACTGGTTTAACGCTAGGCTGGACTGGTGCTAGATCCCCAACTGGTGTTGGTTGCTCATTGCCAACAATCGCAGTGTTTTGTTTGTCTTCACTACAGGCAACGCACAAAACCGCTAGAGTGCTTGATACAAAAATTAGGGTTGCACGGGATAAAAAAGACTGAAGCATAATTAATTTTAACTGCCCAAGCTTTGCCAAATCCACTCCCGCTACTTTAATTCCCTTTTAATTTTAATTAACTATCTTAAAAACTCCCAATTGCTCAACTCATGGGATAATTAACAATCGCAGTATTAAGGAATAGGGAGTGGGGAATAGGGAGCAGGGAGCAGGGAGCAGGGAGAAGAGTTTTCCCCTCTGCCCCCCGCACCCCGCCCCTCTGCCTCTTTTCAATGCCCCATGCCCAATCCCCAATCCTATCACCTATGCCCCTGACTGACTCAATACCAGCTTTACTTGTCCTAGCAGATGGAACCACTTATCGCGGTTGGTCTTTTGGTGCGACGGGAACCGCGATCGGAGAAGTGGTGTTCAACACTGGCATGACCGGCTATCAAGAAGTCCTGACCGATCCTAGTTACCGCGGTCAGATTGTGATTTTTACCTATCCTGAATTGGGGAATACTGGCGTAAATCTGGAAGATGAAGAATCAGATGGCCCCCAAGTGCGGGGTGCGATCGCCCGCAATATTTGTCACCGTCCAAGTAACTGGCGATCGACACAAACTTTACCTGACTACCTCAAGCAAAACCAAATACCAGGGATTTACGGCATCGATACCCGCGCCCTCACCCGCAAAATTCGGATGTTCGGAGCGATGAACGGTGGCATTTCTACAACCATTCTCGATGAAACGGAATTGCTAGAGCAGGTACAGGCAGCTCCCAACATGGCAGGATTGAATCTGGTTCGGGAAGTCACCACCTCAACGGCTTATGAATGGTCCGATCCCACAATTCCAGCTTGGGAATTCAACTCTGAGGCTGGGGAAAATCTTGGGGAAGCCTTTACCGTTGTTGCCCTTGACTTTGGCGTTAAACGTAATATATTACGTCGCTTAGTAAGTTATGGTTGTCGGGTAATTGTTGTACCCGCTGATACACCACCAGAGGAAATTCTCAAATACAATCCAGATGGTGTGTTTCTTTCTAATGGGCCTGGCGACCCTGCTGCCGTCACCGAAGGGATTGCAACTGCCAAAGCACTCCTGTTAAGTGAAAAACCCATCTTTGGTATTTGTATGGGACACCAAATTTTAGGTCATGCACTAGGGGCAGAAACCTATAAACTCAAATTTGGTCATCGTGGTTTGAATCAGCCTGCCGGTTTACAACAACGAGTAGAAATTACCAGCCAAAACCATAGTTTTGCTATTGATCCAGATTCTTTACCTACGGCAGTTGTAGAAATCAGCCACCTCAACTTAAACGATCGCACCATTGCCGGAGTACGGCACAAATCTCTACCTGTGTTCTCCGTACAGTATCACCCAGAAGCTAGCCCTGGCCCACACGATGCTGATTACTTGTTTGAGCAATTTGTTCAAGCTATGCGAACAGCACGTCAACCCCTTGGGGGAATTCAAAATTAAAAATAAAAAATTCAAAATGAAAGATTTCTTTTTGAACTATGGCATTTTTAATTTGGAATTGGAGCAAAAAGCAAGAGTCAAGTCGTCGCATCTGAGATTAAATAAAAATAGCAAAATGCAAATGGGTGTTCAGGGACTAAGGACTGGGGAAAAGTTTTCCAATGCCCATTACCCAATAGTCAATCCCTAATCCCCTATTTCAACAGATTGTAGACAACTTGGTCAAAAACCATCTATACTTGAGCGTTCACTTTAACTCATGAGGAGGGAATTATTGCTGAGCCACTGAATCTAACCGTTAGCCTGAGGGGCACTCGTGAAGTCCGGGATAACTGTCAGCTATTCCGCCTCACAGGTTTGTTAGATGCTTTTTCTGAGCCGACATTTCGCAAGACACTTGGCAGCAAGATAGACGAGGGCCCTAAGCACATTATTTTGGATCTCTCACAAATTGACTTTGTTGATAGCTCTGGCTTGGGTGCTCTGGTGCAGCTAGCCAAGCAAGCTCAAACTGCTGATGGCACTTTGCAAATTGTCACGAATGCCCGCGTAACTCAAACGGTCAAGCTTGTTCGCCTAGAGAAGTTTCTCTCCCTGCAAAAATCAGTTGAAGACGCTCTAGAAAACGTCAAGTAGTCTTGATTGCTCGATCTGAGAGGTAAATTTAGCTATCCAAACTCAAAATCGGATAGCTTAATTTTTAAAACTTCTGGCAGAAAACCTCTCTCCTTGTGGGAGAGGCATAAAGCCAGTTGAGCTATTATGTTTAAAGTTGAGTAATAACTAAAGATATAGACACCCAATTTTTGGGTATGTAATCGTTGGCTAGAATATTGGATAAATAATCAAGTCTGAGATATTTGTTGTAAGAAATACAAAGCCAGCAGATTTGTTTATAGATAGACTTGACTTGATGCTGTATAGTTAAAAGTTGTCGTTTACTCAGTAAGTATGGCAATGCTACCAAGTAAAAGGGTGAATTTGATGTTAAAATTTTACCCTATCTTAGGCGCAGACCACAAGAAGTAGGCGAAATTTGGTTTATAGATGTTGACATCAGGGTGATTTTAAATGCCAACTCTCAATCAAAAAGATGAAATTAGGAAGTAATTTTGATAGTATTTATTATGCTAAGTATACTATCACGGCAGACTTCAGAAAAATCAGTCTTTGCCAAGAATGCCTGCAAAATGTAGCCCGTCAAGGAATGATTTATTTGTGAAGTCACAGGAGGAAGAGCTATTAGATGGACAAGATGAAACTCCCAAACAGAGCTTGTCTTGGACTGAAGCACTCTTGGCAACCACAGGGCCATTCCAACAGATTTCCCTCTCACAAGTGCAACAAATTTCTCCTAGTGCTTTAGCATATTTGGGGGATGCAATTTATGAGTTGTATGTTAGAATGTTCTATCTGCTGCCATTGCAGCGGTCAGGAATTTACCATCGTCTGGTAGTGGAGCAGGTAAGAGCAGAAACACAAGCGCTACATTTGCGATCGCTAATTCCTCATCTCAGGGATACCGAATTAGAAATTGTCCGACGGGGTAGAAACGCCGCAACAGGACGCCCTAAGCGACTTAATCCCGAAATTTATCAACAGGCAACTAGTCTAGAAACTTTAATAGGCTACTTATATATCACCGATTACCAACGTCTAACCGAACTGTTGCAAATACTTCATCTAGAAAAAGAGTGAAAACTCAATTTCGCAGTAGCCACAACACTAGATTAGGTTCAAAAAATTGAGGTAATCGGAACAATTCAACCATACGCTATATCGATAACTCAAATGCAGGATCAACCCAGAAAAGCCAAGACTTCTAGCGAACCCAATCGGAGACAACCCGTAAAAATTAAAGGTAAGCGCGTTGTAACTAATCCGACTCGCAATCCAAGAAAAGTAGATAGCAACCCCATCTCTGTTGCGAATCCGACTCGCAATCCCAAGAAAGCAGATAGCAATCCCATCTCTGTTGCGAATCCGACTCGCAATCCCAAGAAAGTAGATAGCAATCCCATCTCTGTTGAGAATCCAACTCGCAACCCCAGAAAAGTAGATGGCAACACCATCTCTGTTGTTAATCCGGCTCGCAATCCCCGGAAAATAGATAGCAAGCCCAGTTATGGAAACTCGCGACAACGAAATAGCAACTTCTCCCAGCCGTCTGTATCTACACAGCCGACAGAAGAAGATAACGATCTCATCTACGGTCGTCATCCCGTATTGAGTGCATTGCAAAATCAGCGCAATCTCAACCGTCTCTGGATTACTACCCGTCTGCGGTACGATCCCAGCTTTCACCATTTTCTCTTGCAAGCAAAGGAAAATGGCACAGTTATTGATGAGGTTGAACCCAAGCGTTTAGACTATCTCACCAATGGCGCTAATCACCAAGGTGTGGCAGCACAAATTGCTCCCTACGCTTACATGGAATTGCCCGATCTAATTGAGCAATGCAAATCTGTAACCGATGCTGTAATTGTCGTGGCTGACGGAATTACCGATCCCCACAACTTGGGAGCAATTATTCGCACTGCCGAAGCAATAGGCGCTCAAGGATTAGTGATTCCTCAAAGAAGGGCATCTGGGATCACTTCCACTGTAATGAAAGTGGCAGCAGGCGCTTTAGAAAATTTTGCTGTAGCTAGAGTTGTCAACCTCAGCCGTTCCTTAGAAGAATTAAAGGAAGCTGGCTTTTGGATTTACGGCACAGCTGCAAGTGGCAGCGAACCTTTGCATACAGTCAATTTCACTGGCCCAATCGTTTTGGTAATCGGCTCAGAAGGTGAAGGTCTGAGTATGTTGACTCAGCGCTCCTGTGATTTTTTAGTATCGATTCCTCTACAAGGTAAGACTCCCAGCCTGAATGCTTCTGTAGCAGCGGGTATGGCGCTTTATGAGATTTATCGCCAGCGATCGCTAAATACGCTGCACTTAGATAAATTGCAAAAAATCTCTTTGAAAAAATAACAGTAACAGAGTATAAAGAAATGTAAAAGATAATAAAGCAGCATATCGTTTAACACCCTGTAGACGTTTATAAATCGGCGAAAATCATGAAAACCATTTGGCATAACCTCAAGGAAGTGTTAATTAACACATTCGACTACATCGGCTTGGCTTGGTGGGTAGAGATTGTGACACAGAATCCCCGTTGCACGTATTACTTCGGGCCATTTCTAAGTTCTTCTGATGCAACATTAGCAAGCAAAGGATACATAGAAGATTTGGAGCTTGAAGGAGCGCAGGGAATTGTTGTAAATGTCAAGCGCTGCAAACCTAGTAACTTAACAATTGCTGACGACTTGGGGGAAAGATTTGACCGCAAAGTACAGCCTGCCTTTGGCGGTCAAATTTAAGTTAGGCCAGAAAATGAAAAGGATGCTCTGATGCGGGGACGCAAAGACATGGAGACACAGAAAATCCTTTTAGCGGGGGTTATTGCGTCTTTTTCGCTCATCGCGTCACCACATCTTCTCTCTCCATTTCTTCTTCGTTGTCAATAGTCAAAATTTTTTAAATATTTGGACTATTGACTACCAACTACCTGCGGATGTTCTTTCAGCCAACGATCAATATCATTCAGCACCTGCTGGGGAACTTCCCACGGAAAAAGATGGGCGGTGTTGGGATAGCACTGCCACTGAGAATTTTTGAGGTGTTGAGCAGTTTGTAGGCTGGAATCAGATGTGATGTGGCGGTCTTTTTCGCCAGCAAGTACTAAACTAGGACATTGTATTTCTTGTAAATCTAGAAGCCGATTGTATCCTGATTGAATTGCACTATAGAGGGCGCGAGTAGCAGCAGGGGAGGTTTGCAAATAAGCCGGTACTGCTTCCTTGGCGATGTAATTGTAACTGGTAGATGTATGTTGTTGGATTAGGTAGCGAAAAAGCGATCGCTTACCAAAAGTTTCAATATTCCATTGCCAACTCGGTTTTATATAGTTCAATAGCGCAGCAATGCCAGTATATAAATTATCCTGCCAACTGATAGGAGGATGACTGCCACGAGGTTTTGCAGCTGTCGCCACCAAAATCAGCCCAGTAACGCGCTCTGGCAAACGTAATGCCATCTCCATTGCCAGAATGCCTCCAAGTGACCATCCTAATACTAGGCACTTTTCAATCTGCAAACGGTCTAGAAGTGCTTCTAAATCAGTCAAATGGTCATTCATGTCAAAATTGCCGTTGTAGCGACTTTTGCCGTATCCGCGTAAATCAGGGGCAAAAGTTTTGTAGCGTTTTGATAAATGATTGGTAAAAACAGAAAGACTACGACCAGTACCAGGATGACCATGTAAGCCTAAAATTGGGAATCCTTGACCTTGGGTGTAAACATTGAGACGTGCAGCAGTTGTGGTATGGCGATCGCTCATTACTCGCCCTTCTCCTGTCTACCGAACAAATGTTCTAAAATGTGTTGACTTTCAGTTTTCAAGCCTTTAATCTCAGTCACAACTTCTTTCCGTTCAATGACAATCGCTTCAAAGTTACGTACCTTCAACAAGAAATTTACGGTTGAGCTTAGTTGGGCGTAGACGCATTCGGGGAGCGTCTTGTAGAGAAGCGGCTTGTCGCCAGACATCGCGCCTCTATTCGCTTCAGCCCTTTCTGCTGTCCGTTCTACGATTGCCTCAATCCGGTCTAGCCTTTCTGTCATAGTAGTTCCATCTTATTCTTCTAATTGTGTCATAGGCGAACAGCGAAGCGTTTGTTACTACAGGTAAAGCGCTGAGGTTACTACTCGGCATTCCGCTACTATAAGATTTATAAATATTAGAGGTTATACTTACGCAATCCAGATAGTGATAATTTATCTCTGGTAAAAGATTAGACATAAACTGCCGATCGCTCGGTGTATATCATCTACCCAGAATGAAAAATTATGTTTACCTGTAGCGATCGCACAAGCTGAAGTTCTACTGGCTCAACGTTGATATGGGTTGCAACCAGTGCAAAAAGTATTTCAAGATTTATGGCTTGTAACCGCAAATCCATCTTCTGATTCATATTGTCTACCATCTCCTCATGCTAGGGTCGGACAAACAGGAGAGTGTGATGGCTGCGTTTCGACCTACGCGACGACACTTTATTCAAGTATTTGGCGGGACAAGTGTCCTAACTCTCTTTGGCTGCAATCGACGGGAGCAAGAAATGGTGACGCTATATACCTTTGGCGACTCAATTTTAGATTGCGGACGATATAACGAGTTTGGCGTTCATCCAGGGCAACTCCTCGTTCAGAATGACGATCGCCTGTTTCCTAAATTTCAAGGTCAGGATCTGACATCACGCGGGCCTGCTCAATTGGAACATCGTGCGCGTGATGGTGCAACGGTTGATGGGTTGCCTTCTCAGGCTCACCAATTGCGGGTGCAAGGAAGGGCGATCGCACTAATCACTATCGGTGGTAACGATCTCCTGGGGGGATTGATTCAAGATACTGGTGCAGGGATTGCAACTTTTGCTAATACTTTGGACACATTTGTACAGCAGTTGCCAATTCGCCCCGTTGTACTTGGTAATGTGTACGATCCTACCTTTGGAGATGACAGGCGCAACTTTGTAGGGGTTGAGTCGGCGATCGCCCGCAAGAACCTCCAGCGTATGAACACTGCAATTCAAGAAATCGCTAATCGCTATGGGAAATTTGTCGATCTCCACGCCCATTTCCTAAAGGGCGATCCATCCTGGTTCACAGCGACTATCGAGCCAAGCCTGTTGGGTGCATCCGAAGTGCGACGGGCTTTTCTCCCCTATGTTGTCGGTAAATAAAGATATTTTTTCTTGTGTCGATATATAGTTGAGCGTTACCAACCCAATCCTTAATCACAAGCCACTAATGCCAACTGCATCGATCGCAGCTTCCAAGGCGATCGCTACATGAGTCCAATGAGTCCCACCCTGGCAATAAACTACATACGGCTCACGCAAAGGGCCATCTGCTGATAATTCCAAAGTACTCCCTTCAATAAATGTCCCCCCAGCCATAACCACTTGGCTCTCATACCCCGGCATATCATCTGGAATAGGATCTAAGTAGGAACCGATAGGAGAATGCTGTTGTATCGCTTTACAGAAAGCAATTAGCTTTTCAGCAGAACCGAGTTTAATTGCCTGAATTACATCTCCACGGGGAACTAGGGGAGCGGGATTTACTGGATAACCGAGTTTATCAAATACATAACCAGTAAGATAAGTCCCTTTCATCGCCTCTCCTACCATTTGCGGAGCCAGAAATAAACCTTGGAACAGCAGGCGATTTTGGTCAAAAGTAGCACCACCATAACTACCAATACCGGGAGCAGTGAGGCGACAGGCGGATGCTTCAACTAAGTCGGCGCGACCAGCGACATAACCACCAGCGCTGACAATGGTGCCACCAGGATTTTTAATCAATGACCCCGCCATTAAATCAGCACCTACATCTGTGGGTTCCCTGGTTTCAATAAATTCGCCGTAGCAGTTATCTACAAAGCAAACGGTGTTCGGATTTTGCTGTTTGACTAAGTGGACGATTTTTTCAATATCGGCAATTGATAAACTAGGACGCCAAGAATAGCCACAAGAGCGCTGAATTAAGACTAAACGAGTGTTTTCAGCCACACTAGTAGTTAAAGCTTGCCAATCTATAGTTCCTCCTGGGGTTAGCTCCAATTGACGGTAATTTATGCCAAACTCGATAAGAGAGCCTTGACCTTGACCTCGTAAACCAATGACTTCTTCAAGCGTATCGTAAGGAGAACCGACCACTGCTAACATTTCATCTCCAGGACGGAGAACACCAAACAAAGCACAGGCGATCGCATGAGTTCCTGAAACGAACTGCACTCGCACGGCCGCTGCTTCAGCACCCATAACTTCGGCAAAAACTTTATCTAAAGTTTCTCGTCCTAAATCATCATGACCATAGCCACTTACACCAGCGAAGTGGTGTGCGCCTACACGGTGATTACGAAAGGCATCCAGCACTCGTTTTAGATTATGCTTGACCTGAGTGTCAATTCCAGAAAAAATTTCTAATAGTGCATGTTCTGCTTGCCGCAGCTGTTCTAAGCTGTTCATCAGTTCCTCTTTCAAAAAAAAATTATAGATATGCGGATTTTAAGATCGCGCAAACTAGGCTGGAAAATTCAAATTCAGGTTACTGCATGACAATTGCTACTTCAACCAAACCTCAAGTTAACTGGGTTAATACCCTGTTTTTCATTGGACTGCACATCGGCGCTTTATTTGCCTTTGTTCCTGGTAACTTTAGCTGGACGGCAGTTGGTGTGGGTTTCTTGCTGTACTGGATAACAGGTGGTTTAGGAGTTACTCTCGGATTTCACCGCCTTGTTACTCACCGCAGTTTTCAAACTCCCAAGTGGCTAGAGTATCTCCTGGTTTTCTTCGGCACACTCTCGTGTCAAGGAGGTCCAATTGAGTGGGTCGGGACACATCGCATTCATCATTTAAACTCTGATACTGATGCCGATCCCCATGATTCTAATAAAGGCTTCTGGTGGAGCCACATGGATTGGCTGATTCACTATTGTCCCGCTCACGCTGATGTTCCTCGTTTCACCAAAGACATTGCCGAAGACCCAGTTTATCAGTTTTTAGAAAAATATTTCATTTTAATCCAGGTTGCTCTAGGTGTATTGCTTTTGCTTCTGGGTGGCTGGTCATTCGTCGTCTGGGGAATTTTTGTTCGCATTGTCTGGGTTTACCACTGCACTTGGTTGGTGAACAGCGCGACTCATAAATTTGGCTATCGGAGCTATGATTCTGGCGATAGATCGACTAATTGCTGGTGGGTAGCCGTACTAGTTTTCGGTGAAGGCTGGCATAATAACCATCATGCTTTTCAATACTCAGCTCGTCATGGGCTGGAATGGTGGGAAATCGATTTAACCTGGATGACAGTTCAATTGCTACAAGCAGTTGGTCTGGCAACTAATGTGAAGTTGGCCCCAACAAAAGTTAGTTAAGAGTTAGGAGTTAGGATGTGTAGCCTTTTTAACTCATAATTCATCACTTCTAACTCCTAACTTCTCAAAAAGCTATTTACTTACGGGTGCGCTTGTGTCGGTTAGGTTGCTATAATCCGAAGCGCTAATGTGAAGAATTTTTACGGCAAGTTACTTTTTAGTGACTTGGTGGAGGAGTTTGTTGTTTTTTAGGTGTCCATGACTACATCAATAATTAATAGCCAGAAACTAAGTGACGAGCCTAGTAATTCCGACTTCCGGCTCAAAGATATTGTCAAAACCCTGCCACGCGAATGTTTTCAGCAGAACAGTCGCAAAGCTTGGACACAAGTCGTACTAAGTGTCTTGGCAGTGGCCTTGGGCTATTACAGCCTGATTATCACTCCTTGGTTTCTCTTGCCCCTAGCTTGGATTTTTACGGGCACTGCTTTAACAGGTTTTTTTGTAATTGGCCATGATTGCGGTCACAGGTCTTTTGCCAAACGTCGTTGGGTAAATGATTTGGTGGGGCATTTCTTCATGATGCCGTTAATTTACCCCTTTCACAGTTGGCGGATTAAGCATAATTACCACCATACTCATACCAACAAACTGGATGAGGACAACGCTTGGCATCCCATTAGACCAGAAGTGTTTGAAAATTGGGATAAAACCCGACAGTCTGCTTTTGAACTGTTCATGCGTAAACGCTTCTGGTGGGTAGGTTCCATTGGACATTGGGCTGTGGTGCATTTTGATTGGCGAAACTTCAAAACGAAAGACCAATCTAGTATCAAGTTGTCTGTGGCTGTAGTAGTTGCGTTTGCAGCGATCGCTTTCCCGACTCTCATCGCCACAACTGGTATCTGGGGCTTTGTCAAGTTTTGGCTAGTGCCCTGGATGATTTACCATTTTTGGATGAGTACTTTTACTATTGTTCACCATACTGCCGCAGATGTTCCTTTTGCGACAGCGAACAAGTGGAACGAAGCTCTAGCACAGTTATCTGGAACTATTCATTGTGATTATCCGCGTTGGATAGAAATCCTGTGCCACGATATCAATGTTCATGTTCCTCATCATATTTCCACTGCGATTCCTTCTTATAATTTGCGGCTAGCTTACAGCAGCATCAAAGAAAATTGGGAGCCTTATCTACATGATGAGTGTCAGTTTTCTTGGCCTTTAATGAAGCAAATTACAGACCAATGTCAACTATACACAACTGATGTTGGCTATAAGACTTTCGACGAACATTATACAGAGCAATAAATAGCACTGTGACTACACTCACGCTCTTGAACTCAACGAGAGCGTTTATTATGCTGTGTTTAAATAGAATTTGGCGACTTTTTACTAACTAAAAATTGTTAGGTAAATTGCCAAAAATTATCTTCTTTGGTGTTAGCGATCGCTAGTTTCGTGGGCATCCTAGAGGTGAGATTATCTTGTCTCAAATAAAGTTCCGATTTATATCCAACAAAAGAATCCAGTGCAATCAAATCTCGTCACGTTCAATAATCCTACTGGCTACGAAACGTCTGAGGATTCCACTAAATTACCTTTCACTCTTCAAGATTTAAAAGCTGCAATCCCCGCTGAATGCTTTCAGCCCAATGTAACAAAATCACTTTTTTACTTTTTTCGTGACATTCTGATTATCGGTCTGCTTTATGCAGTAGCTAATTACCTGGATTCTTGGCTTTTCTTTCCGATTTTCTGGCTAATGCAAGGAACGATGTTTTGGGCTTTGTTTGTAGTCGGGCATGACTGCGGACACCAATCTTTTTCTAAGCAAAAGTGGCTCAATGATTTGATTGGACATCTTTCTCACACACCAATACTTGTTCCTTATCATGGTTGGCGGATCAGCCATAGAACCCATCACAAAAATACTGGCAATATCGATAACGATGAAAGCTGGTATCCTGTAAGCGAATCACAATATAAGGAGATGCCTTTAGCCCAAAAGATAGGCAGATATTATGTTTTTCTCTTGGCTTATCCTGTGTATCTGTTTAAGCGTTCTCCTAATAAAGAAGGCTCCCACTTTATGCCCAGCAGTTCGCTTTTCAAACCATCGGAAAAATGGGATGTCATCACTAGTACTGTACTTTTGATTGGCATGGTAGGTTTGCTCGGCTTCCTCACCTACCAATGGGGTTGGATGTGGTTGCTGAAATATTATGCCGTGCCCTACCTTGTATTCATAATTTGGCTAGATTTGGTGACATTTTTGCACCACACTGAGCCAGAGCTTCCCTGGTATCGTGGAGAAGATTGGACTTTCTTAAAAGGCGCAATTTCTAGTATTGACCGTGATTATGGTTTGGTTAATCATATCCATCACGATATTGGTACTCATGTTGCTCACCATATATTCCTTAACATCCCTCACTACAATTTGCTGAAGGCAACTGAAGCAATAAAACCAGTGATGGGTGAGTATTTCCACAAATCAGAAGAACCAATTTGGAAGTCATTATGGCGTTCATGTGTCAGCTGCCATTTTGTACCTGATAGTGGTAGTAGGGTTTACTACACATCCAACAACAAGTTAGCTAAAGACTAGAGCCAATTTCAAAAGCCCTCTCCCAACCTTGGGAGAGGGCTTTTGATTCATAGAAGAAGTCTAATAACTTAAGCTGGCTTGCTTTTGATGTTGTTCGCCATGATGGTTACAGCCATCCTAATGATGATGGTGATGATGACCAGGGCCGTGGGAGCAGTTTTGCAAATCTTGCTTCATCAGCTTGTCGCTGATTTCTTGCAAGGATTCATCCACAGCTTGTAAGCCAATCCAAGTATCAATCTTTTGGACATCAAATCCTACCTCACGGCGATCGCCTACTTCTAACAAAGGACGGCGAATTAAAAGTGGCTCTTTCAGCATCAACGTCAAGGCGGTTTGGGCATCGATTTTTTCAGGAACCACCTCACCAGATTTTATCTTGGGAGCGGAAAGATTAAACCATTCGGCTACGGGGCGATCGCCAAAAAATGAACGCAACCGCTCAACTGTCCAAGATTCTGTTAGCAGATTGCATGGTATCACTTCATGACCGGCAGCTGTAAGCAAAACTTTTTGCTTAGTACCACCTTTACAGCCTGGTTTGCTATAGAAAATTACTCTTGCCATTTAACTACCTCTTAGTAGAATACGATTCGTTTGTAGGGACGCAATACTTGTCGGGTTTTGGGGAAAAGGGGAAGGGGAAAGAAAAAACCTTTAACCTTTACCCTTTAACCTTTTCCCCAAACCCAATGTCGAGTTAAAAATACTTAACCGAGCAGTATTGTGTAGGGACGCGCGGCTATGCGCCCCTACTGCGTGGTGCTAAAAGTTTTTAGCACTATACTTAATCGGGTCAAACTCAAATCTCTCATTCGGATCGGTTTCGCCGTAGATATTAAAAGTCACAGTTGGTTCATCACCCACTGCTTCTACACAGTGAATTGCATCCGGAGTAAAGCTAATAATATCTCCTGGAAATAGAGTTACCTCTCCCGTCTGTTCAATTTTGTCCTGAAATTCGGGGCTATTAGTGCGTCGCCAAAAAGTATTTTTTTCCTGACCTTTTAACACCGCAACTATTCCCCATGTCCCATGATTATGAATGTTCGATCGGGTTCCCGGTGTAAATGTTACTGTTTGCACAGTTAAGGGAAAACCCAATTCATCGTATAGGAGTAAAACAGAGGTTCCCGTTTTGGGCGAAGGCTCTAAATTTTGACTTCGTACCCAGTAGGAATTTACTATCAAGCGCCTTACGAGCATCCGAATTTCTGGCAGACAACTGACTTCATCATTCCCACTATTGAGAACATCTTCCACCTCAGTTAAAAACCGATAAAGGCGGTAATTTTCTCTCAATAAATCCCATGCCCTTACAGATTTACAGGCTTGATACTGACCATCCCCCGTTAGCAGCCAATCTCTACCTTTCATAACTTTTAAATTGATAACGGAGAAGATTGGACGATCAGAATCGGAGAGACATTAGGAATATTACCTACAGGAAGTTTAGTAGGTATCGTGATAGGAGGAAAGATAGAGTTACTATCAGTAGCTGCTCCTAATAGGGAGTAAGAGGAATACGATCTGGTAGATAACCAATTGTTCATGATTTTTCACAAAAAGGGCATTCATTGGGCATTGGACATCCCTTCTCTGCGAGACGCTGTGCGTTAGCGGAGCTTTCGCTTTAGCGATACGCTCAGGGCAAGTGGGCATTGGTTATTTTACAGACGCGATTAATCGCGTCTCTACCGACCCCGACTCTTTCTTGTCGAGAAGTGCATTGACTAATTAATCATCTTCTTCTGCTGGACGTGTCAAAATATCCAGGAGAATCCCGGCACCAAAATCTTGCTTTTCGTCTATCTCTTTGACTTTGGTACTGATTTCTTTTGCTTGCTCAATTTCTCCTAAGTTTGCTAGTACTAATCCAGAAGCAGCATAAGCATTTAAGTACAATCGAATTTGTGGTTCTTCTTTGCGACTGACTAATATCGGCTTAAGTTGCTCCCAGTCATCAGGAAATTTCTCTATTTCTTTAATTTTATCTAATAATTTGATTGTTGTTTGTAGTGCAAGCGAATAATTATTTTTATAATAGAAAAATCTATATGCTGCTATCAATACATCTGTATTTTCACCAGTTTTGGCTAAAGCTTGTTGAATATATTTTTCTGATTCTGATGTGTTATCCCAGTTTTGTGCAGCTAAAATTAATAAGTTTTTAATGTCCTCTGGAACCTGGAACCATGAGAATTGGTTTGTATTAGCTTGCATAATGAATTCCTGGAGAGTTAGGAGTTAGGAGTTAGGAGTTAGGAGTTATGAGTTAGAAGTTGTGAATTACGAGTTAGAAGTTATAAATTCTTAACTCTTGACTTCTGGCTCCTCACTCCTAACTTTTGTTAAAACAAAGTGAGAATGTACACCAAAGTGAATAATACAATCCAAATAATGTCTACGAAGTGCCAGTAAATTTCTGTCATTTCGATGAAAGTATGATTGGTTGCAGAATATTCACCGGGAAGACGCGATCGCCACAATGCACGTAATATCAATAACAGTCCTACAAAAACGTGCAAACCGTGGAACCCTGTCATGATATAAAAGCAGTTGGCGAAGACGTTGGTAGTCAGTCCGTATCCTAATGTTGAATACTCATAAACCTGACCACCCAAGAAAATTGCCCCCATGATTGCAGTAATTGCGTACCACAGTTGCATTCCCTTGAGGTTATTCTTTTTAATCGCCGTATCACCAAAGTGAATGACGAAACTACTAGACACCAGGATAATGGTGTTAATTGTCGGTACAAGTAGTTCTACTTCGCTTCCTTCTGGAGGCCAAACTGCTGTAGTACCTCGAAAAAACAAATAGGTGGCAAAAAATCCTCCAAACATCAGGGATTCAGAAGCGAGGAACGTTAACAATCCCCAAACTCTTAAATCTGGATGTTCTTCGTGTCCTGCACTGCGATCTTCGCTTGTGGTTGTAGCTATAGTCATAGATTTTTTGACAATACGATCTACTCTGTCTGTTGTGGAAGCTTGAATGAAGAATGAACTCTGAGGCGGCAAAATTTCCATTCTTTATCCAAAATCGAATGGCACTAAGAAAAGCTGAAAGCCCGTCTGGGCAGGGTGTAGGGTGTAGGGTGTAGGAAAAATCAAGAGAAGTAAATATGAGTGTGGACACAAATAAATTTCTTCCTCACTACACCCGACACCAAAAGCCTAATAGATATTAGGTTTGCCGTTATCAAGCGTGCCATTCATCCAAAATCCTTGTTTAGCCAAACTCTTGACTTGTTCAGGAATTTTGAAAATTCCGAGTTTTGTGTTCTGAATTCGGGCGTCCGTTTATTGAATTCGGGCGTCCGTTTATTGAATTCGGGCGTTCGTTTATTGAATTCGGGCGTTCGTTTATTGAATTCGGGCGTTCGTTTATTGAATTCGGGCGTTCGTTTATTGAATTCGGGCGTTCGTTTATTGAATTCGGGCGTCCGTTTTCTGAATTCGGGCGTTCGTTTATTGAATTCGGGCGTTTGTGTTCCAAGCTTGAAGTTTCAGGTTCCAAGCTTGGAGTTTCGAGTTTTCAAATCTAATGACTAGAAGTTTCAGTGACTTTAAGTGCGATCGCATTACTCACTCTACTACCTAAGCATTAGCTTCCGGCGTTGCAGATGGCTGTATTTCCAGAGTGTTATCATGACCGTAGTCATAAGGGCCATGAGTCACAACCGGCAACACTTCCCAGTTTTCAATTGCAGGTGGTGAACTAGTTGTCCATTCTAAAGTCAAAGCTTGCCAAGGATTATCACCAGCCAAAGGCCCTTTCAGCCAACTGTAGATCATGTTGATGGTGAAAGGAATTACCGATATCGCCAAAACAAATGAACCAAAGGTACAAATTTGATTGAGGTCGATAAATTGGGGGTCATACATTGCCACTCGTCGCGGCATTCCTTTTAAACCCAACTCGTGCATGGGTAAAAAGGTCAGATTAGTACCGATGAAAGTAAGGGCAAAGTGAATGCGTGCCAAGCTTTCATTCAGCATTCGTCCGGTCATTTTGGGGAACCAGTGATAAATGCCGGCGTAGATGCCAAACACGGAACCGCCAAACAGAACGTAATGGAAATGTCCAACTACATAATATGTGTCGTGGACGTGAACATCAAAGGGGGCTGTTCCCATCGTCACACCACTTAAGCCGCCCATGACAAACATGGACAACAAGCCAATGGCGAAAAGCATCGCACCTGTGAACCGGATTTTACCACCCCAAAGGGTAGCAACCCAGGCAAAAATCTTCACGCCAGTGGGAACTGCAACTATAAGAGTGGAGATAGTGAAGAACATCCGCATCCAACCGGGTGTGCCACTGGTGAACATGTGGTGTACCCAGACGAACAAACCGACAACGCAGATGGCTACACTAGAATAAGCGATCGCTTTATAACCAAAAATTGGCTTGCGGGAGTGAACTGGAATTACCTCCGACATGATGCCGAAGATGGGCAGAATCATTAAATATACTGCCGGGTGAGAATAAAACCAGAATAAGTGTTGATAAATTACAACGTTACCGCCTGCATCTGGTTTGAAGAAGGAAGTACCAAAGTTGAGGTCGAACAACAGCAGAACTAAACCGGCTGCTAATACAGGTGTGGAGAGAAGCGCCAGCAGGGAGGTTGCCAAGATTGCCCAGCAAAATAGGGGCACTTGATCCCATTTCATGCTAGGAACCTTCATCATCAAAATGGTGATTACAAAGTTGAGCGAACCCAAAATTGAAGAAGTTCCCACCAAAACGATCGCAAGTATCCACATAGTTTGAGCGATTGGTGCTGTCACCAAGCTCAAAGGTGGATAAGCTGTCCAACCCGATTGGGAACCGCCAAAAATGAAACTACCTAAAATGAGCGCACCTGCTGGTGGATTTAACCAAAAGGCGATCGCGTTCAGCTTCGGGAAAGCCATATCCCTAGCACCGACCATCAACGGCACTAAATAGTTACCAAATCCGCCAATAGCGCTAGGAACAATCCACAGGAAGATCATAATCGTCCCGTGATTGGTCATGAAAGCGTTATACAGATTGGGGTCGAGTACGTCTGCATCTGGTGTTGCTAATTCGACACGCAGAGCAACAGCCATCAGTCCGCCGATGAGATAAAACACAAACGCCGTCACCAGGTATTGGATACCAATAACTTTGTGATCGACATTAAATGTAAAATAGTCCTGCCATTTCCACGCCTTCGGATGAGAGGTGTGGCCAGCCACCATTTCCGGTTTTTTTTCTTCTGGTGGAGTATTCCGTGGAAATTCTACCTGTGTCATATTTTTGTCCTTTGTCCTTTGTCCTTTGTCATTTGTCTTTTGTCTGCTGTCTTTTGTCCGTTGTCATTTGTCAGTTACTAATGACCAATGACCAATACTTCGACTACGCTCAGTACAAGTGACTAATGACTCATGACTACTGACTCTAAAGTTGCTGCACTAATTCCCATCTCATGGGTGTGGGGCGCGAGAAACTCTGATGTTGATAAGTCGGCTGGATTAACTGCAACGACTTGATTTAGGTTTTGTTGTTGAGCAATCTGGTTTTCTGTCCGCCAGCTATCATATTCTTCTGGTGTGTGGACAATTACCTGTGTCCGCATTGAACCGTGATAACCACCGCACAACTCAGCACAAACTACGGGATATGTACCTGGTTTGGTGGCAACAAATCGTAGTTCAGTTGGAATACCGGGAAGTGCATCTTGTTTCAAGCGGAAGTTTGGTACCCAGAATGAATGAATTACATCTTGTGCTGAAAGGTTGAGTTGCACATCAGCACCAACGGGTATATGCAATTCCCCAGAGGTGATGCCACTATCAGGGTAATTAAATAACCAAGCGTATTGTATCCCTTTGACATCAACAACTAAATCGGCTGGTTTGTCTAGGGTTTGAGGAGACGCGCCAATACCGATTGTTGGGGCTATTGCTGGGGCAGTTGTTGCTTCAGAGGTGTCGCTGAGTGTAGCAGCAAGAGCAGTTCCCGACTTATGAGCAACATGAGCTGCTGAATGAGGATGACCCGCAGGCTCAAAGCCGCCCATTCGGTTAAAAACATCTACGCTGTAGATGCCCAAGCAGAGGACAATCACTGTTGGGATTGCTGTCCAAAAGATTTCTAAGGGAACGTTGCCTTCTACTCGGACGCCATCGCTATCATCACCGCGACGGCGACGAAACTGAATCAAAAAAAGTACAATTGTTCCTTCTACCACTAAAAAGAGTGCGATCGCAATGGTAAACATAACGTTGAAAAAACCGTCTACCAAAGGCGCTTGTAACGATGCTTGCACCGGCATCAAAGTGTGATTCTGACCAATCCAAATACTGATTGCTGTAACTACTATCCCAGCAACCAGAGTCCATAGTGAAACAGGAACTTGTTGCATACATGCTACCTGTGTAAACAGTCTTTAAAGGTACGATTTTCTGGTATTAGGTATTTAGGCACTGGGCATTATTATCTATTCCCCATTCCCCATTCCCCATTCCCTTTTCACTTATTAACTTTCTAACGTGCAGCCATAAAAAATGGGGGAAACTTCCAGATTTTTTCCATATCTTTCCCCCATAAACTTACAAATTATATTTCAACTCCTATGAAAAAGGTAGCCCCCTGCTCCCAGAAAAGCTAGTTGTTCCAAGAGGGCACTGTTAGACCTAATATTGATTAGGCTATATTAGCAGCAAGTTTAAATTTGTTAATAACTGACATTTTGCGATTTACGGATTTGTTTACCGTGAACTTTTTATTAGTTCCAGTAAGTATTGAGTATTCCCCTCAAGTTACCTTGCCTAGCGCATTCGCGCTTTATTCAAACAGTGCCTCCTTCGACGAACAACAATTTTGACTAACTTCAAAAACCTTAGTTGTTTAATGCAACGTGGGTGTAGCAATTCTTGGGGCAAATCCGCGAACATGCTTCACAACCAATACAGTTATCTGGAGAAGTAACTGCCATTACTTTCCGTTCAATTTCTTCATCATCTTCATCTTCTACAAATTCGCCTTCTTCATTGAGTGCCTTCAAACCAAGCACATTGTATCCGCATACTTTAACGCATCTGCCACAGCCGATACATTTGTCCTTGTCGATTTCCTGAGCAAATTTTGGTGTCCAAGCCTTACCGCCAAATGTCAAACCTGTTAGTTGTGCCATGAATAAATCCTCAGCAATTTTGCCTGTCAATCTGTTGGTGCATTAATCATCATATTATCCTAATCTTTTATTGTTTTGTATTCAAAATTTACTTTTACCACATCAATTTTCGATGACTTTGAACACAATGCTGAATTGTTTTTTATGTCAATTTCTAGATAAAATTTATTGCAAATAATTCTTATGAATATTTAGTATTCTTCATTTACATGCTCTACATGGAAATGCATTCATTGACCCTCTGACTCAATGTCTGACTAGAGGCAGCAGCCCACGATCGCCAATTTCCATATAGAGAAGAAGTAAAAAGTTGAGGATTTGAAACCTATACAGGTGAGTAAAGCCTCATGTATATGTAGTTTATACCTGCCGATTTAACTATTATTTACAGCAAATGCAACTATATCTATAAGAGTAATGATATTTTTTTTCAAATATTTATAGACTTGGGCAAACAAATTTACATAAACAGTATATATGTATACCAAAATAAATGTTCGCTATTGACATTTTGATATATGCAATATGTATTTTAGAAAGCAACAATTTTCAATTTAGTTTGATTTAAATATTTAGATAAATGATGACAAAAGGAATATTTTTATTTCATCTGAATACACATAATTAATTTATAAAGGAACTGTAAAGTTTATGGCAGAATACGATCGTGCCTTAAATATTAAAATTATTAACAAATCAGAGGAAGCTCAAGTATAGGAGGCTCGAAGATTTACGAAAAATATTTTATGTAAGGTTTTATCGTCAAAGCTCAAATGTTCATTAAGTACTAGCTTAAATAAATGTTAAGATTTTTTTCTAAGCTCAATCCGAACAAATTAATCATTTTGATCGTGAAATGTATAGTTAATAAGAAGTTTTATTAGGCTATTTTTTAAGCTTTAAATAGCTTGTAGTTGGATACGAATTTAACAAGTGGATGTGGGAAGTGAATGTGGTGAGAAAAGATTATTCTCACTAGAAATATCGTGTGGTAGCGAGTCATGAATAAACAGGACTCATCCAGGGGGAGACCTGAACCAGACATCTCAACGATTAGAGTGGGAAAAGAGCCAAATGCCTTATACAATTCCTAACAACAGTTGCGTTGGATGTGACAACTGCCGCCCCCAATGTCCTACGGGTGCAATCAGAATAGAGGACAATGAATACTGGGTCGATCCTGGTCTTTGTAATAATTGTGAGGGCTATTATTCAGAACCGCAATGTGTAATAGCTTGTCCAACTAATTCTCCGATTCCTTGGCAGGCGAAAAAGGGAAGATGCAAAGTTGAACCAAGAGATGCTAGCAGCTTAGACTTATTTTCTAATGGCAAGAATAATCCATTTGCTTCAGCGATCGCAATTTGGGAAGCTTGTAATGTATTAGCGCAGCGCACATCCCTACATTGGGAAACCGATGAAGAAGGGTACATCAGTTACAGCCGACAAGTCAATCAAGGACGAGGTGCGATCGCTTTTCACATCCAAGATCCCTTCAAAGTGAACGACAAGGCCACAGATATAGCAGCAATTGAGGGGCTTGACATCAGAGCCGCTTGCATACATCTGATTTTTGCAGCTTACGCTACAGCCTTAGATCAACCTTGGGAGCAAGAATTTGCGATCGATGAGCGCCAAATCGAGAAATATTTGGGGATGGAGAAACGCAAAGACTTAAGCAAAGCTGCCAAGCTAGCTTTAATGAAAAATATCGTTCAGCAAGCTTGCTCCCTGATTATCTCCATTGACTGGCCCCAACAAGGCCGAATTAACGGATTCTCTCTTGTCGGCAGCCGCTTATGGCACTTAGTAGATATTCAGCACCACTTTCAAGAAGACAATCTCGGATGCAAATATCTGATTGGGCTAACTTTTAAAGTCAAAGCAGGCTTATGGGCGCAATATTTCTTAAACAAACAAGCATGTAAAGAGCGAACCGCATTCTATCAATACGGCAGTCTTCCCAAAACACTGCTAACCACAGTCATGAGCATTTGGCAGCAACATGAAGGCGCAGTTCGACTAATGCTGTGGTTGCTGTTTAAAACCAAGATGGGCAAAGAACAACGCATTACCATTCCTACCTTGCTGCGTATTGCTTACGGTGAAGAAAAAGTCGCCCTTGCATCCAGACAACGGGAAGAACGCAAACGTCTGCTGCGAACCTTTGAAAGCGATTTAGAAATTCTCAATCACTATGGAATGAAACCACTTTTCGATCCAGTTACTTACCCACCAGAAATTCAACCTTTGTGGGCGAAATTAATCGATCTTCCCGAAGATCCAGATGAAGCATTAGAGTTTTGGACTAATGACGGTGGTGCTGAAACTCGCCTCACAGACACAGGGCCCCGTGGTAAATGGAATCTGCTAATGAATGCGCGGATTTTGGCTTTTGAACTCCCGCCAGAATGGGAACAGCAAATCTCAGAATCGGAAAAAAAGAAAACAAGAACTGCTAAAGCCAAAAAGAAGCCCAAAACTACAAACGATTTGCTAGGCGAACAGATTTTGCAGGCGCGAAAAAATTTAAATCTTTCCCAAAGAGAATTGGCGAAACTTACAGGTAAAAGCCAAAGCTGGATTCGAGATATCGAGAATGGTCGTTTAAAAGTCAAATTAGAAGACCAAGTACTATTACGAAAAGTCTTAAATATGGCTTCATCTTGATTCAATATTTGGAATTTAAACACAGAGAGATGCAGAGATTTTATTACGAATCTCTATACCGTTATCCTAAATACAGTATTTAATTAATTCGTAGCGAACTAAACTTAGCAATACTCTGCGTTACTCTGCGCTTCCCTTGGCGTCCCTCTGCGTTTAAAAACTCTCTCTCTACTTCTGTGTACTATAACTCATTACCTTACTAGAGGTAATCCAAAAACTACCGACAGCATATTTAGTAACTACCAACTCTCGTGTAGCATTGCATGAACTCTTCAGTTGTTGAGTCTTCGTTTCATCTTTCACAAGTTTAGCCTGGTAAGTATAGAGAGAACCACAAGGTTGTTCAAAACTAAGTTCAGCTAAAATAGTACTATTGTCTAAACTTTGCTCTAAAATTTTGCCTGCAACTTTGTAATTAAACCAATCCCATCCTTTACAGAGGATTAACTCTCTTTCCAAAACCTGAAGTGCAGCAGGCAGAATTCCCCAGCCTCGATAGACTTGATGTAAACATTGAATATCACCAGTACGAGTCAAAATCGATCTAAATGAATCTCGATCGAGACGACCATAGTATCTTCCTTCTGGCAAGTCTATAACTGTTGGTGCAAACCGATGTCCACCAAAGTGCGATGATTTCCAAATTCGCACATTATCTAAGCACAAATCAGCATTATTCGCTGTTATTTGGAAGTAAAAAGGAGCGCCATATCTCGCACAACACTTATCATGGCTGCCGTGAGTACAAACTAAAATATCTCTAGTTGTACTAGTTTCTACTTCCAAATTAGAATCGATACCCCGTATCCATTTTTGGACAACCCCTGCTACTTGCTCAATATTTGCTAGCTGAAACTCCTGCTTATGGTATCCATTACTTAGTCCCTCTTTTTTTTGATAAATCAAAAGCGTAGTGTGATTTACCTTGTGTGATAAATTATTAGCAATTAGGAGAAATCTAATCGGCAGTTTCGCACGCTTCACTTCTTCTACCAAAATCCTCAAATTCTGAGGCACCCACTTGGAGTTAAAGGCTTCTGATGTCCAAGGTAAAGGACATTCAACTAAAATATAAGTTTGATAATTGGTGGCACTACCAATAACATCTTCTCCTACTTGCCGCGAATCATCAGAACAAAAAAAAGTATTCATCTCGCTGTACTCATTAGCATATTTTATGGACAAAAGGTATTACAAAATACAATTGTGTTCTTAACTACAATATCCTTGGTTCAAGGAGATAAAAAAGAACAATATTTATTTCCCAGTTAAAACTAGGTAGCCACTTTATAACATCATTATCGATTGAGGTCTTCCCGGTTAATAAATTCTCCACAATAAAGATAAACAGTGTCAAGAGATATTTTTCCGTATGAGTGGCGTTAATTTTGTATCTAGTTTTATTGTTATTTGGTATTTAATAAATTTTTATTAGCGGAAACTCAGTTTTTCTGAATTTGGTCTCTTTAGCAAAATCAAATATATTAAACCTAGTACATAGACACAAAGCGACTTGGAGAGTTACCGACGATTAACTTGCTTACAATATTGATGTAGCTGATAGTACAATCAAAAATGTTTCTAGCAGCAACCTAGTTGTTTAAAGTTTTGCTGAAATTATTTACATAGCTAGTTACATATCCTGTTTTTACATATAAAGATATAATTTTGTGCCGATCATCTGAAAAATATATTCCTAAAGCTAGATGCGGAAATATTTAACAAACAGTCCTAACTTTAGTAAGCCAATACTGTTTTAAGACTTCTTCCACACTATTTGCTTTCAATTTATCTATCGAATTATTTATATTGCAAATAATTCTCAATAGTTTGAGAAAATAAAAAAAGTCAAATTAGGGGTAAATGCTTTACTTTCCCATACTCCATTTGCGATAAGTTAATAATTAAAAGTAGTGACTAATTATTAGCAGTGTCACTGACATTAACATTAACAAATTTGCTATTTAGCATTTTACCTAATCTAACTTCCCGAAGCTTGTGTCAGGGTTTGATGATAGGCATCTGCTTTGACTGTAACTGAAGTCAATAAGAAATGCAAGTTTTTAAGATTCTTTATGACTTCTTTACAGTTTGTTGCTTCTTGGACATTGCTTAAATCAAGGTGAACAGGCATTTCATAGTAAAAATAGCCTACTACAACAAGCATTCAGAGTTTGAATATAATAGATAAAGTTTTGCAATTGTGACAAATTGTTGCTAGTAAAGGCGCACTTACTAGTTCAAATATCTACTAGCTATGGCGATCGCATATTTCTACTTTCACGCAGAATTGAATCATTTTTTACCACGCCATCACAAACAGGTGAGAATATCTCATGTGTTTGAGGAGAAAGCCTCAATTAAGGACATGATTGAGTCCTTGGGTGTCCCTCATCCAGAGGTGGATTCTATAAATGTTAATGGTGAATATGTAAATTTTTCTTACATAGTTTCCGATGGAGACACTATCAATGTTTATCCAATTTCAGCTAGGAATTTTATTATACCAAGCGTTTCTGTTCTGCCAAAACCTCTCAGTATTATCCGCTTCGTTTTAGATATTCATTTGGGGAAGCTGGCGACATCTTTACGACTTTTAGGTTTTGATACTTTATACCGCAATGACTACGAGGACGAAAAATTAGCCCAAATATCCTATACTCAAGCGCGGATTCTCTTGACTCGTGATAAAGGTCTATTGATGCGTAGTTTGGTAACGCATGGGTATTACGTTAGAAACACTAACCCTGAACAACAAATTTTAGAAGTACTGCAACGCTTCGACTTGTTTGAATTAATCTCACCATTTAAACGGTGTTTGCGTTGCAATGGATTATTAGAATCTGTAGATAAGCAATCCATTATTGAACAAGTGCCAGAAAAGGTGCGATCGCAGATTGATGAATTCCAGCGTTGCCAAGACTGCGATCGCATTTATTGGAAAGGTTCACATTATGAACGATTGCAACAGTTTATTGATGGAGTACTCAACTCACAAAGAAATGAGTAACTATTTACCCAGCTGAAATATTCCCACTGATTATTTGACTACCCCCGATTCTGGGATCTTCATCTTCACGATTCAAATCGTCAGGAGTGGGATTTTGCTTACTCTGTCCGCTAACTTCTTCTGGTTCAATGGGATCTGCCTCTTGAGCTTTATCAACATCAAGAGAGCGAGGAGGTTCTTTAGCATGAGAGAAATCGATAAGTGGATCGGGTTGCTCAGTAGTCATGAGTTGCTAAATAATAGTGTAGTTTTTCTAGTGTTAAATGTATCTTTAGTGCAAACATCTTTCTTCAGAAAGAAACTACATGTGTGATGGTGTAATAAAAGGTGAGTGAATGACATTAATTTTAGCTCTCGATTT
Organism: Nostoc sp. LEGE 12454; assembly: GCF_056620565.1. Lineage (NCBI taxonomy): Bacteria > Bacillati > Cyanobacteriota > Cyanophyceae > Nostocales > Nostocaceae > Nostoc > Nostoc sp. LEGE 12454. The sequence continues at coordinate 44,914 of NZ_JBWQXL010000006.1, forward strand.
TGGCGGAACAAAGCTGGCGGCAGCAACAGTTAATATCGGTTCGAGAAAGTGGTTGCGTTATGAACGTCGTCTCTCGCCAGCGAATGCAGATGCTAGTACTGACTTGGAAATAATGCGATCGCTCATTTACTCGCTGCTAGAAGACGCAAAACCTGCTGCGATCGGTGTCAGCTTTGGCGGCCCGGTTGATGCTTTCACGGGAACGGTGCGACTATCTCATCATGTGGCTGGATGGGAAAATATTCCTCTCAAAGCGTTGTTGGAGGAGGAGTTTGGTATTCCTGTTGGTGTAGATAATGATGCCAATATTGCTGCTTTGGCTGAACACCGTTTTGGTGCTGGTCAAGGATACGATAGCCTGTTTTATATTACTGTCAGCACTGGCGTGGGTGGTGGTTGGATACTCAACGGACAGCCTTGGCGGGGTGCTGGTGGGATGGCTGGTGAAATTGGACATATCGTTGTAGATCCTGCTGGGCCACTTTGTTTGTGTGGGAAGCGGGGATGTGTGGAACGTTTGGCTTCGGGGCCTTATATGGCGCAAAATGTTAGGGAAATTTTGGAGAACGAACCGCCAAGTCGCCAAGTACGCCAAGGAGGAGAGGTGTTGAGGGGTTTGGTGGGGAATAATTTAACGTTGCTGACGGGGCAGTTGGTAAGTGAAGCGGCGGCGACTGGAGATGATTTGGCGAAGGAAGTATTGCACAAGGCTGCTTGGGCGCTGGGTGTGGGTATTGGCAATGTGGCGAACTTGATGAATCCGCAGCGCTTTGTGTTGGGAGGTGGTGTGACGAAGGCGGGGGAGGATTTTTGGCGGGTGGTGCGTCAGGTGGCGCGGGAGACGGCTTTACCGGAGGTTGATTTTGAAATTGTGCCGGCAACGTTGGGGGATGATGCGCCTTTGTGGGGGGGTGTGGCGATCGCTTCTATGACAATCCCGAATTTGTAAATGAGTGACGTGTGGAATGCATAAGTGCAAACAGAACTGGGTAGAGGATGTAAATTTAGGCGAATAAATCTTAATACTCAGGTTAAAGATGGAATGGTAAGTTTTTTACAGCTTATCTATCGATAGGTACTAGACAAAAATTTCCAAGTAGCATTTTTTCCTGCTTCCAGAGACGAGAAAGATTTCGCCGCCGTAGTATTTCTTACGGTAGAAAACATTCTATTCTCATTTCTCAGCTCCCTCCCCTCCTTTGAGTAATGATAAAGACTCTACGCTCCCTTCTTTCCTACGCAGCTTTAGCTACTATTGTTTTAGTAGCTGTAGTCACAACCCAGTTAGGAACTACGCAGAAAATTGTGGCTGCCGAATCTACCAGGAGCTTGTACGTCTACGTATCTCCCACGGGAAGCAATACCGAAGGCGATGGATCGCTAGGCAAGCCATTGAAGACATTGGCCTATGCAGCAAAACAAGTTCAACCGAATCAAAACTACACGATTTATTTGAACCCAGGCGTCTACAGGGAAACGGAAGCGACGGTACTTCCACAGGGAGTAAATATCGAGGGAGCAGGTGAATCAAGCGTGACTATCACTAGCAACGGTGCTATTCCTGCTCCAGGAGTAAATACTGGCAGCAGTGACTGGAGTCTTTGGCATCATGGAAGCATTATTCAGCTTGTCTCGCCTAGCTACTCCGGCTCGAACCCTCGGTATGGGTCTCCTTCGGAGATGATTGAAGCGACAGACGGCAATCAGACGTTAGGCGGCTTCACCATAGATGGAAACGGCAAAACCATCAAAGCCGACATCTGGGTAGAAAATCGTAACAATGTGACTACGCATAATGTCACGTTCAAAAACTTCCAGCACAGTGGTGCAGTTTTTACCCGTGGCAACATGTGGTGGTACGTCCCGCTTCCAGAGGAAAAGTGGATGAAAAACACAACGATACATGATTGCACATTTATCAACTCCGCGGCGGATGGAGTATCGGGAGCATCTACCGGGAACTTGAGACTTGGAGGGCTAGATGGCGCTGACATCTACAACATTACTATCCGAGAAAATAAAGGATACGGCATAAAGTTCATGCATGTAGGTCATATCCGTAACGTGAAGATTCACGATTGCGACATCCAGGTTCCAGAAGTAGATTCCCAGTGGAGCGAGGATGCTTCCATTGAACTTTGGAATTTGAGTTATGGAAACGAAATCTACAATGTTACCTGTAATACATGGTTATCGATGGTCAATCATTCAATCATGAATGAATACCAGCCGACAGCTACACACCCAAGCAATCTCAAGATACGAAACTTACGAATAAAAGATATTGACGGACACAGTGTTAAGGAGTCAATCGAAGTTGCCTTGAGCGGAGTCGAGATATCCAACTCTTACTTTCAGGATAAGGGCTTCGGTATTGCGATTTGGGGAGGGAAAGCATGGGGCGGAAGTATAGAAAATCACGACATCAATATCCACAATAATATTTTCGCAAATGTCGCTCGTAAAGTTCAATTTGGTTTCGGGAACAGTGCTGCCGTCTTCATTCCCGATTCAGCTTCCAACATCAAGATTCACAACAACGTGTTCGATAACTTAGGGAATAGCCTACAGATAAACTCCGCAGACAAGATATCGATCAAAAATAATGTGTTCTTGAACTCTCAAGGAGACGATGTGCAAGGAGGTAAGAACATTGCTTTCACTAATAATCTCCGCAGAAATACAAACCCAGCAAAGCCAACTTGGCAAATCCAATTCGCGGTTAATGCGACAAACATCCAGGGAGATCCAAGATTTACAGGCACGGGCGATCGTTGGAACTCCTACTATAAGCCAGCTTCGCCACGCAGTCTTGTGGTAGATAGAGGAACTGATGTCGGACTTCCTTACTCCGGTTCGGCACCTGACATCGCTCGATGGGAGTGGTAAGGAACGTTCGCTTCTATAACAATCCCAAATTTGTAAATGAGTGAGGGTGGAGTGTATAAGTGCAAACAGAATTGGTTATTTTTGACTGTGATGGGGTGTTAGTAGACAGCGAAGGATTAGGCAATCGCGTTCTTGTGGAATTTGTCGCTGAGTTTGGACTTGCAATGAAACTTGAAGAAGCCATTTTGTTATTTAAGGGTTGCAAAATGGCTGATTGTGTTGCTGTCATTGAGCAAAGACTTGGGAAAAAGATGCCGCAAGATTTTGTAACTCAGCTTCGTACCCGTACTGCTGAAGCATTCGAGCGTGAACTACGTCCTGTAGAAGGAATAGAAGCAGCTTTAGACAAGATTAACTTACCTATTTGCGTTGCTTCTAGTGGCCCACCGGAAAAAATTAAGTTAGCTTTGCGTGTAACTAACCTACTACCTCGATTTGAAGGACGTATCTTTAGCTCATATCAAATTGGAAGTTGGAAGCCAGCACCTGACTTATTCTTATATGCAGCTAAAAATATGGGATTTCCAGCTGCATCTTGCACTGTTGTAGAAGATAGTGTTTTGGGTGTGCGTGCAGGTGTTGCCGCTGGGATGAGAGTTTTAGGTTACACCGAGCAAAGTGAGGCTAATCTACTTGAGGGATTTGGAGCGCGTGTCTTTTACTCTATGTACCAACTGCCTTCTTTGTTGTCGCACCATTAAACTTATAATTATGAGTCTGATATAAAAATTAATACTCTGAGAAGATATTAAAGTATTTCTTTCATTTAAACCTGCTATTACTGTTGAATGCCTTGACGAAACTCTTTAATCGCTTTCAAGGGAGACGATAACAAAACACAACGATTGAGCAGGGATAAATCTAATTCTGCTAATAGCTCACTTTTAACAACTTTCTCATATTCTTGTTCTCGTAAGCAGTAGACTTCAATTGTGCCATCTTCCCAAAACCAAACTTCCGGGACTCCCATTAATTTGTACTTCTGTGACTTTATGGGACTACCGCTAGTAATGACTACTTCAATACAGAGGTCTGGTATAGGTTTGTCCGTTCCAAAGCAATAAGATAAGTCAGCTTGATATTCTACTATCTCAGGAATAACCTGGCGAAAACTCCCACTGGGAAAAAATTCAATACCCTGTTCCACAAAATACTGTCCCAAGAGCAAACCAATTAAACACTTAATCGCCTCATGCGGCTTACCAATACTCACAATTTCTAAAATTCCCTCACAATAAAACAACCGCACCCCTGGTACATTTTCAAAGCTAGCTTGAATCGCTTTAAACTTTTTCCAACTTAACCCATGTCGAAAGAAGCGTTGTTCTTCTGGTAAGTTAACAGCATTTTTTAACGTTTGAGTCATAATATTTGTACTCTCTCAGTTAATAGTCACAATATTTATCTCATTTCCATTTTAAGTCAAAACCAAATTATCCCGATGAATCACGGTTTCTGCACCGGCATAACCTAAAATTGTGGAAATTTCCCGCGAATGACGCCCACAAATCTTTTGCAGTTCATTGCTGTTGTAATTGACAAGTCCTCTGGCAATTTCATTACCGTTGGTGTCACACAATTGCACGGCATCCTGTGTGTCAAACTCTCCTTCTACTAGCTTAATTCCAGCTGCTAATAAGGATTTTCCTGCTAGAGAAATTGCCGCGATCGCACCTTCATCTAAATACAATTTCCCCGCAGGTACAAGTCCGTAAGCTATCCAACGTTTACGCGCCGAAGTTGGTTCGGGTTGCGGTTCAAAATGCGTCCCTATCAATTCACCTTGGATAATTTTTTCGATATTCCGGGGAAATCGCCCTTGGGTAATTACGGTACGTACTCCCGCCGTAATGGCAATCCTGGCAGCCGAAATTTTTGTCGCCATGCCGCCAGTACCCCACTGGGAACCTAGGGAACTTGTTTGTATTTGTAATTCTGTTAATTCTTTAATGCTACTAACTAAAGCGATCGGCCGCGCATCTGGCACGGAACGCGGATCTGCTGAGTACAACCGATCGACATCGGTAAGCAAAAATAGCCAATCTGCTTCTACTAGGCTGGCAACCAATGCTGAAAGGGTATCATTATCACCAAATTTTAGTTCGTCTATTGCTACGGTATCATTTTCATTAACTATGGGGATCACTCCCAATCCCAGTAGTTCCTTAAAAGTGTTGTAGGCGTTAAGATAGCGGCTGCGCTGTACCAAGTCACTGCGTGTTAATAATACTTGAGCGATCGCTTGTTGCAGAGTAGTAAATAAATCATCATATATCCGAATTAACCTGCCTTGTCCAACTGCTGCTACAGCCTGTTTGAGTGCGATCGCTTTAGGACGTTCAGTTAAACCCAACCGCGCGCAACCCACGCCTACAGCGCCAGAAGAAACCAAAATCACCCGATGTCCTTGGCGTCTTAAATTGCAGAGTGTTTCCGCTAAGGTAGCAATGGTAGAAAGTGCTAATTGTCCCGTTTCTGGTTGAGTTAGGCTGGAAGTACCGATTTTGACAACAATTGTTAGTGGCATCTAAAAAGTGAGGAGTTAGGAGTGAGGAGTTAGGAGTTAAATTTAATTCATAACTCATAACTTCTAACTCCTAACTCAATTTGTAAAGCGCCAATCCCTCTATAGTGAAGGTTGACGCTTTACGGAAGTATATTTACTTAGTATGAGTTAGGGTCTTTTTTGGCTGACCCCTTGTTATTAATACTTATGATCCCCGATTTTTTTGTTCCAGTAAGATTCCTTAATCATTTCTTTAGATTTACTTTCCTGACGATTTCTCAACTTTTGTGAATCTTGGTTTTCTTAGGGGTAATAGAGGCTCCCAGAATTTCAGATATCCAAACTTCAAAGTTGCGGACGGGATGAGAGCGCAGAGCCTCGTCAGCATGAACAATCGGTTCGACTAAAATGGTAAACATTCCCAAACGATTACCAGCTAAAACATCGGTAAACAAGCGATCGCCTACCATCCCCACTTGATGCACTGGTAAATCCATTCCCCTCAGTGCCGCTCTAATTTTGCGTCGGGAAGGCTTGGCTGCACCTAAGTAGTAAGGTAAGTTGAGCGATCGCGCAATTCCACCAATTCGCGCTTCACTCAGGTTGTTACTCACCAAGCACAGTGCAGTACAGGTACGGATTTGCTCTACCCACTCTCGTAGTTCTGGGGAAGCTATTCCAACTGTAAAAGGTACTAAAGTTTCATCTACATCCAATACCAGCCCTTTAAGCCCGTATTTTTGGATAATATCTGGTGTTAGGTTCAACACTGAACCCTCTAAAATCAAGTCAGGCTGTAAAAGATTGTTCCAGACCATAGTCAACAGTCAAATGTAGATAGCAAAGACAAATGAGCATAACCTAATATAGTTTAGTTAGTCGAACTCTATCCTGGAATGTCTCCCTGAACATTTTGAGATAAAATCCCTAAAATCTTATCTATTTCTTTGATGTAATAATTACTCAAATCAATAAATATATCGTTTTCTTCTAACTTCAAAAACTTCCAAATATCCCCTGTTGTTACCGCACCATAAATTTTTCTAATTTCATTTCCTTCTTGTTGATTAAACAATTGGGCTGCCAACATTGCGGCTGCACATTGACCTAATCCACCTTTAATATTTTCATTTTTGGCTTCAATAATAACCACCACTGGCACATTAATTGTTAGCTGTTCTTTAGAACGACTGATGATAAATTCACAGTATCCATTCAGACCTTTTTCTGCATCTACATTAAAATCTGTTCCCGAAAATAAGCTAATTGGATAACTCGCTCTGCGTCTTATCTCCAACAATATCGGAGTGACAATCATTTCTGAACGAGCTTTTTCAGTATTAATTGCTAAAGCCAGTTCTGTAGTTTCTTCTAAAGAATTTTTGAGTTTCTCACTTGCCTGTAGAGGTTGTATGTCAGCACATAAATCAGTTTCTTCATCAATGCGGATGCTGAATGACTTTTTAAATTTACTTAATGTAAAATCGCTATAAGCCATTTTCAGCACCTCATACCAATTTTAGATTTAGATAATGGAATTGAAAATCACGACCAAAATGCTTGTCCAGAATCTTAAACAATACTAATTGTCCCAATTTAGTGTCAAGGTTTTATAGCTTCCACGTTTAATGGGACATGATAAAAGGTTTAGGTAGATTTTGATTACAATGAAAATTCCCAATTAAAAATTCAAAATGAAAATGTTACATTTTGAATTTTTAATCTTATTCCACTTCATTAAAAAGATGTTCTTCTAACAGAGGTTGCACTTTACGAAACTCCTCTGGAGAAAGTAATTCTGGCTCACCTGTTTTTGTTATCCGTGCAAAAAACAACAGTGGATCTAGGGGTGTATAAATTGCATACTCCTGATCTTCATCATAGAAGCTAGCGAGTAGCTGTAATTGTTCTGGCTCTAAATCTTCCCCTTCGTCTTCGATTTCTAAGGTGAAGAGTTCTGATTCTTCAACTGGCGGTAAATCACCTGCAACAGTCAGAGCATAAGCTGTGTTCTTCAATATCAGGTTCTGTTCAGATAGTACAGCTTGGGCATTAGCAAAAATTTGCTCAATAATGGCGTCATCTTCTACCAGAACCGCTTCTTCTTCCTCACCGTCACCTTCCCAAGAAAAAATTTCTACAGGTGAGTCTACAGGAAGAAGCAAAACGTATTCTTGCTCATCAACCTCAAGGCGATGCTCTATATAACAGTCGAGCGATCGCCCTTTGTCATCGGTTAAAGTGATGGAACCCTCATGAGCGTTATCATTTTCTTCAGGAAATGGAGAGGAAAACATAGCCGAAATGTAGAAATTTAATAAATACCAGCAAATTTGAAAATCGCTTAACTATAAGTTAATGACATATTATTATGTCAAGCAAATAGCTTTATACGTAGTTACAACTGCTGGCTAATCGTTTTCAGAATATCATGTTAAAAGGTATCAATACTCAATAGCCGCAACTGAACTGCGGTAGTTGGCACGCTTAATATCCAGCCATTGTTGCAAAATTAAAGCCGCTGCCTTGCGATCAATTAAACCTTTATGGCGTGATGGGGAGCGGTTTTCAGCTATCAGCAGTTGCTCTGCTTGAAATGAAGTTAACCGCTCATCCATATATTCCACAGGCAAGTTTAGTGCTTTAGCAAGTCTTTTAGTAAATTTTTGAACTTGACGAGCCTGAAATCCTAGCGAGCCATCCATTGAATAAGGTAAGCCCATAACTAGAACTTGCACCTCACGTTCATTAACTATTTGTCGGATTTGCTCGACATCTTGGTCAAAAGATGTACGCTCAATTGTAGTGATACCCGTGGCAATTAAACCCGTGCGATCGCACCCAGCCACACCAATCCGCTTGCGACCAAAATCTAGCCCCAAGGCTGAAATAAACGGTTTTGGTTGCTCTTGGGATATCACATTAATTCTCCTGCTGTCCATCTGCTGATTCAGTAATCGGCGGTGTTTCTATGCTAGGGTTTTTTACCGAAAAGTTAATCGGTTCTGGCTTGCTTGGCAGAGGTTTATCTGATGATGGCAACTTTCCTGGTTGTATCCATGACATCCCACCTGGTATAGGTTTACGAGTTGGTTGTAAACCTTGCAGCATATCAGTCCATTGGATTCCTTCTAAGGAGACGAATTTCGACTCTCGTAGCTTGTGCCACACAGAGCGAGACATCACTAATGTATGTTCTATGCGTTTTGCCCCAATTCGCTCCAAATATTCTTCTCGCTCTGCCTGATAGTCTGAGGAGGCTAGTTGTAACCCTTGCTGGGGAAAATCTTGGGCAATACGAGCCAGTTGAGATAGTAATTCTGGATAAAGCCAGGTGTAAGCAGGATGAACTGTCAGCGTTGCAGCATGGGGAACTTCACCCTTGCGATCGAGTTGCACCTGAAAATAGCCGATCGCAGCTTTGCGTTGCGGTTCAAATACGTAACCACTGACTACTTCTGTTTTGGTCAGCCATTGCTTCACTGCATCAGTTAAAGCGCCGAACAAGCTGGTTTTAAAGTCGCGGGTATTGCGGTCGAAAACCTGACGCACCAAAGGTGGCATTGATGCCGTATCTAGTTGATATAGCAACTGGGCATCAGCATTACTTATAGGCAACAGGTTGGGCAAGTCTGGCTCTGCTTGTGCCAATTCAGCCAGTAATTCTGGCCCAATTTCCCAGTATGTCATTTCTGCTAGACGCTGGAATCCATTTTGTCGATATAATGCCAGCGCCTCTATGTCATTAATATTAACTTCCAGTAACCAAGTTCGAGCTTCCAGAATCGATTCAAAGCAATGACGCAAAAGTTGCGAACCAATTCCTTGTTTATCGACACCACGCTCTAGCAACACTCGATCGATCCGCCAAGTGCTACGTGTGCGGTTAAAGGGTGACACTTGAATCATTCCTAAAAGTATCCGCCCTTGCTCTGCAACAAAAGCACAAAGGCGATACTGTAGTGGATTAGGAAACCAACTTAAAAATTTGAGTAATCCATACCAACGACGCAGCCTTTGCATCTGGCTGATGGCAAAACCTGCTCCCTTCGGAGTAAGGGCTGCGAATGACTCTTGAGTTATGCGCTCAATTCCGTCCAGATCCCGATATTGGACTGGTCGGATAATAACGCTGAGGTTTCTGGGAAGTAATGAAGTCATTTTTATTCGAGCCGCCATTTAGCCTTAACTAACTGCTCTTCAAAGGAAGGAACTGCTGCAATAATCTTAACTAGTTTCTGCTCTCTACTATTGTGCCAAAAGGGTGATTTTAGTAACTTAATACTTAAAAAGCAGAAAAAGCAGACCTTGTGAGAACACCATTGGCATTGACCCAACAACATCTGCCCTTATTTTATTTGAATTTTGATTAAAATTTGTATATATTTTATAACCCTTGCCGAGAAACTAGCTTTTCAAAGTGGGCTTGGGTTTGATGGAGTAATTGGTGGCGACTATCTACCAGTGTTTGCTTCAGGGTTGGAACAAGATTACGAGCTTGCAGAGTCATGTGAAGTTGCAGGTTGGCAACATATTCACTGAAATCTTGATTCATTTCATCTGCGCCCGCATCCGTTAATAAATTTGATTCCATTGCCACTGTGTTCTCCTGTGTTAATCCTGTGCTGTCTCTCTTCATGACCAAAAACTATCACGTTGTTTGGACTAACTTCTTAATTTGCAATGAAGTTTAACGCTTCTTAGGGATAGCGTGTCCCTTAAAATCTTAAACCAACGCCTCCTTGTACGGAGATAGCTGTACCACTGCTATCTCGGTAGGCATCAAAAGCAATAATGGCATTGCCAAAAAGGACAGTATTGCTATTTGGGATCATATAATCAATGCCCGGTTGTAAAGCAAAACTAATTTTGTCGCCCACAGGAGAAGAACCACCACCAGCCAACACTAATCCAGCGCCCAGGTAGGCATCAGCTTGCCAGTTGAGGGGGAAATCGTAAGAAACCGTTGGTACAACAGCCGTATTATTACCAATTAACACTTGAGTGCGGAGTGAAATTGGTGCTTCCAGAAGCTTGTAGCGCCCCGCGATTACTCCCCCAAATTGGATACCATCGGTAAAACCAACAGTGGGGCCGATACCAATATAACTGCCATAAGCTACTTGAGCTTGTGCTGGTTTCGTACTAACCAGACTCAAGACCAGGCCAGCCCCCAAAACTGAAACCAAAGATGGAATATACTTCATAACCAACTCCTCACACCAATTTGTCATTAGTCATTAGTCATTAGTCATTGGGCATTGGGCACTTGTACTGAGCGAAGTCGAAGTATTGGGCATTGGTTATTCTCCTTTTCCCCTTGTCTCTTCATCCTCCCCTGCTCCCTGCTCCCTGCCCCTGTTCACTCTCTCATTCTACGGGCAACGGGGATGAATGCCTCCTTGAGTACAAATGTATGCTAATTGCTTGGCATCTAAATTTTTGGCTTGAGAAAAATCAACCCCTTGGACTACGGCAGATACTGAGCCTAAATCTGGAGTTTGGACAAATTGATCTGCTGGATCTTGTTTGCTTGGAGCGAGAATTGCTCCTTTAAAATCTGCTCCAGCAACATTTGCCCCTCGTAAATCTGCAAGGCTCAGGTCAGCATTTTGCAAGTTAACGTTTTCCATTTGGGCAGAACGTAAAACAGCACCAGTTAAACGAGTAGCGCTAAAGTTAGCATTGCTGAGATTAGCACGATCCAAATAGGCTCCTGATAAATCTGCCCCTTGCCAATCAGTGTTAGTTAAGTTGGCAAAAGATAATTGCGTGCCGATCGCAGTGGCGCGACCTAAACGCGCTGCATACAGATTGGCTTCGTTCAATTTGGCATCGCCTAAATCTGCCCCAGTCAAGCTGGCTTTTTCCAAAACTGCGTTTCGCAGATCGGCTCCTACTAGTTGGGTGCTGTTGAGTTTAGCATCATACAGACGCGCATTGGATAAGTTGGCTCTGTTAAGAGTGGCGCGACTCAAATCGATCCGGTTCATCAAGACGCGACTGAGGTTAGCATCAGTGAGATTGGCTTGCTGCAACTGAGCTTGGCTTAAATCAGCCATTACATCGTCGTAGGTATCCCAGCGTCCATCTTCACCCACGCCCCGGAAGCGGGTACCCTTAAAGCTGGCTTGGTTAAGATTTGCAGATTTAAACTTAACTCCTGATAAATCAAGATTGTCCAGTACTAAGTTGAAGTAAGAACTTCCTGAAGTACCGCTTTGACCTAATTGGGTTCTACTAAGGTCAACACCCTCGATTTTACCGCTGTAAACAGAGAGAATCTTGTTAATTGTCCGCTGGTTTCTTTGTAGCCGCCCTTGGCGTAATTCCCGCTCTTTGGTTGCAGTGCTACCCACAGATTCCAGTTCGCTGACCAAAAACTGATTCTTATTTTTGAGTTCCGGGATGGCTTGGGGCCCAACAGTTGTCAAAGCTTGTTGAATTGTATCCAGAAGGCTGGGGTCAGTTTCGCTAACTAATAAATCCGCCAGAAATTTAATTGATTGTGGGTCGTTAAGACCACCCATAGCCAGAATTGCACTTTGACGTTGCTCATTAGTCGCCCCAGAGTTGGGAGTCAATTGTTTGACGAGTTCGAGGAATTGTTGGCTGTTGATTTGCTTGGTTGCTCGCTGGGATTGTTGAATTTGGATATAAACTTGAGTGCCGATTAAAGTTGCCAGCACAGCAGTCATACTCGTCAGTCCTACCCCAAACAAAGTCAGATTGGGATTTTGCTGTATTCGCCGCCACAAATTAGCTGACTGGCTGGTTTCGACTGCCGCAAATTCTTCATCTTCCCGTTCTTCTTCTGCTCGATCGTTACCGTCAGCAGACTGAGCTTGTCTGTTGCTAGCTAAGATTGCATCGATTGTATAAGTACCTGCGAGTCGATCGTGGAGTGCGCGACGCCCCCGACGTGACGGTAAGCCAATCCCTTCACCCACAATCATTAATAAAGACAAAAATGTGAATAATCCTAAATTAGGAAAAGCAAAGCTGTAGCGCCACAGCAAATAGGCGATGGAAATGGGTACAGTCCAACGCCCAACGCCTTCTCTAATTACAACTGCCCCCAGTCCGGGCGGCTTCCCTTGCTCGTTGACAACCCGCACATTTAACCAACGTTTCCCAATTGTGCTACCAGTCTTAGCTAATAAATACAATTGCCACCAAGAGAGAGTTACAGGCGCTAACAAGGCGATTGTCCACAAAATATTAGTCGGCCATGCAACGTTACGGATGCCATAGCTCACAGGTAGAGCTAAAGGTCTGGCGATCGCTCTTTCTGTGACTACCAGCACAGGGTTAAGCGGCACTCGGTTCAGATCGCTTCTAGAATTGGCATAGACACCAATGCCAAAGGGAATCAACCCACTAGTCACCACTAGTGTGATTTCAGCCGCCCAAGCAGCAAAACGCCTACTTCCTAGCAGCAGCGAATTGGCTCTTTCCGATTTTTTTGACTGACCAGATTGATTACTAGTTCTTCTGACAATTGGTGACGTCATCGTATAAATTCCTTTGATATTATTTCTACGCCGCGATCGGCACAATTAAAATAGACTAAGCTCGTCAGCAAAAAGAAAAGCATATTGAAATAGGATTTAGGAGTTATGCAGCAGAATTCAGGAGTCTGAATGGGCTGCGCTAACAGAAATAAAATAGGCTTTATACCTAGTTTTGACACTTAGCTTGTCTACTTCAACTTCCTTGAAATCCTCTGTAAGTCAGAAGCCGTTTTTATTTCGGCTCCTAACTTTCATAACGCCGGGCAGAGTGCATAGTAAATGCATATCAACTTATTGCTTACGTTGAAAGCTACCAGACACAAAAAATTTGTATCCAACATACACTAACACTGCCAAAAGTGCCAGACTGATTACAGATGCAACTAGTTTAAACACTGCTTGCAGTATCGCCAAGCCTACTAGCACCGTCACACCTGAAACTATCAGCTTTTTCACACCAGATAAGCTATTGAACCAAATCTGAAATCGCTCTAGTTGCAAGTTGAAGTTGGCAAAAACAGACTGAGGCGTTTGTTTTTGTTCTTGTGAAACCACCCCTGGCGGGGAATTAATCTCTGCCTCTAGCTTATTGAGGCGACGCTGTAAGTCTTCTTCTGGTTGAGGATTCATCAATCTTTCCTACCTCATTAGCATACTTATTCAACAATAGACCAACCAAATTCTATTTTTGGTGGTTGTCTTAGTGATTTTAGCTAATGTTTGTGGGTGCAAGACCTTTCAGACATCAATTCTAGAGGCGTTGCAATGCAACGTCTCTACATACACCTATCAAATCTTCACAAATAATCATTAACTGACTAGTATTACTTTATACGGCAGCTTTCGGAACCAAGAGTGATTGCTGTCGTCTATATAAATCGGACTGTATAACAATATTGCTCTAAAAAAATCTGGAGCATTAATTAAAATGAAGACTCTTAGGCTGCTTGCAATTATTCCCACAACTTTGGCGATGAGTTTGGCTTTCACTGAGGCTAATTTGGCACAGACACCAACAATCCAAATTAATCGAAATTCCCAACCCGATCCATTGATTTTAAATGGGAAATCTGGGGGAACTGTCAAAAGTAATTGTGGCAATATTACTACTGAACCTAGCCAAGTTATCCAAGTAACAGAGTCACTACCTTATTTACGATTAACAGTAGAGAGTCAAGGAAAGCCAACACTGCTGATCGACGGGCCTGGGGGGCGTTTTTGTGTACTAGCAGATAGTTACTCTGGAGGTAAGTCAGAACTGTCTGGTTATTGGCAGGCAGGAAAATATTCTCTGTATGTGGGCGAACTATCCCCGCAACAGTATACTTACAACCTCTCAATCTCGCAAAAAAATAAATAGTCATTAGTCATTTATGCTTTGCTAATGACTAACGATCCTGGACTATTCTTCCAGTGATTTGGCTGGAACTTCGACAGCAGTGACATCAATTGTGCCTTCTGGTGTAAAGCGCTGAAAATGACTATTTTGTACTAACAGCAACTCTTTACAGTTAGGACATTGCAACTGACTGTTATTTAAACCTGTAAATTCATATCCACAGACGGGACATCGATCGGCAACCAAGTTGCGTTGCAGCCACCAACGAAAGCCAAAAAAAGCCACAATAGGTGCCAACAACAGTAACCCGAAAATAATTAGCAATGAATTAACTAACCAACCCAAGCCCACTGATGCCAGCAGCCAAACAACTGCTAGCAAGGTGAGCCAAGGGCGGAGATTTAAAAGATTCAATTGAAATGACTTAAAGCTCATTTTTAATAAATTTTGTCCTGCTCTCCTTCTAGGATAGCGATTTTAGTCATTGGTCATTGGTCATTGGTCATTTGTCATTTGGACTCAAATGGACTTTATTACTGAGGATAGCAGCATTTTTTGTAAGTGCTGTTGAAAGGCATTGATGCCAAACAGAGCGATCGCCTGTTCTCGCAGCCACTTTCCATCACATCGCGGGTCATCCCCTTGAAGCATTTCTATACAAGCTGCTGCTACAGCATCAGGATTGCGGTGTGGTACTCGCCATCCCAGTTTACCATCCTGCAAGGGGTCAGCGGAACCATCGTCGTCACCGGATAATACAGGTACTCCACAAGCCATTGCTTCTAGATAAACTATGCCAAAGCCTTCTTGCGAAGGCATAATATAGGCGTCAGCAAGGCGATAATGTTCCATTAATTCTTCTGTGGCAACGAAACCAGCAAATACAACGCGATCGCTCACACCTAAATTTTCTGCAAGTTTAGCTAATCGCGGTTGGTCATCGCCGCGACCAATTACCAAATATTTCACTTCTGGGAAAACTTCAGCGATTTGTGGTAACGCCCGAATGGTGACATCTACACCTTTGTAAATGTCTCCTGACCATAACCGCGCTACTGTCATTAACACTTTCGCACCAGTTAAGCCATACTTCTGGACTAATTCTGGTTGTTTGGAACCAGGAGTAAATTTATCCGTATCAATGGCACAAGGCATCATCTGTACCATTTTTGGGTTTAGACTATTGGCAACACAAGCGCGATCGCGGCTGTAGCGACTAATTGTCCAAATTCTCTCTGCTGATGTCAGGGCGCGACGTTCCTGATTTTTCAACGGTTCCCAGACTTCTTTGCCGTAAGTTAGCACGGTGTAAGGAATCCCCAAGGGCTGGCAAAGTGTTTGGATTAATACTGCTAAGTTAATGTGACCGCAGAAAACCTGCTGCGGACGGCTCTGCAATAGACATTTCAGTAAAGCTGCTGCCATTTGCAATCTTCCCAAATAGGGAGACTGATTTTTAAAGTAATGAAATTTTAAGTTCTCGTCTTCAAACGGATTTAAGCTATCAGCACTATCTCGCAGTAAAAAAACTTCTGCTTTACAGTCTTGGCTCAATCCCAGATAGGCGCGAAAAATATCTTTTATATAGGATTGAATACCACCTTCGTGAGCAAAAATTTCTAAAAAGACGAAGACATGGTTAGTTTTTTTGTTAACTTTATCACCTAAATTCAGGTTTTCTGTCACTGTAGTGATTTGCATCTTAGATTATTTACACTCGCGGTAAGGGCGCGAGCGCACCGCTTTTTAACCGCTCTAAATCTGTTTTTACCATGTTTTCTAAAAGTTCCTCAAAGCTTACTTGGGGTTCCCAGCCGAGTTTTCTTTTAGCTTTACTGGGGTTAGCTACTAGTTGAAAATGCTCATCTTGTCGCAACAAGCTAGTATTTAAAACTACATGCTGCTTCCAATCCAAGCCGACTGACTCAAAGGCTGTGGCAACTAAATCTCTTACACTGTGTAGTTTACCAGTGCCAATCACATATTCTTCTGGCTCATCAACTTGTAACATCAGCCACATTGCCTCTACATAATCACCTGCAAAACCCCAATCACGTTTGGCATCCAGATTACCCATTTCTAAGGTGTCAGTTAAACCCAATTTAATTGATGCAGCCGCTAAAGAAACTTTGCGTGTGACAAACTGAGGTGCGCGTAGAGGAGACTCGTGATTATATAAAATTCCGCTACAGGCAAATAGTCCATAGCGCTGTCTATGATGCACCATCGTCCAGTGAGCGTGCATTTTAGCCGCAGCATAAGGATTTTTGGGACGAAAAGCGGTTTCCTCATCTTGAGGCGAGAGGAATACATCGCCAAACATTTCTGAACTGCTGGCTTGATAAAATCTGGTAGACAAACCAACTTTTTGTACTGCTTCCAAGAGCCTAGTAGCTGTACCAGTTATTAAATCCAGAGTTCCCAATGGGTCGTTCCAGGAGTCGGGTACAAAACTGGGAGCCGCCAAATTGTAAATCTCTTGGGGACGCAGTTGTTCAACTGCGGTCAACAGTGCCGTATTATCCCTCAAGTCAACCGTAAAAATTTCTACCTGATTTGCCAGTATTCCCAGTTTTGTTAAATTAGGCTGTCGATGTGGGGGTACTAATCCGACAACTCGATAACCGCGGTTGAGGAGCAAATGGCTGAGATAGTAGCCATCTTGACCAGTAATTCCTGTAATTAGGGCTGTTTTAGTCATAATATTTTGTCCCCTATTCTGTCTATCTCTTTAATCAGGAAATGGCACTTGTTAGAGAACAAACATTAAGACTCTCAACACTGCTGACAAATCTTAACAAGGGAGCTAGTGTAGCTCGAATGCTATTTTTACTATATTTACTAGTTCTTTTTATACAAAAATTTTACTTAAAGTTTTACAAAAAAATCATAATAATGATAAGCAATTTCACATAAAAAATATATTTCTCCAATTTAAATAATATTGAAAAAGGAGTATACTTTTATCAATCAAATAGCCATGTATTTTAGCAAAAACCACTTCTGTTTGAAAGTGTGTAGCTCAACTTTGGGCAAAATCTTCGTTAGCTTGGTGACGGTTATATGAGAAGTTTTATTTATTTGACTCCTAAGTACAAGAGAGTATTGTAGAGAAGAAAAGCCCTCGTTTTTTGTCGAGACTCCTTCCCTACGCTCCACTCCCCTCACAAGCCAAAATTGACATCAGAATTATTCTTTCCTTTAGCCTTGACTATTTCACTGTTACTTTTGTGCTTCTACAGAGTATTTGACAATGAGCAGGCAATTTCTACCATCCGCACCACGTTCGTATACAACCCGATCGGCCAACCGCCGGAGGAGAAACCACCCATACCCACCTACTTGCAGAGTACCTGGGGCTGGCTCTGCGATCGCATCAGGATTGAAAGGTTTTCCATAATCCCAAATTCTAATCTCTAGTCGGTCAATCCACAGATAAACGTTAATTTCAATGATTGTTTCTGGGGGTAAAGCATGATGAGCGTGACGAACAGCGTTAGTAAAGCCTTCTGCTAATGCTAAATTGAGGCGATCGAGTTGGGTTTTTGACCAGCCAAGTTGAGACAAGTGTTGCAGACAAAATTGCTCAAACCATTCTTGCACCTGGTTTAAGAGCCTGAGTTCGCTCTTAACCGTCAGATGGTCTTGCTGCACTATACTAAGCATTAACGGTGAGTTGAATATAAGTAAACCCAAGTTGCTAGTTATTAAATTCTGCACTATTCGCAAAATTTCTCTGACATAAAAAAATCTAAATTGACATATTCTATGTACCAAAATACAAAATATGAATGATTTTGGCATTCTCAGGGTTGTAACTAGCAACTTACGTTAAGTAAGTAAGAAATGTTTGTATTTGTTTTTTGATGATTTGAGATTTTGGAATAGCTTTTCCATCCAAAACTTCAAATCCTAGATGCAATCTAAACTCTTGAAGAAGAATTTAGAATTCAGAAGGAAATCAGTGAGAGATACACTGCGGGATCTTGCTACAGATCCAACACTATCTTGTTGACCACTAAAAAAAGCATATTTAGTGGGGAACTTAAACCCATTTATGCAGACACTATCTATAAGACGCTATGCATAACTTGCTTTCCCGTAAGAGACACGGACTCGCTTTGCTGGCGTTATCCACTTTTTAGTTCACAATTTAATTCTGAGTTCTGGCTTCTGACTTCTGAATTCTTTCCTGTTAAAATTGACGCCTGTTGATTGCTTTCAAAAGCACATCTGCATCTGCTCTTGAAACTCACAGGCGTCAAAGCACTTTGTAGTGACTAATTTAGAATAGTCCCAAGGTCAAAGATTTATCCAATGGCAAAGCAGCACCAATACCTAGCCACACGGTGACAAGAGTACCAACAAGGAATACTGTGGTTGCAACTGGACGGCGGAAGGGGTTTTGGAACTTATTCACGTTCTCAATAAAGGGAACGAGGATTAGCCCTACTGGTACGGAACCCATTGCTAACACTCCTAAAAGTTTGTTAGGAAGCGATCGCAAAATTTGGAAGACTGGATATAAGTACCACTCTGGCAAAATTTCCAATGGTGTGGCGAAAGGATTTGCTGGTTCACCCGTCATTGCCGGATCTAGCACGGCTAGAGCCACAATCGCAGCGAAGGAACCCATGATCACGATTGGAAAGACGTAAAGTAAGTCATTAGGCCAAGCGGGTTCACCATAGTAGTTGTGACCCATGCCTTTAGCGAGTTTGGCTCTTAACTGAGGATCGCTCAGGTCAGGTTTTTTTTGTGTTGACATTTTGAAATGTGCTCTCCTGCTTAAGTTAAATTAAAGCATTTATGAAAGCTATCAGCTACTAGGCAACCAACAGGCGGGAAACAGCGTTTCTATATCTACAGTTATCCGGTCTGAAGTTTTCTATAGCTTGAGGCTTCAGATACAAGTATTTGTTTTTTGGAACTTATGTGCAATTAATTTCTTGTGTTTCATAAGTTTAAAACAAACCACTCGATCTGAAAACTAACAAATGTTGCCTTTCGCTAATAGCTGAGATTACAAAGGCCCGGAAATGCCTTGCTTGCGGATCATCAAGAAGTGAAACAGCATGAATACTGCAATTAACCAAGGCAGTACAAATGTGTGTGCGCTGTAGTAACGAGTTAGTGTTGCTTGACCAACACTGGAACCGCCGCGCAATAGGTCGGAAATCAGAACTCCAACTACGGGAATTGCTTCTGGTACGCCGCTAACAATTTTCACAGCCCAGTAGCCAACTTGATCCCAAGGTAGAGAATAGCCGGTAACTCCAAAGGAAACTGTAATCACAGCCAGGATGACACCACTTATCCAGGTCAGTTCGCGGGGCTTTTTGAAACCACCAGTCAGATAAACCCGGAAGGTGTGCAAAATCATCATCAATACCATCATGCTGGCAGACCAGCGATGGATGGAGCGAATTAGCCAACCGAAGTTTACTTCATTCATGATGTACTCCACTGAGGAGAAGGCTTCAGTGACTGTTGGCCTGTAGTAGAACGTCATGGCAAATCCAGTAGCAAACTGGATGAGAAAGCAAACCAAGGTAATTCCACCCAGGCAGTAAAAGATATTGACGTGGGGAGGGACGTACTTGCTAGTAACGTCTTCGGCAAGTGCCTGAATCTCCAGGCGTTCCTCAAACCAGTCGTAAACGTTGGCCATACAATCTCAAGTTCCTAAAAGTCGGTTGCGGTTGATAAATCCCGAAGTTCTGAATCGGCAGAAGCCTTCGCTCAGACTTCTCTCCCAATTAGCAATTTTGGGATTTTAATAAAGGGGAGTTTTTTTTGTTTGCTTTTCAGCTTTCAGTGTGCTAAGAGACTTCAGAAACTTTACACTCTGTAAAGATGGAATATATTGCGATCTCTTTACGCCCCTACACACAAAATGGTGGACACAAAGTAGATTTTATCCTTTGGTGAGTGGATACGATGCATCAGTTGACTGAACAACTTGATGAGAAAAATGCACCACTTCTATAAAAAAAGTAACATAATCGAGAGATAGATTTCATCAACAACAGAGGAAGTGGGCATTATCTAGACAATTTGGGTTGAGGTGGAATTGATAATGGGGTTCATGAATAAACAAGTCTTTCGGGTTGGATTTTCATTGTTAATGGCGGTTTGCTTGGCGTTGGGTACGCTCACTCAGCCATCGCTGGCTTTGACTGGAGAACAAAAGCTGGTTTCGGAAGTTTGGCGAATTGTTAATCGTACTTATCTAGATGAGACATTTAATCATCAAAACTGGGCGGCTGTGCGGCAAAAGGTTCTGGAAAAACCACTGCCAGACTCAAATGCCAGTTATGAGGCAATTGGGAAGATGCTCAACAGCCTCGACGATCCTTTTACCCGCTTTTTAGATCCAGAACAGTACCGCAGCTTGCAGGTCAATACTTCTGGGGAACTGACTGGGGTAGGATTGCAAATTGCCTTGAATTCTGAGAATGGGAAGTTGGAAGTAGTGGCTCCTATCGCCGGCTCACCGGCAGATAAAGCGGGGATTCGACCACGCGATCGCATTCTCAAAATTGAAGGCGTTTCCACAGAAAATCTCACCCTTGATGAAGCTGCTACCAAAATGCGCGGGCCGAGTGGCAGCCTTGTGACTCTCGTAATCGAACGGGACGGAGAGGCAGAAACGGAAATTAGACTGACACGCGATCGCATTGCCCTTAACCCTGTGGTTTCAGATTTGCGTGTTTCTGCTGAGGGTACACCCATTGGCTACCTACGTCTGACACAATTTAATGCCAACGCTTCAACGGAATTGGCACACGCTATTTCTAGTCTAGAAAAAAAAGGCGCTGCTGCCTACATTCTAGATTTACGAAATAATCCTGGGGGGTTATTGCAATCAGGAATTGAAATTGCCCGTCTGTGGTTAGACTCTGGCACTATCGTTTACACAGTTAACCGACAAGGCATTCAGGGTAGTTTTGAAGCCTTTGGCCCGGCCCTTACGAAAGATCCTCTGGTGATTTTGGTAAATCAAGGAACTGCCAGCGCCAGTGAGATTCTTGCTGGCGCACTCCAAGATAACGGTCGTGCCCAGTTGGTAGGCGAAACCACCTTTGGCAAAGGCTTAATTCAATCCTTGTTTGAATTATCAGATGGTTCGGGTTTAGCAGTCACAATTGCTAAGTATGAAACTCCTGAACACCGAGATATTAACAAACTAGGTATTAAGCCGGATAAAGTTATTTCTCAACCAGCGATTAACCGCGAACAAATTGGTACCGAAGCGGATCTGCAATATCAAGCTGCTGTGGAACTTTTGAAGAAAAACTCGGTGGTAGCGGAAAAAGCTTGAAAAAGGGTACAAGGAGACAAATCAGGTGGAGATTTAGACTCCATCTGATTTCATAACTAACAAATAAGATTTAGTTATGCCGATAACGGTAGCTGAATCACAAATTCAGTTCCTTCCCCAAATTGGGAATTCACCGCGATCGCTCCGCCATGTTTTTCTACAATAATTTGCCGAGCGATCGCCAATCCTAATCCTGTGCCTTTACCGACAGCTTTTGTCGTAAATAAATGATCAAATATTTTTTGTTTTACTTCTTCTTCGATACCCTTACCATTATCAGCAATTGTAATTTTAACTAAATTATTTTCTACTGTAGTGGTAATTGTAATGCAGTTCGGATTGGCTTTAATTTCGTCAAAACTTCGTCCAAGATTCGATTCCTCTAAGGCATCAATGGCATTTGCTAAAATATTCATAAATACTTGATTTAATTGTCCAGGAAAACACTCAACTTGAGGTAAATTGCTGTATTCAGTTATCACTTCAATTGCTGGACGTTGGTCGTTAGCCTTGAGACGATGTTTCAAAATTAAAATCGTGCTGTCGATGCCTTGGTGAATATTAAATGGTACTTTATAATCTTTATCGGCACGCGAGAAAGTTCGTAAACTGGTGCTGATGTTTTTCAGGCGATCGCACGCCATCGACATGGCATCAATCATCTTGGGCAAGTCTTCTAAGCTATAATCCAAGTCGATTTCTTCGGCATGGTGTTTGATTTCATCACTTGCATTAGTCAAGCTTGATTGATAAAGTTTTAAGTGTTCAACAATATCAGCAATGGTAGGTTTAGCTTGTTTGAGACTGGCAGCAATAAAACCGAGAGGATTATTCATTTCGTGAGCGACACCAGCAACTAAGTTCCCTAGTGCAGACATTTTCTCACTTTGCACCATTTGTAATTGGGTGTTTTGCAGATCGGTTAGCGCTTGTTCTAAGTCAAGTGATTTTTGCTGCAAGGTAAGTTCAGCAAGTTTGCGATCGCTAATGTCTCGCATCACAACGACTGCACCGAGTTTGTTACCCGAAGCATCGAAGATCGCTTGTCCACTAGCTAACAAAATTCTCCTAGAACCATGCTTCGGCGCAATTACCATTTCGGCATTTTCGACGATTTCTCCTTGCAAAGCACGAAATAAAGGAATTTCCGTGATTGATAGGGGTGTTTGACCATCAGGTTGATAGAGATCGAAGTGTTCTGCCCATTGTTCTGCTGGTAATGATTCTACTGGTAGACCATGAAATTCACGAGTTGCTTTGTTAAATAGAGTCAATTTGCCAGTACCATCACAAACAACAATCCCATCGGTAATATTGTGAATGATCGCATTCAAAAACTCTCGTTCTTTGGCTAGAGATACTTCAGCCTCTTTGCCATTGCTAATATCAATCACCACCCCATCCCAGATGATTGCCCCATCGGCTTGTAGCTCTGGCCGAGCCGCAGATTGAATCCATTTCACGGTTCCTGAAGGCAGGATAATCCGCCATTCTTGCTCAAATGGTGTAAGATTTTGGGCAGAGTCGGCGATCGCTTGGGCAATAGCTGGGCGATCGTCAGGATGATTCATGGCGTAAATGCTATGCGTCCCTGCCATCAGCAACTCTGGCTCTAACCCATACAAATCGAGACAGCCAGAACTAACGTAGGGTGTTGAAGTTGAACCATCCACCTCCAGACGGAATTGGTACACCATCCCAGGAATATTATTTGCCAAATTTTGGAAGCGGATTTCACTAGCCTGCAATTTTGCTAGAGATTGTGCCAACTGTTGCGCATAGTTCTGAGAATTTTCGTAAATTTGGGCATTTTCCAGAGAAATTGCGGCTTGGGCACAAAGTAAGTTCAGCAGTTCGACGCGATCGCTTGTAAAGGCTCCGGTTGCCAAATTATTTTCCAGGTACAATATGCCCAACAACTTACCCTGATTCAAAATCGGGCTGCACAAGATACTCTTGGGTTGCTGTTGCTGAATATACGGGTCATTGATTAATTGCGGATGCACCGTGGCATCAGTAATTACTGCTGGTTGTAAGTTGCGTTTGACGTTATTAATTAAGCCAACTGGTACATCAACTGAGTCTTCAATAGGCTGTGGGTTGAATAACATCGGGTAAAAATCAACTTTGACAGCCTGGTTCTGTAGACTGCTCACGGAAAGTTGTGCTAAAGCCTGAACTAGCAACCGATCTGACTCTAAAAGCATGAATACACATTTATCGGCTCCAGCATTTTCAATGACGATATGCAGCAAAGCTGAAAGCAGTTTTTCGAGTTCGATTTCCCCAGAAAGAGTTTGGGAAGCTTTGAGGATGGTAGCTAAATCTAAAGCAACAGAGACGCTGCTACTATTGGAAGTGGCGGAACTGGTGGAGGTAACACTCTCCAATGTGAAGATAGTTTCGTTAGTTGAAAGGGGAGAACGGGTTTGCTCTAAGATGGGGGCGAGGAGTTGGGGATAACCTCGTTCCAAATCGGCGACTTTGGCTTTAGCGCCCCAACGAGCATAGCCATAGTAGGCTTGGGTCATATATGACTGAGCAATTCGCTCTTTGTGCCAATTAAGGTAGAATTTAGCTGCCAGTTCATTGGCAAGTGCTTCTTCTTGGGTGTAACCGTGTTCTTTAGCTAGAGTTATGGCGCGATCGTACAAATCTATTGCCTCTGATTTCTGCTCTAAGACTCGGTATCGGTCGGCTTCAACTAAATAAAATTTGTGTAGGTAATTTTCTGGAGCGCGATCGGCCCACTTTTTCATTTTTTCCTGGTTTTTAGCCACCCGTTGCAGAATGTTTTGCTGTTGTGCCTCACAAACCTGAGAATAGATTGCCAGATGGGCTAGAGAATCATAGGTGTAGCAGAGCGGAACTATGAATAAGCCTGTAGCACCACCTATATAGTTTTCAGCAGCGATCGCCGCTGACACCGCCAACTCAAACTTGCCAAACATGTAACACAGACCAAGTTGGTTGGCATAGAAATAATACAACGCAGTCTGATCGCCCGATCGCTGGAGGGCTGGCACAATTTCCTCTCGATTAAAGGCATTTCCAGTCAGCTGCCAAGGTTCAGCAGAATCGCCAAGCATATTCAAAATTGGTTGCTGAAAAACGGTCAGATGGCTGGTAAGACCTTCTTGGTTGAGCTGCCCAAGCTGATCTCGGAAGGCAGCACTCTCTCGGCTGAGATCGCTTAATTCTTTGCCCATAAACCAACAGTATGAGATGTAAATGAATCCGCAAATAGCAGCCGATTCTAAATCTCCCGTTTCCAATCCAACTTCGTAGCCTTCCCGGAGAAACGGTAAGGAGTTCTTGAGCGGCTCTTTCCAATGCCACACGCAACAGTAAATTCCGACATAGACTCTAGACTTCAGTTCTTTGGCATTGAAATGTTCGAGCAATAAGTGTGCTAGTTGTGCACACTCATAGCCAGAGTCAATTTCTCCTGTCATCCCACAAAGTATCATTCCATAGTAGCCATAGCCAATTGCCGAAAATGAACTATTGCCATATTGAACGGATAAATTGACCTGTTCGAGGACAATAAACGGTAACAACGCTGGAGTTACAACAAAGGCAGCAGAAGTGACAGCGGCGAGAATCCGTACAACAGCTAACTTATTAGGGTCTGACATCTGGGGCAGAGTCATTAAGTCTAACGGTTGCCTTCCAGCCAGGATCGATTTAGTCGTCTCGAATGCCCGTGCAATATCTAATTGACTGGGTTGCTTGGGAAAACTCGTTCCTAGATGCTCTACAATCTTTAGGGCAATCTGCACTGCCTCTATAAATTGATGTTGGGCTTGAGCAGCTTGAATTTGAACTTCATAGACCTTGACCGTATCCAACAAATTTCTAGAGCGTTCTATTATAACTGCCGCTAATTGTGTCATCTGTTCAAAGTTGCCGCTCAGGTAAGCGGCTTCAGTGGCAGCTTCGTAGAGGGCTAAGGTTAACTCATACTGCGTTTGCCACATATCCTCAGTTAACAAGGCGATGCCTGTAGTGCAATACTCACATGCGGCTGTATAGGCAGTTGTGGCTCTGGCTTTTTGTCCAGCTTTCAGATTGAGTTGGGCGAGTTCTATTTGCTTAGATAGATCGACAATTAGGGATTTGCCGATATTAAGTTGGTTAACGATTTCAAATAATTTTTCGTCTTGTTTGGCAACAGGTGTATGAGTCAGTAATAGTTGCCCAATTTTGAGGTGAGCTATCTGTTTTTGTTCCTCTGGAATCAGGAAATAAGCAGCTTGCTGGACGCGATCGTGCAAGAATTTGTAAACCGTCATTTGTCCTTTGTCATTTGTCATTTGCAAATGACCGATCGCCAATGAGGAATCTTGATAAAACTTGTAAATTTCATTGGTAGGAATGATAAATCCTTCTTGCAGTGCTTTCCACAAGTCTGAAGCGGTTTCTGCCTGCGACTTTTCATAAACGATCGCTAACGTCGCCAAATCGAACTGATTGCCGATACAGGCTGCCAGTTTTAGAACATTTTGCGTGATGTCAGGCAACTTCTGAAGTTGTTGTGCCATAAATTCCACCACATCATCAGTGAGAGCAAGCGATCGCACTTGTGCTACATCGCACTGCCAAAAACCTGCCTCCCAATTAAAGGTAATCAGCCCATCCTCATGTAGCGCTTTCAAAAACTGAGTTGTGAAAAAAGGATTGCCTTTGGCTTTTTGATAAACTAACTCTGTCAACGGCAGTGCCTGTTTTGTTGCACAACTGAGCGAATCGGCGATCAAATGATTCACATCTGCTTGACTCAACGGAACTAGGGTCAAAGTATTGACGCAGGAAGATGCCTTTTCAATTTCATCTAGCGTCAACATCAGTGGATGAGCCGCAAACACCTCGTTATCGCGGTATGCGCCAATAATGAATAGATGGCTGCAATCGCTCTGAGCCATCAACAACTTCAGCAAATTCAGCGATGCCGAATCTGCCCACTGCAAGTCATCGAGAAACATCACCAACGGATGCTCTCTTGTCGCAAACACCTGAATGAACTTTTGGAACAGCAGATTAAAACGGTGTTGTGCCGCACCGCCCGATAGTTCAGCGATCGCAGGCTGTTTGCCGATCAGCTGCTCCAGTTCAGGAATCACCTCGATCAGAAGTTGTCCGTTCTCTGCAACTGCTGCTAAAATCTTGTTCTGCCATTGCTCCAGTTGAATATCGCTTTCCCTAAGCAACTGTCCCATCAGATCGCGAAAGGCTTGCACAAAAGCAGACAGAGGAATGTTGCGGTTGAACTGGTCGTATTTGCCCTTGATGAAGTAGCCGTTCCAGCGCACAATCGGTTTATGCACTTCGTTGACGACTGCGGTTTTGCCAATACCAGAGAAACCTGCCACTAGCATCAGTTGAGAGCCACCATTGGCCACATAACCAAATGCTTCTAATAGGGTCTTTACCTTCGATTCCCGCCCGTAGAGTTTTTCGGGTATGAGAAAGCGATCGCTAATATCTCGCTGTCCTAAATCAAACCAGGTGTGTTTGCCTGTTTCTCGCCACTGTTCTAAGCAGGTAACAAGGTCATGTTTAATTCCTAGCGCACTTTGATAGCGGTCTTCGGCGTTCTTCGCCATCAGTTTGCGGACAATTTCGCCCAGCATCAAGGGCAATTTGGGGTTGAAATCGCAGAGGCAGGGTGGAAGTTTCGCAATGTGGTAATGCACCAACTCCATCGGTTCATGGGATTCAAAGGGCAATTTTCCACTCAGTAGCTCAAAGAAAGTCACACCTAAAGAATAAAAGTCGCTGCGGTAGTCTATGCCCCTATTCATTCGTCCGGTTTGCTCTGGCGACAGATACGCTAGCGTTCCCTCCAGTCCATTGAGGCTCTGAAGTTCCTGGGTTTCTCGTGGTAAGAGCGAGGCAATACTAAAGTCAATCAGCTTGATTTGTTTCGTGTCAGGGTGAATCAAGATATTGGCTGGCTTGATGTCTTTGTGAATGACGCGCTGTTGATGTAACTGGTGTAAAGTGTCAAACAGTTGCAGAGCAATGGGTAAGAATTGCTCTAATGTCAGTGTTTTTCCTTGAGTAAATTGCCGCAGGGAAACACCACCAAAGTCCTCCATTACCAGGGCATAGCCATTATGATGGGTTTCCAGACTGTAGGGTTTGATAATGCCGGGAATATCTAGGTTTTTAGCGATCGCATATTGGTTGCGAAACTGGACTAATTCGGTAAATGTTGGGTATTCTCGTTTTAAGAGCTTGATGACAACTGGTAGGCGTTGGCGAAGCCCACCGAAGGTATCGCATTCTCGAATTGCCCGATACACTTGAGTACGAGAACCTGAATAAAGTTGCTCGACGATTTGGTAGCCAGCAATCCTTAAAGTTCCATCAACTTTTGCGCTCATAAATTTTTACGAAAATCTCTTTATACTAGTGTTATAATTCCCACTACCATAAATTGGGTAACAAGCGTTAGAAAAGTTATATTGGGTATGGGGCACTGGAGGCGAAGAGTAGGAATGCAAACACCTTCATGTAGATGTAGCGAACGCGTTTTGATGATTTCCCAAAGTAGTATCAGAACTCCGTCAAAGACTTTTTGAGCTGACAAATAAAGGCATGAGGCAACAGTAAAGAAGTATTAAAGGACTTCCAAATAAAAAAATATCCCAAAACTGACGCAAAAATTCTCTCTATTTCTTCTCTTTTGTGTTCTCTGCGCCTGGAGTGGTAGCCTGCGGCAAGCCCTCCGGATTCAGCAGTCGCTCATGAGGGAAAGTTAAGACGTTACCATGTTTATCGCCTAGTTGTTTGGCGCGCAGCACGGCATAGCCGCGCCATTGCTGGTGACAGTTGCGTAAGTCCTGTTAATCAAATAGGTTTCCTAATTTTTACTATTTGAATTTAGATTTAATTCGGTGGTAATTCCAAACTCATTTCACCCAACAACCCCTTACGAAAATCTGTTAAAAGTTGCCTTGCTGCTCGCTCTACATCACCTTTGTAACGATGCTCTGCCAAGGCGTGTAAATAGGTATCTCCGGTGTCTGATGTTGAATCGAGTTGGTAGCGAGATTGTAATGGTTTTTTTGGTAATAAATCTTCTGCTACAGCTTCTAAATAGTTGAGTAAATCCACTAAGGCTGCTGCTACTAGCTGGTTATCGTAAGATGCTTCACCGATATCATCACAAATAGCTAATTTCAAGGCTGCGTCTTGGTCTTCTAATTTTAAAGGGATGACACCAGGA
This sequence comes from Nostoc sp. LEGE 12454, assembly GCF_056620565.1. Classification (NCBI taxonomy): domain Bacteria; kingdom Bacillati; phylum Cyanobacteriota; class Cyanophyceae; order Nostocales; family Nostocaceae; genus Nostoc; species Nostoc sp. LEGE 12454. Next base: position 73,720 of record NZ_JBWQXL010000006.1, read on the forward strand.
GCATCAAGCAATTCTAAATGTTCGGAAATTCGCACCCAGCGTAGTTGGCGAGTTACCCCAGGACGAGCTGCACTTTCCACAACTCGCTTTCCCAACAGGCGGTTAATTAAAGCTGATTTACCGACATTGGGAAAACCAATTACCACAGCCCGCACTGGACGGGGTAACATCCCGCGATCGCTTCTTCTTTGATTGAGTTCTACCCCAGCAGCTTGCGCTGCCCGCGCTACTTCTGCTATACCTTTACCATGTTGAGCGTTGGTAAAATAAGGGACTTCCCCTTGACGTTTAAACCAATCGATCCACAGCGATCGCATTTGTGGTGTAATCATATCTACTCGATTAAGTATCAACACCCGTTTTTTACCTTCTACCCACTCACCTATTTGGGGATGGTGAGTCGCTAAGGGAATCCGAGCATCTCGTACCTCAAACACCACGTCTACGCGCTTTAGCTGTTCTTTGAGCTTCCTTTCAGCTTTCGCAATGTGACCTGGATACCATTGAATCAGGTTTAATCTATAGTTTTGAGTTATAGCCATTTGTTCTTTGTCCTTTGTTATTTGTCTTTTGTCTTTTGTTATTTGTCCTTTGAAATGACCAATGACAAATGACTAATGACTCCCCATAGCAGCTTGATGTAAAATCAGACGATTGCCATCAGGGTCATAAGCATAAATTTCTCTGCCGTGGGAAGCAATGGAAATGTCTCCTGGTGGAGGATAGCCCAAAGCAGTTAGGTGAGCGATCGCATCTTCTAAGTTACTTACTTCCAAACACAAACTTATCTTACTTTTGGCGATCGCTTCAAATTCCGATTCGTTTGTGTTCTTTGGTTTAAAAATACTTAATCTTAGGCTAACTAAATTAAACTCAGCATAGACATTTGGAATCAAAATAACTGGCTTTTGCTCCAGCAATTTGGTATAGAAATTAACTAAATTCTCAAAATCAACCGATGCTATGGTGACAAATGCGTTAGTGTACTGAAAAACCATCTTGGCTTTAAGTTAGTTGATTTTTTTTTGCTAAAGAAGTGCGATCGCCAATCAAAAAAGATTTTCACTTTTCTAAAGTTCTTACACTTAGCACTTGCTGCGGTTTCGAATCTGGTTTGAGCTTTAAAGGAAGTGTCGATGGTTTACGCGAATTTGAGTAGAAATAAAATCAAGATATCAGTCATCTATACAAAAATCTGTTGTAAATTTAAAACAAAACTAGGGAGAACATCTTCACCCGATAAACTTGTGGGAGATTGTAAAACTTCCGGTACAATATTTGGGCGATAAATTATTACTTGTTTATCTTTAGGATTAATTAACCAACCCAGTTGTAAACCATTTGCTAAGTATTCCTGCATTTTGGCTTTAGTATCTTCCACATCATCAGTTTCAGAAACTAATTCCACTGCAAAATCAGGACACAAAGGGAGAAATTTCTTTCTTTGTTCTGGGGTAAGAACATCCCATCTTTCTATCCTTATCCAAGAGGCATCAGGTGAACGAGTTGCCCCATTTGGCAATTTAAACCCAGTAGAAGAATCAAAAGCTTTTCCCAAATTATTTTGATTGCTCCAAAACCATATCTGACCTAATAAATCAAAATTACGGTTTCCCGTTTCTCCCCCAGTAGGTGACATGATAATTAATTCCCCCTCAGCAGTTAACTCTAGTCGTAATTCTTTATTCACAGCGACAACCTGTGCAAATTCCTCATCCGTAAATTGCAGATTAGAAGGTAACTGTAAGGTTAAAGCAGTCATAATTAATTGCGCTCCACAAAAATTCTAGTTGCATCAAACCCATCTGCTGCTAATAGGGAAGATTTAGCCTCTACCTATACTTTAGGAATTCCCTCCAACAAATGCCCCATTGTTTGATTTTTTAAAACAATTTTGGGGTAGGTAATAGGGGTGAGAGATTGAATGAGAAAACAAAATCTCTAGTATAGTGTTATATCAATCACCACATACGTACACTAATTTTTGTATTCTAGACTAACCGTTACCATTCTGTCTCATAGGGTAAATTAGGTTTATCCTATGAGAGAAAATGACCTCTCGATTTTTTCGTTAGTCTTGTAAAGGTAACGAGCGCGGAGGGATTTGAACCCCCGACCCACAGAACCGGAATCTGTTGCTCTATCCACTGAGCTACGCGCCCTTAATCTTCCATATTATAGCACGTCTGTGATAAAATTCGCAGCTTTAAAGATAATTAGCTGGGTCTACAGGTGTACCATTCCGACGAACTTCAAAGTGGAGGTGGGGGCCAGTTGAGAAACCTGTGGAACCGACAGCAGCGATCGCTTGTCCGCGTTCAACTGCTTGTCCCTCAGAAACATATAACTCGCTGGTATGACCGTAGAGTGTAGTCATGCCATTACCGTGGTCGATAATTACCGCTCTACCATAACCACCATACCATCCAGCAAAAATTACTGTTCCTGAATCGGCTGCCCGAATTTTACTACCATAGCTGGCGGCAAAATCCAACCCAGCATGAAAGCGACGATAGCCAAGAATTGGGTGTACCCGCCAGCCAAAGGGACTGCTAGTAGAAGCATCGCTAGGATATGCCATTACCCCAGTTCCTCGAATGATGATACCTGTTCTGCTGTTGGTTTTTCCTTGGGCTTCGGCTACCTTTTGTTGAATCAAGACTTCCAGATTTTTGGATTCTCTTTCTAGCTGATTTTGCGCAGCTTCTAAGGCAAGGCGATCGCTATTGAGGCGTTGAATCAATTCTGATTGCGATTGCGCCTGGGTTTGATAATCGGCTTTTTGTGCCAACAGTTGCTCGCGAATTAAACCAATTTCGTTTTTTTGCTGTTCTACTTCCGTTTTTTGTTTATCGATTGAGTTTGCTTGGGTGTTGAGTTTTAGCAAAATTTTCTGGTCTGCTTGAAACACTAACTTCAACTGATGACGACGGCTGAAAAAGTCGCTGATATTTTCACTTTCGAGCAAAACTGCCCATCCCGCAAAAGCAGGCGATCGCTGAAGATAACGCAATCGTGCTACTGTTGCAATTTGCCGCTCCTGATACGAACGTTCTGCCACATCTAAATCAGTCTCTAACTGCTGGAGGCGTTGGGTAGCAAGTTGTAATCGCGATTCGCTCTCTAGAAGATAGCTATCTGTCGTTTGCAGATTTTGCTTTAAACCAGTCAGGTGTTTTTGGGCCTCCTGTTGGAGATTATTTAAGCGATCGCGCTCTCCAACTACACCCTGACGCTGCTGGTTCATTTGTTGCTGCTGTTGTCGCAGAGTATCAATAGACCCTGTAGATGTTGCGTCGGCTGGAATTAATCCCAAACAAATCCACAAAATACAGCAAAATACAATAGATAAACAGCATTGAAGGAGGCAGGAGGCAGGAGGCAGGAGGCAGAAAAAGGCAACTCTAAGGGGATTCGATCCCAGATAATTGAGCAGTGCTGAACTGCCTGGAGGTCTTAAACTCTTGCTCTCTCTGGTTGTAGCAGGAGGCAGATGCAGAGGGCAGTCTTCCTCCTGCCTCCTGCCCTCTGCCTCCTGCCTTCCTCGATAAATCTGCTTTTTTTCTAGAAATCGCCCTCTCATAGTGCGAACCTAATCAAAACGATACTTTCAAACACTATGAGGATTATTCCCAAAATTTGATTCACCCACGCCAAAGCATTATTAAATTGGTATGCCAAGTTGTAACACAAGGATTCCAGCTATGTCAGCATTGAGCAGGTATGTGAGTGGGTGAGATGTATGAACGCACGTATAGCAATTCTCTTAATTACCTTGGTTGCTCCAGGTTTGGCAGTGGTGGGAGTATCGTTGTATTGGTTTAATCTCGATTATGCAGCACTGATCAAAGCTGAAAAGTATGTGGAAAACCTGGTAGAGGTTGGAAAAGTAAATGATAGACAATTAGAGTATGCCTATCATCGCACTTACATTCATCGCATCAACGTATTTGCCGATGGTACTTGGGGATTACTGGGAGGTGTAATTACAGCGCTAGGTATACATGGATTAGTCACTATTAAAGAATAGATAGGGAGCAGGGGAGCAGGGGAGCAGGGGAGCAGTTGCAGTAAGTTTTTCCCCTCTGCCCCTCTGCCCCTCCGCTCCTTTGCCCCTCTACCCAATCCCCATTAATTACGATTAGCTTTCCAGTTTGCCAAATCAGTTAAAGAGCGATCGCGGTAACGTCCATAACGTTCTGGTTTACTTTTGATTTTCATTCCTAAATCGGGAAAAATCCCAAAGTTAGGCGGCATTGGTTGGAAATGCTTCGGCGAAGCGGAACTAATAAATTCTAATAATGCACCCATCATTGTTGTTGGTGGTAAAACCAAAGCTTCTTTACCCAAGGCTAACCGCGCGGCATTAATTCCTGCCAAGCAACCACCCGCAGCCGCAGCAGTGTAACCTTCAGTACCAATCAATTGTCCCGCAGCTAATAATGTCGGACGCTCTTTAAATTGCAAGGTAGGATGCATTAACTGAGGAGCATTAATAAAAGTGTTGCGGTGCATTACTCCCAGCCTGACAAACTCTGCTTTTTCTAAACTGGGAATTAATTGAAAGATTCGCTTTTGTTCGCCCCAACGCAGATTTGTTTGAAATCCTACCATATTCCACAGCTGACCAGCTTTATCTTCTTGTCGTAACTGCACCACAGCATAAGGACGTTCTCCTGTGCGAGTATCTGACAATCCCACTGGCTTTAGGGGGCCGTAGCGCATGGTATCTTCTCCGCGCTGGGCTAGTTCTTCTATGGGTAAACAAGCTTCAAAAAATTTCGCCGTTTCTCGTTCAAAACCCTTGAGTTCTGTTTGTTCGGCTTTACAGAGTTCTTCCCGAAAGTGCAAGTACTGCTCTTTATTCATTGGGCAGTTGAGATAAGCGGCTTCACCTTTGTCATAACGTGATGCCATAAAAGCAATGTCACGGTTAATCGATTCTCCAACGATAATCGGACTAGCTGCATCAAAAAAGCTGAGGTATTCCATCCCTGTAAAGCGTTGCAAATCTTCTGCTAAGTCGGGACTAGTTAAAGGCCCGGTTGCTAAAACCACAATCCCTTCAGGAATCGCAGACACTTCACCCCGGCGGAATTCAACTAAAGGATGACTCGCTAAAGTTTCAGTTAAATCTTGGCCAAATTGTCCCCTGTCTACGGCTAGCGCCCCACCAGCAGGTACGGCGTGTTCATCAGCTTTTGAGATGACAATCGAACCGAGTTGGCGTAACTCTTCGTGCAATAATCCCGCCGCGCGATCGCTTGCCATTGCCCCAAAGGAATTACTACACACTAATTCTGCTAAATGTTCTGTATGATGAGCCGGACTAAATCGCTTTGGACGCATTTCATGCAGAATTACTGGCACTCCAGCTTGCGCTATTTGCCAAGCTGCTTCTGTCCCAGCTAGTCCACCTCCAATTACTTGTATCGGTTGTGTTTCCATAGTTAAATTTTAATTCCCATATTATAAGTATCCATCAGCATTACAAAAGTCAAATTAAATAAAAAGTGATGTTAAACCACAACAAGTGCAAATAAAGTATTGGGTCAATTGTAACGTCGAGACTAGACTTTCAAGGTTTTTTACAATCGTTTTTGCCATAATATGAAAAGCCACCAGCAACGCTGGGCTGAACATTTTTCAACTGGCACACTGCCAGCAAGTGCGATCGCGTCCTCAGCCCTTGCCTAATTGGATTAATCAAAAAGGTAGCAAAATTAGTCATAAAACTAGGATATTTTGTATAAAACCTTGATTTCTCCTTTTTCTAGGTGATACATTAAGTACATATTCAATAATTAGTTAAAAAGGCGTAATTAAGACGTGATTTATGACTAAAAACAAAATTAAAGATAACGTCGCTTTAAATCTAGCTCCAGTTATGTTTATTGAGGAAGTAACAGATGATCGGGAATTGAAAAGTGTATACGGTGGCGTAACGCCTCCTGTTTCGCGACTAACCCCTGAAATTATTGCTGCTCTTGAAAAGCGCGGTATTAAAGATATTAACGATCCTAACAACCCAGATATATTAACAGAAGAGGCGTTATCTGCTTTAAAAGAAATTTGGGTTAATTAGACAGCATAGTAGATACAAATGATTTCCATTAACTGTAGCGATATGCAATACTAGGGCGTGTTTGAAAACACGCTCTATTCTAAAAAATAGGTTAATCTCAGTAATCTTTAAATTATTCTCATGGCTTATCAAAGTCATTTGATATTGTAATCAAATCTTTTGCACTACCAAATAACAGCAGTTTTCACTCCTTCCATGCTTGGGAGCGCGTTCAACTTTGGCAACAGACAATCAACCCAACAGATGAACAAGCACAAGCTTGTCTGAAAGAAAAGCGATCGCTATCCCCAAAAAAAAATTAACATTAACCTTAGAAGTGTTAATTTTTCATCACATAAACTCATGGGTTACTACATCGCTCCCCGCTTTTTGGACAAACTTGCTGTCCACATCACCAAAAATTTCCTGAAGCTTCCTGGCGTGCGAGTTCCCGTGATCCTGGGTATTCATGGACGCAAAGGAGAAGGTAAAACATTTCAATGTCAATTAGTCTTCGAGAAAATGGGTATCGAAGTGACTCACGTATCTGGCGGCGAACTGGAAAGTCCAGATGCGGGAGATCCAGCGCGGTTGATTCGGTTGCGCTATCGGGAAACAGCTGAACTGATCAAAGTACGCGGCAAAATGTGTGTACTGATGATTAACGATTTAGATGCCGGTGCTGGACGCTTTGATGAAGGCACTCAATATACTGTAAACACGCAGTTGGTGAATGCCACACTGATGAATATTGCTGATAATCCCACAGATGTGCAGTTGCCGGGAAGCTATGATTCCACACCTTTACATCGCGTGCCGATTATTGTCACAGGTAATGATTTTTCTACCCTCTATGCACCGTTAATTCGGGATGGACGGATGGAGAAATTCTACTGGGAACCAGATAGAGACGATAAGGTAGGAATTGTCAAAGGGATTTTTGAACCGGATGGACTGTCACAGAAAGAAGTTGAACAGCTCGTTGATACTTTTGTCAATCAGTCTATTGACTTTTTTAGCGCTTTGCGATCGCGCATTTATGACGAACAAATCCGCAACTACATTCATAAAGTAGGTTTTGAGCAGATATCCTTGAATGTGGTTAACAGCACTCAAGGGCCACCAGAGTTTAAAAAGCCAGATTTCAGGCTGTCTCACTTAATCGAGTCTGGTAACTTCCTGGTTGGCGAACAAAAACGGGTAGAAAGTTCTCATTTGGTTGATGATTACAATCGACTCAATCGAGGTAGAAATTCTCAATCAGCACCACCTGCTGCTGTGACACCAATTAGTCAGCCATCAAATGGCGCAACCAAAGAAGTAAAAACTAATCAATTCCAGAAACAGCAAGCATCAAGTGCCCATTTAACTTTAGAGACACAAGAACAGATTCGGCAATTATTGTCTCAAGGTTACAAAATTAGTATTGAACACGTAGATGAGCGCCGTTTTCGCACAGGTTCTTGGCAAACTTGTGTTCATAGCCACATTGATGCCGAGTCTGATGCCATCTCAAATTTAGAGGCAACTTTGTCAGAATATAGCGGTGAGTATGTGCGTTTAGTAGGTATCGATACTAAAGCCAAGCGGCGGGTGGTGGAGACAATTATTCAGCGTCCCAATGGAAACAATTAGGGATAGATGCAGCACAATCCGGGAGTTAGAAATCGGAAGTTCAATCGACGGTTAGAAACTGCATCTAAACAGACTAAACCCGCGTGGGCGGGTTTAAAAAGCTTTATTTTCTATTAGCTCATATCATTTCTGGGTAATTATACCAATTTGAAAAAAGAATGCAACAAATAGACCATTTGTAGAGACACGATTCATCGCGTCTTTACCCAAAAATATGTTGTTGCAATCATTAATTGAATTGGTATTAGCTGCTAAAGAGATGATGTTTTAGCTATAGCAATGCCAATGCTGTTCGGTTAAGGCAAGAGACGCGATGAATCGCCGTCTCTACAAAGTCAATTTTAAATCATTTGTGAACAACAAAAACCCCAACTTCTTGGAGAAGTCGGGTATCTGAAGCTGCGAATTCGATTCGCCAGATTTTTTGTTAATTCTTAAACAACTAGAAACTATATGTTTCCTCAATTTGAAAGCTGAATTTTTCCCTTTTACCTACAAGTACTAGCTGAAGCTGAGGTCATCGTTCTTAAATCGCTAGTAAATGCGGCTGTGTATTGATAAGGTGATGCACCATAGCAATTCATGGAATTTGTATTAGTGCCACGAGGAGTCCACCATGACGTTGCTTTCACAGTTAAATTTGTGCCATTCCATGATAGATAATTGACAAGTAAAGAATTAGTTTCTCCATTATCTGGCTTTTTAGAAGATAAAAACGTGGCATAATCAACCTGGCCATTATCTGGATTAATCCGGGCTATAACTGCGGCTTGTGGTCCGCCTCCATAACCATAGCTAGGCATCCACCGACCACTGGCAAAACGGCGAAAATCACTACCTGTCTGACTGCCTGTAGAAGAGTAAATGCCATATAAAACATCACTTCCATTCCAATACAATCCGTAACCTGTACTATCGTCACCTGTGGTCTCGTAATCATTGCGACACCATGCTTTTATCCCATTATTAAAGCGGATAGTTACAGGGTTTTTGTTATTTGAGAATTGCTGATAACCAATGTAAATTCTTGCTGTTCCATTAACTACTTTGGGGCCATTTTTAGCTGCGATTGTCGCTTCACTATCATTGCAACTGAATGTCACAGCTTCACCGAATGATGTATTTATGGTTTCGGCTAAAACTGGAGCAGTTTTTTGTGTGAGAACTAAGTCACCTACTAAAATTACAGACAAAGAAATGCCCGCAAAATACTTTTGTAATTTGCCAGAATAAATCATGTTATGAATCTGCCGAGACAAGGAACGGAAAACACCGTATCACTATAAACTCTAATCAGTATTTAGACAAGCAAAATGGTTGAAAACACTATGCAGCAAGAGTCTCAGTACTATAAAATATTAGGGATAACTACAAAATGCCCGATCTAATAGGCATGATGATGCATGATAGTAGCTGTATATAATTGTTGTTTATCAAAGAGCATTAGTAACTATAAAAAAATGCAATGGGTTATGCTTTAGCATAAACAATTGCAGTAATTGAGAAAATAATTTTAATCAGTCAAGTAGCCTTTGTGCGTTCCCTACATCCCTTGTAATGACATTGCTTTCCCTGTGTTTTATGCTTTTATCCGGGCTGTATTAGGTAGTTTTAGGATTTTTATCTGATGCTTCTCCGGCAGCAGCTTTCAGGCGGCTCAATCTGCTTTTGCGAATCCGTTCGCTATCGCGAACCCCACCCGCCATTTCATATTCGCTGCTATCTTTGCCATATTTAAAAGCAACCCCTCTTACCATCTTGTCTGTAAGATTACTTAGGGTTTTCTCCATCGCATCAATTTGAGTTTTAGAAGAATCAATTAAAGTTAATGCAGTGTTATAACCATCAAGCATGGTTCTTAGCTGTTCAATTGCTTGACTCAAGTTTTGCAAATCGCAATTATCACCAAAACTCATATTTGAATCAATTGCTTTTAGTCCAGCGGATCTCAACTCAGCTTTTTCGAGAACACGGGATGTACGTTTTTTACGAGACATCAATATATTCCTTAGAGAGGTTTCTAAAGCTAATTTGGCTTACTAAAGCTGTTTTTTGGTTCAGTAAAATTAGTGATAATTATATTTGTTAAAAAAAATCTAACTAATCTGGGTAATTTCTCTATATTTTCAGTTTTTACCTGTTTTTCTTTGCAATTGCTTTAATATTAATGATGAATCTTGCAATATTGATGAGGAATATTTCAATGTTGATGAGGAATATTGCAATGTTGATGAGGAAGGTTGCAATATTTATGAAGAACGTTGCAATGTTGTGAGGAAGGTTGCAATGTTGATGATTAATATTGCAATGCTGATGAAGAATATTGCAATGTTGATGCGAATACCTACGGTGTACACACAAGTCAGATCCAGTTTTAGTTTTATGCCAATACGCTTGGGATAAGCCAGAAACTTTCATGTAGAGACGCGATTTATCGCGTCTGTCTTACGTGTCAGTCTTTTAGACGCGATAAATCGCCGTCTCTACAAAGAATGGACTCGTCAATTATTCCAATACATACTACTATTTCCGACTTGTGTGTACACCGTAGCCCTTGGGGAGAGGGGAGCTAGACATTCAATTCCTCTTGCCTCAAAATGTAGAAAAAAACTTATGAGCGTAAGGCTTTGACTGGATCGATCTGGCTAGCCCGCACGGCGGGAAGCAAACTAGCTCCCACCCCCACCAGTAGGGCTGAACCCACTGCTAGCACTGCAATTCTGCTATCAAACTTATAAGGCAAGCTAAAAGTATCGGTAATTACAACAGTCAATCCATGCACTACTCCAAGAGCTGCTGTTCCTCCTATTAGACTTAAAAGCATCGCCTCTAAAATAAATTGCAGCATGATTTCGCGTTGGGTTGCACCTATGGCCCGTCTCAAGCCTATTTCAGCGGTTCGTTCATTTACTGAGGCAATCATAATATTTGCAATCCCAACACCGCCAACTAACAATGCGATCGCTCCGACTGCTGTTAGACCTTGAGAAGCCATCTCTAGAGTTTTCTGCTGCTGTATAATATCTGATACATTATTCCAAAATTTAAATTTGTAACCTGGAAATCTTTGTAACAGTAACTCCTCTGCTTGGTGGCTTAAGTCTTCGATATCTTTAAGTGAATAAGGGCGCATTTGGATGCTCCCAATGTCGCGGCTACCAGTCGAAGCGTTGTAAATAGACATCGGCACATACAGTTGACCCGCCGGAGGTGCATTTTCACTTAAAATAGTTGCTACCACCCCAATGACGATATAGGGTCTATCCCCAGCATAAATCAGCTGCCCCACAGGTTCTTGCTTTTGAAAAAGTTGTTCTGCCAGCAATTGATCGATTACGATTACCGGGCGGTAGTTGGCAAAATCTTCAGAAGTGAAAAACCTTCCAGATACTAAGGATATCCCCGAAGTCAACAAAAAATCTTGGGAAACAGGTGACAAGGTTGGAGTAAATTCCTTGTCCCGAAATATAGTTGGTGTAGAACCAGCCCAATTAAAAGAACTGATCGCTTGCAAGCCCACCATTCGCTGTCGTAAGAATTCCATATCTTCCAACTTGAGTTGGGTAGCTTGACCACCAGAATCCCAATTTGGATAAACTGAAACTTGAGGCGCACCTCGTTTTGCTAATTGTTGAGCGATCGCATCGCGGCTAATATTACCAACCTGAAGTGTAGCGCTGACAGCAGCCACACCCATAAATACCCCTAGAGTAGTCAGAGCAGAACGCAAGGGGTTTCTACCTAAAGAGTGAAAGGTAATATTTAATAAGTCAAAAGCTGAAAGAGCCATAATAGTCGCTTTGCTCTAGCTTGGGGATTGGGCAGGGGGCGGAGGGGCGGAGGGGCAAAGGGGCAGAGGGGCAGAGGAGCAGAGGGGCAGAGGGGCAGAGAGGCGGAGGGGCAGAGGGGCAAAGGGGCAGAGGGGCAAAGGGGCGGAGGGGAAAAACTTACTGCAACTTCTCCCCTGCTCCCCTGCTCCCCTGCTCCCCTGCCCCTCTGCTCCCCTGCTCCCCTGCCTTAACTGGCAGCCCTGGCTTGAGTTCTGACTCAACGGGCGGCAGTATAATTTGTTCGCCGGGATGCAAACCAGAAGTTACTTCTACATTCATTAACCCTTCCAATCCCAGATTAATGGTGCGTTTTTGAGCATGATTTTGGCTATCCAGAACCCATACAAAGGGGCGTGGTTGCGATCGCACAATTGCCTCTGTCTTCAAAACTACTACGTTCTGGCGTTGCTGCAACACAACCTCGACATTTACCCTGCTACCAGGGAGCAGTGTGCGAGTCGGGCTATCAAGCTCAACCGTTGCGGGTACTGTTGGTTGCTCTGATTGTTTTGAACTGCTACCATCTTGTTTTTGGGCTTCAGGGCTGAGTGCTTGAGGATACAAGCTTTTTACGCGTCCAGAGAATCTCCTTGCATTCGGCCCGATCGCATTAATGCGGACAAGTTGGTTGACGCGAACTTGAGCAGCGTTGAGGGTAGAAAGTTGGAGTTTCACTAAGACTTTTCTGGGATCGCCCAAAGTGAGCAGATTGGTACGCAACTCTACCCCATCACCGTTTTCTACATTCACACCCAAGACTACGCCATTCAATGGTGCAGTCACAATATTATCCTGGAGTTGTTGCTGAATAAGTTGGCGCTCCAATTGCAAAGTCTGAATTTTGAGGGCGGTTGTACGTGCCTCTGCTTGACTATTTCGCAGACTAGCACGAGCAACGCGTACTGCATCTTCTTGCGTTTTGGCTTGTTCTTGGGCAATAGCTCCTTCTCGCACCAGAGGAGCAAGCCTCTGGAGTTGTCGTTCCTCGGCTGTTAATCGTTCTTGGTCTTCAATAATTTTCTGGCGACTACGTGCTAGGTTAATTTGCTCTTGTTGTATTTGCAACTGCTGATTGGTAAGAGCAATTTTTCGCTCAGGGTAGCGCAGAGTCAGCAGCACTTGACCAAGTTTTACCCTCTCACCAGGTTTGACCATGACTCGTTCGACTGCACCCTCTTTTGGGGACTTCAAGATTCGCTGTTCGCGTAACTCAACAGTACCGCTCTCATTGATTGTGGTTTCAACATTACCTCGCTCCACAGTTAGCAAGCGTACTGCTAATGGTTCAGCAGGTTGATTCAGAGCTAAGAAGTAGGTTAGCCAACCGCCAGCACCGGCTAAAGCCAAAACTCCTGACCAGGCTAGCCATCGACTTGGGATATTAAATTTATCTTTTTCATATTTCCAGTTCATGACAACTCGATCCAGTGAGTTTGCAGTTAATTACAAGCGAGCGCAACGTAGATAGGCGTAAATATTTATCGTTGGGATGAGGCAGGGGGCAGGAGGCAGGAGGCAGGAGGGAAGAGGTTTTATTCTGGGGACATAATTAATGTTGGAGAATCTCATAGCGAAAGATCGAACACGACGAGGCGACTGTTGTCCAAAACGCGGCGGAAATTTGAACTGAGATAATTTCGCAAACCAGAGTAATAATCAAGCCACCAGAAGGCGGGCCAGGCGATGACCATGAAACTTGCTCCCGCTTGACGCATTCGTTCCAGTTCTTGGATGGCAATCTCATCATTCAGTGGCGCTCCCCAGTATTGACCGTCCTGTTCTAAAAAGGGCAGAGCATCGAATTGCGGCAGAATCTCGCAGCTCCATTGATTTTCATCGACCAAAATCAAACGCTTCCCGGCGGGAATCACAGATGCAATTTCCTGCATAGCAATTTGCAGGCGTTCTGACCAACTCAAATTAAGTTTAGGTATCAGTTCAGACGTGAATTGACTACGACGCATACTTATATGCAACAGGCGTTCTGCTAGCCACTGCCGATAAGATGCATCCTCTGCACGCGGCGACTTTAATAAATAAGCGATCGCATCAGTACGTTCTGCTACCACAGCGAGCGAACCTGTTCCCCCTGGAGAATGGAAGGTAATCTGGGAATCTTGTTCGACGTGAAACCTGACTTGGGCTAACTCTTGAGCAATAAAGAAGATGTGGAATTGCGCCGCTATCCGCAAGTATAAGTTCAGGTCTAGCATATATCTAGAGTGCGGTATATCAAATGTGCCAACTACTGCAAGTGCATAAGCACGAAACATCACGGCTGAGGAGCGCAAAATCCATTTTTGCCCATCAACAATTTGGTGGATGAACTCTAGCCCGTCGATCGCTCCTACTGGCAATTTGTCGGAAAGTTCCGTCTTTGTTACATCCACTCGGACATTATAAATATCAATAAACCCAGCTTGGGCAACGGAGAAACCAACATCTGGATGGTTATCTAATGCTAAGATAGATTCACGGATAAAGTTGGGTAGCAAAATGTCATCGTCCGACAAGATGCTGAGATAAGGGCTAGAATTTAGCTCAACAGCCAGCTGCCAATTCCGAAACATTCCAACATTAGTTTCGTGACGGACATAAGTGATTCGGGAATCCGCGAATGAGCGGACAACCGCCTCTGTATCATCATTAGAAGCATTATCCAATACAAGAACTTGGTAATCTTGATAGTCCTGTGCCAATGCGCTCTCAAGGCTAGCTTTTAGTAACTCCGAGCGATTGTAAGTTGGGATTGCGATCGTAACTTTGCTTTCAGGTTTCATATCGTTTGGTAATAACGGCCAGGTAGTTCAAGCTAAAATCCGTAAATCAAAGACAACCAAGCGTTCATTTTCCAAAACACAACGAAACTTAGTACGCAAATAGCGAGCGAATTCAACATAGTAGTCAAGCCACCAGAAGGCAGGCCATCCAAATACGATGAAACTTGCGCCTGCACGGTGCAATCGCTCGAATTCTTGAATTGCGATCGCATCATTTGCTGGTGGGCCCCAATAGAGACGATTTTTTTCTAGAAAGGGGATTGACTGACTATTTTCAAGTAGTTGATGTTGCCCGAATTCATTCATGTCAACTAAAATATATTCTTGTTCTCCAGGAATGAAAGGTTCTAGTTCTTGCCCTAAATCGACCATACTTTGCAGAGATTGATGATAAGAACCTTTCCAATGTTCAAAAGCATCATCAATTTCAATCCCCTGGTCTTGTAAATACTCGCGTAGAACTGCCACTTCATTGTGATAGTGGTTAAGTCGCCAATTGTAAGTACGCTTGCTAGTGCCATTGCTGGCATGAATGCGATACAAAGCTTGATATTCAGGAATGCGCTTGATGCTGCCAGAAAAGGGAGCAAGAATTGCTAGGTAGGAATCGGCATTGAATCGATAGCGGCTTTCCGGCAAGGGCAAAATCTTTTCTAAGTAGCTGCGCGACCAAGCATTGCCACTGGTAGGGGAGAAAATATGACCTTCTATACCACCTTTAATCTGGGCATCACGCAAATCTCCCTCTGACAAAGGATCTTCGGGAATTAACTTTCCTAACAGCTTGCCATGAGGGTCAATGGCAGACAGAGGCCAATGTACCTTAACTACATTTGGATCGTGCAGCAGTTCAACTGCTTTTCCAATAGCACTAGGGAGTAAAACATCATCTGCATCCAAGAAGCAGATCGTTTTACCTTGGCTAATCTCAAACCCGGAATTGAATGCAGAGCCTTGGCCGCCATTCTCCTTGAACAAAGGGATAACTCGTTCTCCATAATCAGCAACGATCTGCCGTGAATTATCCGTTGAGCCATCATCAACCACAATTACTTCTGTCGGCTGATAATCTTGATTTAAAGCACTTTCAATCGCTTCAGGCAGAAAATGCCCGTAGTTGTAGTTATTGATGATAATACTAGCTAAAGGTTTTTTCATGAGCGTAGGTCGAATACGATCGCACAGTCATTTCGCAACACACAGGGGAATTTTTGACTTAAATAGTCATAAAATTCAACGTAATAGTCCAGCCACCAAAAAGTGTGCCAAAGGAAAACGATCGCACTAGCACCTGTTTGATGCAGGCGATTAAATTCTCGAATAGCCGTTTCGTCATCTGCTGGTTGCCCCCAATACTGCCCGTTGTGTTCTATAAAGGGGATAGTCTGGAAATCCTTGATGATTTCGTTACCGTTTAGGATGTCCTCATCGACCAAAATAAAGGATTCCTGCGGTGATATCAGAGTTTTGAGTTCTTCTCTAATTGCATGAAGCTGACCGATGCGATTTCGCTCCATAACAAAATCTAAATCTGCGGTTAGACCAACCAGATTCCACTTTTTTTGAATGCGATCGATCTCGCTAGCAGCTTGTTGAAGATCCCATCTTTGGCAAAAATAGTCGAGTTCATCTAAATGGGGAGGATAAGGATGCCAAAAATGAATAACAGATTTCGGCTCAAACACAACTGGAATTTTGGCATTATATAAAGCCAAACTAGAATCGATCCAATCTAGATAAATAACATCTCCATCGAAAGGATTAACTTTGTCAAAAACACTCCGGCGATAAAGCTGACAGTGAGCCTCTCCAGATAACTTTATCGTTCGGCGATCGCAACCTTTATCGAGTTGGAGATCGCCTGTCGGTGGCAAGATTTCCCATTTGACTCCGTTGGCTGTTTGCACTGGCTGAACCTCACCCAAGCCTGGGTCCCAGTGAATTTTTGTCTCTCCTGGAACCCCTTCAATAATGCGTGGGATTGCCACATCTGCGGGATGTTCTTCACAGGCGGCGATCAAATAGGATAACCAGTCCTCCTCAACCAGAACATCATTCTCGATAAAACACACAAAATCATCTTTAGCTTCTTGAATCACCAAGTTTTTTGCTTGGTTAGGCATTAAATAACGATCCGCGCGCAGGATTTTGACATTACTACGCCCTTCTAACACCTGTTCCATCTGCTGCCAATATACCTTTGGGGTGTTGCCATCCACCACAATCAGGTTAAAGGGGATACAGGTGTAATCAAAAATTCGCTGCAAACATTCAGCAGCCAGAGAAAACTGTTCGCGAGGAGAAAAGCCGATAGTTACTGTTGACATCATAATATCTCCAAAACTCAATGGCAGTTAGTTCATTGCCGCCTCTAGCAGAGACGAAAGAACTTTATCTGAATCAAAATATTCCTCTGCTAACCTCCGTGCTGCATACTGATGTTGCTTATAATCAGCGTTGATGGCTTCTACACCTTTGACTGCCTCCTGTTGGTCGCGGAAAGTTAAAATCCCTTCTCCGATGGGCAGCCAATCGCTTAAGCCTGTGTCTTGAACTAAAATGGGCTTACCGGAGGCGAGATAACAAACGCTGCGATCGCTAAACCAGCCACCTTTGGTAGCAACATAACCCTGTTTTGCGACTCCAAACTCAGCACGGGATGCTTGGACGAATTTCTGATAAGATTCTGGTGTAAAGGATGCCAGCCATCCGGGAATCACCTCCCAGCCCGACTGTGATAGTTCATTAGGAAAGCCGCCGCTTAAGGCAATCCGAAACTGCTGTTTGGTAAGTTGTGGTATATCAATAAACTTTAAAAATTCTTTATCCTTGTTACCGTAAGTGACTCCTTCGTATACCACCTCACGATAACTGTGCCACTGCATAATCGAACTGAAGTGGGTAGAGTTATCGTTCTCATTCACTGGCCAGTAAGGCAGTACTACAAGAGGTAATGTCTTGAGCCAATGCCTACCGTTTGTGGGGATGAGACAGTCTTCAGCATCAATGCGTTGCCCAATCGTGAACAAGCGATCGCAATGTTCAATCGTCTGTACTAATTCCCCATGACCGCTAGCAATGTTAATCTGAGTGAAACCGGGATCGGCATCAATATAAATCCGGCGTTGCGGCAGCCTATATTCCTCTCTCCAGAAAGAAATTGGTGAGCCACGGACAATCATTAAATCAGCTTGGGAACAGATGTCTTTAAACTCGTCAACCTGCATCCCGACAGAGCGATCGCCTGAACGATAAATCCACTGGTTTTTGAAACCAAGCGGTTCTAGGCAGTTTTTAACATAATTTGTCGGATAGTCTAACTCCGTCGTGATTTGCTCGGTTTCCCAGTTATAAACCCACGACTCTAAACCGCATTCTTCCAAGTAGAAAATATCATGCCCAAGGGCACGCAGACCCAGAAGGTATTGTAGGTCAGACCAGGCGTTGCCCCCTATAGGAAATCGACCGATAGCACTAGCAAAAATTATAATCATCCGACCTCAACTCTTTCTAACTCGTCTTGAACTGTAAAGTCCAGTTCGCGCTGGAGATTGAATACAACAAAATAATTGTTTTCTAGGATGCAGTCGAACTTTGTCTTTAGATAGTCGTAAAATTGAGAATAGTGATCGAACCACCAAAAGGAAGACCAAGCGAAAACAATAAAGTTGGCTTTTAATTGGCGCAACCGCTCTAGCTCTTGAATGGCAGTGCTATCATCCGCAGGTAAACCCCAGTATTTTCCTTCGCGTTCTAGAAAAGGTATAGTCTTCCACTGGGCAAAAGTCTCTTTACCAAGTCTGTCCTCATCAACGAGAATAAAGGTTTCATCTTTGGAGATAATGGTTTCCAATTGTTTTACCGATTGTTTAACCTGCTTTAGCCAGCGTGCTTCAGAGCCTTGGCTATAAGATTTTGCAAGCTTTGAACCAATAACAGGTAAGTATTCAGTGGCAACAATTAAATCGCGCCCCAAATTTTGTTGATGATTTTTCGCCCATTTGGCTAGTTCACTGTAGCAAAGTAAGCGATCGCGCCAACTCAAAGGCGCTCGATTGATGCCTGCCATATATTCGGCAAACATCCTCCAGGAAGGGAAAATCAGCTTTCCAGCCATTTTGGGATCGAACCAGACAATAGCCTTATGAGGTTGTCGATAATCAAAGGCACGCGATCCTCGTTGACTGTGGTCTCGACTGTAGAAGAGATACTCAGGAATCTGATAAAATCTTCCATGAAGACTTAATTCCGCAAGTAAAGGCAGATCGTGGGCCGGATAATTTCCCAACAAAGGAGTTTTGTTCAAAACATCCGATCGAATTAACCCTGATATCGGATTAGATGACTGGAAAATTTCCTCACTAATAAACTCCCGAAATCTTTTGTAGGGAATTGTTGAATTTATCTCTAGGTTAGATTTTAACTGTTTGAAAGGTTTTCCTTGAGCATTAATAGTGATTGTCCTGGCATGGCACAAGATGATTGTCGGCTCTCGATCGAGAACTTTGACACATTCGGCTATAAAAGTAGGCGCACAGACATCATCATGAGCGGCCCATTTGAAATATTCGCCAGTAGCTGCTCGAAACACACGGTTAAAATTGTCGGCAGCTCCAAGATTTTCTGAATTACGATAGTAACGAACTCGCCGATCTTGAGTTGCATAGACCTGACAGATTGCTTCAGTGCGATCGGTCGAAGCGTTATCCGAGATGATTAATTCAAAATCCTCAAATGTTTGATTCAGAATAGAATCAATCGCCTCTTTGATAAAATTTTCTCCGTTATAAACAGGAAGACCAATACTTACTTTTGGTGATTGATGGTTCATTTTTTATTAATCTCTCACATTTATTTTAAATTTGTTAAAGATTTGATTTAACTGATAATTTCTCTTTCTTTATAGGCAGTCAGGAAAATGAAGATATATAAGGTATATTCGTAGTTAAAACTGTCTCCAAAAGTCGAGGGAGCACTACTTTGTAACTAAAGAATTGCTCGGCTAATTCCCTTGCTGCCTGACAGTGAGCTAGATAATTTGTATTAACGCGCTCGATGCAATCTACCGCTTCTTCCCAAGATGAAAACGCCAACACACCTTGCCCCGTCGGCAACCAATCGCTAAATCCGGTATCTTGTAAGATCGCGGGACGACCAGCAGCGAGATAGCAGACGCTGCGATCGCTAAACCAACCGCTACGGGTTTTGACATAAGCTTGTTTGGCAACGCTAAACTCCCCACGGGAGCCAGTCAGGTAAGTTATGTAGGTTGACAGACTAGCGCTAATTTCCTTACCATCTCGAACTAACCAACCTGCTGCCTTTAAAGATTTCGTAACCTCTACTATTTCTGCATCCTTGCCAGCAAGAGCAAGTTCGAGTTTCTGCGAACAGTAACTAGGGAGTTCCAGCAGGCGCATGAATTCCCGATCTTTCTGTCCATAATCCTCACCTTTATAAGTCACGCCTCCATAAGCATTCCAATTAGCAATTGTCGTGAATGGTAAATCTGCGCGTTCTTCGCCACGATCTTCGGGAATAAGTATCGGGCTTTTCCATATCTCTGGTACAACAGGCGGCACAGTGGGGAGCCATTCAATTCCATCACTCGGTATGCCGCAATCGGGTTGTCCAATATTAACGCCATAACTAAAGTAGGCGTGATACTCGTTGCGACCCTCTGCGGCGAACGTCCCAATCTGGGTAAAGAACGGGTCCATGTCGATTAATACTCGATGTTTGCATAAAAGAAATTCAGATAACCAGCAAACTCCACCGATATTTAATAGCAGATCCGCCGTCCTGAGCATTTGCTTTATTTCTTGCCAATCTGCACCGTAGACATCTCCTGTATCCCGATTCACATAGCAAACTGTTGCATTCACGCCATAACTGTGCATTAGTGTTTGGACTGCCTGAAGTCCAAAGCCTGGGTCATCACTGTAATTGTGGGCGATGGGGTTATAGCAAGACCCAGCCCAGCCGCTTTCCTCCAGGTATAAGATTTCATGCCCCAGATAATGTAGCCCTAAAACATAATGAAAGTAGGCTAAGAGATTGCCAGCTACAGGATGTCGAATCATATATCCGCAAACAACAATGCGTGCCATACTTATAACCCCGCTCGTTCCATGAGATTGCCAATCACTTTCTCTGCGGCAAAGTACTCTGAGGCAATTTCACGAGCTGCCCGACAATTGCCTTCGTAGTCGCTTTCGATCGCGTCCACTGCCGCGAGAATATCTTCCATAGTGTTGAATGAAAACAATCCCTTACCCGTGGGCAAGAACTTGCTAAACCCTGTTTCTTGGGTAATCGCAGGACGCCCTGCTGCCAGATAGCAGGCAGAGCGATCGCTAAACCAGCCACTATGCAGTCGCGTGTATTGATCTTTTGCTACAGTAAATTCACCGCGCGATCGCTGGATATAACTGCGGTAAGAATTCAGATTTTGGGAGAGTTCCATTGAATCTACCTGGCTCCAACCGTATTTTTGCAGCAGGTATCGCACATCCTGACTAATATCAGCCGCCGCAATCTCAAATTGCACTGAACGCAGCAACGGCAGCTCGATAAATTTTTCAAACTCGCGTGCCTTCCGCCAGTAATAGGTTTCACCTTGATAGGTAATATCTTTACCTCCCTTGTTGTCCCAGGTGGTAATGGTGTTGTAAGCGATGCCTAGCGTGTTATCTGACGTATGCCACAAATCTGTTGCGATCGGTTGACGAGTCGGCAACCATTGAAAGCGGGAAGTTGGTACTCCACAATCAGGCGCACCCAGATTTTCTCCAAAGCTAAAGTGTGTGTCATGAGCTTCCAGATCGGCAATTAAGGTTTCGTCTCCTTGAACAACCCGAATCTGAGATCCAACTGGATCGGACTCAACATAGATGCGGCGACGACAAGCCAAATGCTCCTCACGGATTTCTTGAGCGCCAGTTACATTCAAAAATGCATCTGCTTCCTTATATAGCTTGAGGATTTGGGTTTCGCTCATCCCATAACACTCACCCCCTGGATAATGACCGCGAAATCCCCAACGCTCTTTAAAGCCATAGGCCTCCAAAATTGGTGCGACTCGCTTAATATTCTCGGTAGCGTCTGGAGATAGATCGTTGATTAAGGGGTTGTAAACCCAGCGTCCTGAATCTTCGATGTAGTAGGGGTCATAGCCGAGTTGACGCAGCCCCAACATATAGTGGAGAAATTGATAGGTGACTCCTGCTAGGGGATACCAAAACAAAATCCCGAAGACAATAATTTTTCCCTTACTGAGGAGTTCACGATTCATGCTCGCTACCTCCCGCCTTCTGCCTCCTGTCTTCTGCCTCCTGTCTTCTGCCTCCTGCCTCCTGTCTTCTGCCTCCTGCCTTCTGCCTCCTGCCTCCTGCCTCCTGCCTTCTGCCTTCTGCCTCCTGCCTCCTACCTCCTGCCTCTAACTGCCGAACGATCCGGGCAGGATTACCAGCCACAACAGTGTATGGTGGAACATCTTGGCTAACAACAGATCGGGCACCAACGATCGCTCCTTCACCGATTGTCACTCCTGGCAAAATACAGGCATCAAATCCAATCCAGACGTTATCTTGAATCCAAATTGGTTGGGCTGGGACATCGGCGCTAAAAGATTGAGAAGCTTGACACGATGCTCGTTCTAAAATCTGTCGTCGCTTGGCAATGTCGAATGGTAAGCGGTAGGTATCCATGAGGACGACTTGCCAGGAGATTAAAGCATAATTGCCAATCTTCAATTCGGCATCGCAGACGATGCGGGCACCATGAATCAATGCATATTCACCCACCTTTACCTGAGCGTCGGAACCCAGATCAAACATAGTATCTTTATATACAGCAGATGCTTTACCCAATCGTAGCCCTACTGGCAATTGGCTGCGGTAAAGTTTAAAGCTGAGACTAGTCTCAATGTAAGTGTCGTCTCCTAAAACAACATTGTCGGGAATTGTTCCCGGATACCAGTCCCACGGTAATGTTCGTGTGGCTTCCATTAGGCTTCTACCTCCCCAATCACCTGGGCTGGATTGCCCATCACCCTGCTACGGGGCGGTATATTCCGTGTCACCAATGCTCCAGCCTCAATCCAAGCTCCCGCACCGATGCGAACTCCTTTGAGGATTGTGACATTGGGACCAACCCAAACATCATCCTCGATAATCACCGGCTGGCGCATCACAGGAGGGCGGAGCCGTCCTTTTCCCAGAGGAGAGCAGGCGATCGCATCTGCAATTCGTTCTGCTGGTGCAATTGGATGAAAGTCAGTATCAGCGATCGTGGTATTCCATCCCAAAACCACATAGTTGCCGATGCAAATTTCCTGTTCGCAAAGCAAGATGACACTTGTCAAATAGCAATAGTTTCCAATTTCAACCCTAGCAGTTTCGCCTAGCGCCAAGTGGACATAATCCAACGTGCAGTTTTCTCCAACGAGCAGCGCGGGATTGACGCGGCTCTGAAAGCGAGCAAAACAGCGCTCATCATGGTTGATAACACTGTTGAGTCCCACCTGGACATTGGGTGGAAGAGCTATTGTTTGGCTGGGTAAATCATTCACAAATTCAGAGGAGCGCTGCATGTTGTAATGCGAATCAAAGTGGGTTGGTAAACGGTCGGTTAGAGTGTGAAAAATCAGTATAATTTCGTTATTAAATTAATCAATATATTCAGTGTTTTAATCCTCGAATAGTTTGGGCAATTGCTGTGTCTAGTTTCTAAGCTGATGCTGGTTAAGTTGAGCCAAAGTGTAATTTATACAGTTTTTTGTAATAGCCACTAACCGCTAGCAACTCCTCATGAGTTCCCATCTCTACTACTTTCCCCCGATCCAAAACTACGATTCGGTTGGCTCGTTGAATTGTCGAGAGGCGATGGGCAATGATAAACGTAGTCCGTCCTGCCATCAGTCGCTCTAAAGCTTCCAGCAGCAGAAACTCGGTTTGAGCATCTAGGGCGGAGGTGGGTTCATCCAGAATTAGCACTGGAGCATCCTTGAGTAGGGCGCGGGCGATCGCTAACCGTTGTTTCTCTCCTCCTGAAAGTGTGGCTCCGCGCTCACCAATTACCGTGTCATAACCTTGGGGTAATCGTTGAATAAAGGTGTCAGCATTGGCAGCTTGGGCGGCTTTGACGATCGCTTCCCGGCTGGCATTAAAGCGGCCATAGGCAATGTTCTCAGCAATAGTTATCGGCAGTAAAAACGGCTCTTGCAGTACTAGGGCAATCTGCTCACGCAACTTTTTGACAGGCACGCTTTGGACATCCACCCCATCAAAGAGAACTCGTCCCTGCCAAGGATCGAAAAAACGGAGAATCAGGGAGACTAAGGTAGTTTTGCCAGCACCCGTTGCGCCTACCAGTGCGATCGTTTCTCCCGGTCGCGCTTCTAGGGTAATTTCTTGAAGGACGGGATAGTTGGGTTCGTAACCGAAGGTGACTTTCTCTAAACATACGCGTCCGCGTCCTCCCACTGGACGAACTGGCAATGGTCTAACATTAGGAGCATCCTGCACCCCATCTTGAGCATCCAAAACCTCTAACACTCTCCGAGCACTAGCAGCTGCACCAGCAAAACTCGACGACATATAAGCTAGAGTCGCCATTGGCACGTACAGGGATGCGAGATAAGAGAGGAAGACTAGTAAAGAACCAATTGACAGTGACCCATCCAAAACCTGAAAGCCACCGTAAGCCATGATTGCTGCTGTTCCAACTGCGGTTACACCTCCCACCCCAACTTTGAATTGCATTTGGGCAAGGATAGAGCGTACATAAGCTTGCAGGGCTTTTTGAGACAGGTAGCGAAAGCGCTCATCTTCGTGTGCTTCACGTCCGAATGCTTGAATAATCGGTATTGCTGTCAAAGTCTGCTCGCTGAGTGCGACGATCTCACCTTCATATTGTTGATACTGATAGGTTCGTTCAGTCATGGGCTGGTTAAAGACCCAAATTAATAACATTATTAAAGGAGCAATCATCAGCGAGAGCAGTGAAAGCAGGTGATTAATCTGCCACATCACGGCGAACATTGCGACCAAATTCACCAAGGAAGTAAGCACGGGCAGAAAAACCCCCATTGCCAGATTCTGAATACAGATGCTATCGGTCATTACCCGCCTGACCAGATCGCCTGCACGCTGTTGGTTGTGGAATCTCAAAGAAAGATGCTGTAAGCGATCGAACAGTGCTGCTCCCAAGTCATAAACCATCTGGCTGCCAACACCAGCTCCAACATATTCCTGTATCAGCCGAACTCCCTCACTGGATAAAAATAAAACGATTGTGGCAGCTGCTAACCAAGCGAGCAACTGCATATCGGATTCACTACTAGGCAAGGTTTTGAGCCAAAGAACGCTATTTGGCAGCGATTGGTTGTTCAGGACGCAATCAACAATCAACTTCAAAGGCCAAGGCTTGAGTACATTTAGCCCGACATTAATCAGCATTAGCAGCATGACAAAGGTGAGTCCGCGCCAACGAACCAGGGCGTAACGTGCCAATCGCAGCCACCACAGTTTCATAGAACGACCTCCTGCGCCGGTTTGGAAAACTGCAAGGAGTGCAAACGATGATAGAAACCACCGACAGCCAGCAACTCCTGGTGCGTTCCCATCTCCACAACCTTTCCCTGTTCTAGAACCACAATCCGATCTGCTCGTTGAATCGTGGAAAGCCGATGGGCAATGATAAACGTAGTCCGTCCTTCGATCAGGCGATCTAAAGCTTCCAGCAGTAAAGTCTCAGTCTGGGCATCCAGGGCAGAAGTGGGTTCATCGAGAATCAGTACTGGCGCATCCTTGAGCAGCGCGCGGGCGATCGCTATTCGCTGTTTCTGTCCTCCAGAGAGGAGCGCTCCTCTTTCACCGATTGGGGTGTCATACCCTTGGGGCAACTGTTGGATGAAGTCGTTTGCCTTAGCTGCTTTAGCTGCTGCGACAATCTTCTCTAAACTTGCTTTTGGACACCCGTAGGCAATGTTCTCTGCCACCGAGAGCGGCAGTAAAAACGGCTCTTGCAGCACTAGAGCAATTTGCTCGCGCAAGCTTTTCAGTTGTACATCTCGGACATCCACCCCATCAAAGAGGACTCGTCCCTGCCAAGGGTCAAAAAAGCGGGGAATCAGGGAAACCAGTGTACTCTTACCAGCACCTGTCGCGCCTACTAGGGCGATCGTTTCTCCCGATCGCGCTTCCAGGGTAATTTCTTTGAGGACGGGATAGTTAGGTTCGTAACCGAAGGTGACTTTCTCTAAACATACGTGTCCGCGTCTTCCCACTGGAGGAACTGGCAATGGTCTGGCATTAGGAACATCTTGTACCCCATCTTGAGCATCTAAAACTTCTAAAACTCTATCTATATTTGCATCTACAGACTTCAGACTTCCATAGATGCCAAATAGACCCTTAAATGCTCCTTGTATAGATTGTAGATATGCTAAGAAGACGAGCAAGCTACCAATACTCATAGCCCCCAATAACACTTGCTGCCCGCCCACATACAGAACGATCGCAGTACCAATCGTTGTCACAGTACCATTCGCCACACCGTAAACACTCTTGAGCAGAGTTTCGCGTTGTGAGAGAACAACTGCGTCTGCCGCTAAATGCTCAAATTGCCGGGTATTGTAACTCTCTCTACCAAATGCCTGAATCATCGGGATTGCTGTTACCGTTTGGTGGACAAAACTGGTGAGGCGGGACTGGGCTTCACGGTTAAGTTTTGTCCGGCGCTTGAGTCGGGAACCAAAAACAAGGGCTGAACCGCCCATCATTGGGGCTACGAAAAGCGAAAGCAGCGTTAGTAAAGGACTCAAATTCCAGGCGACGAGGCTAATAGTTGCTAGTGTCAGCAGGTATTGCACAGGTGAAATCAGCAAAGCACCGCTTAAGGTATAAACGCAATAGGTATCTCCGGCCAGACGGCTGAGGGAATCACCTACAGTCCGTTGGCTATGGAACAGCAGTGAAAGGCGTTGCAAACGATAGAACAGTCTTTGGGCAAGTTCGTAGACCATACCTTGCCCAGCAGCGCTCCAGGCCCAGCTAAGGCTAGTTTCTAGGGTAGCGTTTAAAGCATAAAGTCCAAGGCTACAAACAGCGGCGACAACAACCAGCAACGCTGGTGTGAGCGCCAAGTTAAAAGTCTCCAGGAATGAGCGAACCGATGGGGGGATGACTGCCTGGCCGAAAGCATAATCCACCAAGATTTTCATTGGCCAAGGTTGAAGTGTGGCGGTGGCTGAAGTGCCAGCCGTGAGACCGAGGATTGCGATTAAGGTACGCCACTGGCGCAGCGGATATCGGAGCATCTGTCCGTATCGATGCATTATTGCTTTGATCTCTTGCCTCACTTGCAGATTTACCTCTCGTCTGGCCATTTGCTTACTGGAGTACCAAGACGTTTGTCATGGCTGTAATATTACACTTTCTGCGACAGACTGGTTATTGGTGGTTTGTATTGGCAGCAAGTAAACTCTTTTGGCAACAATCTCCAGTACTTGGTAAAGAATACGTCCCAACTGGAAGTTCTGATATAAGATGACAGTGGCATTCAGCGTACATAGTGCAATTGTGAGTGTTGCTACTTCTGGCATTCCCAGAACGATCGCCAAAATTGCGAACAGACAATAGCCAACCATCGCCATAATGGCTAACTGTGACATTCTCAGGGCACACCGCACTCTCAAAACTCTTTTGTTACCTCCATGATTTTCAGTACATACTTTCAGCTGAACTTTTGACCAAATCCCCTGGTAAATCTCTAAATCCCAGTCGCTCCAGCCTTGATCCATTGCAATGAAATACTTGCAAGGCAGGAGTAAATCCATCACTTTTTGCAGCAGATTCTCCTTCTCTATTCCTGCATCTGTCCAATAGGACAACTCATAGGCCCGATCGCGCCAGGAAATATTTACTTTGTGCGCTGGCGAATCAAATTGAATTAAATCTGCTTGAGTTAGTGTTTGAGTCATTTTTTTTAATGCTTCTATTTTTATTTACAGTTCGTCAAACTTTATCGGCTCGGCTTTCTTAAGTTCCTTAATCCGCCACTTATAGCGCTCTATACTACGTACAATTGGCCCCAAGTAAATTAGTAGCGCCACCAGCAACCGTGCCCTTCTTTTGAGAAAACGAGAGTCAATCCGCGCTTGTATAGCACCAGCTACACACCAGGTAAAAGAGATGAGGAACATTGCTGCACCCAACCACGGGCGATCGCCAGATAAAAGCGCAGACACAAATAGGATCGAAGCTGCGACATTCCACTCCAGTGTCAGCGGGAGGTAAGAGATCAGAGACGAGGAAGGCTCGTACAAGGTTTGAAACAGACCCCGACCAAACACCCCGGAGTAGATAATTGGTTGACCAATACGAAGAAATGTTGATAAATCCCCGTAGATTCTCCCCAACCAAGAAGGCTGTCCCAAAAGGTTAAAGCGGTAGGGATGCTGAAAATAAACGAGCGCTTCTGCCTTGCCATAACCTTGCTGCTGTTTGAGATAGGCAGCTACTGTGTTACGGCGAAAATGCCATACGATTGCAGTCGGGCTAAAACCAATGGTGTAACCTCGATCTTGCAGTCGCCAGCAGATATCGACATCATCACCAGCAGTACGAAATATCGGGTTGAAACCGTTAATTTCTTGTAGAACCTCCCGACGAAAAGCCATGTTGCAGCCAGCAATATGTTCGGCTACTTCATCACTCAAAAGTATGTGGGTAGGTACGCCAGGGGAGACAGCAACGCAGGCGGGAACAAGAGAGTCTTCCGGGGGAGATAAGTTTGGCCCGCCTACAGCAGCTAGACCAGAGGAGAGAAACTTGGCGACTAGATAGGTGAGCCAGTCTGGATCTGCCATACAATCAGAATCTGTATAGGCCACAATCTCGCCAGTTGCGGCGGTCATACCGACGTTGCGGGCGACGCTTAATCCTTTATTCTCTTGGCTAATTAGGCGTACATAGTCGTAACGCTGAGTAATTTCGAGAGTGCGATCGCTCGATCCATCATTAACTACAATGACTTCATAGTTGGGATAGTTGAGTTCTTTGAGAGAAGCTAGACAACTATCCATCGTGCGTTCAGCATTGTAAGCGCATACAATCACTGAGACTTTAGGATACTCAGATAGCGCTGGCGGTAGAGGCGCTGTGTAATACTCCTGAACTGTCTCGAAGGCGGGCTTTTTGAGCCGTTCGGCGTCAACTAGACCAAAAGCCCAGTCCTGTATGGCATATCCGCCAGTAAACCATTCATCCGTCCAAGAAAATATTATTGTCCCGGCTGCTCCCATCTCAAAACTAGATGACAGCTTTTGAGAGAGAATTTCCGCTTGGGCTTGGGTTCCTTCGCGCATCGAGTCAACGCCAAACTCACTCAGCACTAGAGGTTTATCCTCGGCTAGATTATGGAGTCGTGAGAGGTAGCGACGAAAATCTGTTTCCCGATGCAAGTAAACGTTAAAGCATGAGAAATCAGTAAAGTCAATATTTAAATACTCTGTAGAGGGGTAATTGGCATAGCTCACCAAACCTTCGGGATCGCTGTCTTTTGCTACCGCCATTAACTCTTTAATAAAAGCCCGAACTGGTTTTGCTCCATGCCATCGGACAATATCTGGAGGAATCTCATTGCCCACCAAATAGGCAAAGGTGGCGGGATGATTCCGGCAAATTTTAACTCCTTGAACAATGCAGTTACGGATTTCTGCTTTTACAGCAGAAGAGTTAAGGAAGGCAATATGCTGAGACCAAGGTATACCAATTAACAGCCTCAGACCAGAGATTGCAGCTAGATCCAACAACCAATCAGGTGGAACAGTATAGGTACGCAGACAGTTAGCCCCCATTTCTGCCATCATGGCGAAATCTTTTTCCACAACTGATTTTTCTGGAAAGGATTCACCGTGGCTACCAATGGAGAAAGGGCCGTAACTAACTCCTTTAAGAAAAAACTTTTTATCCTTAATAAAGAAAAACTTACCTTTTACTGTGACTGCCTCGCCTTGTGCAAGTGGTTCAGCACAGAAGCCAGAAGGTGTTGAAGTCAAGTTTCGCAAATTACCCCCGACAATTCCCTGCAAATTTATTTCCTTGTTGCTGAAACGCTACGTCAGTTTGCTCAAAAAAAAGAAACACACATATACTTAGTTCAATGTATTGGCAGCATATTTTGCGTTAGTACCGCCACAATCGCGATTAATTAACAACCTTGTAATACTTAAGAGTGTGTCAGAAGTGCGTTTGCGATCGCGTTTACGAAAATGTATGAATTAACGTATACTTTCAGTCCAGTTTTGTATGCAGTTGCTCGATCGAACTAGCAACGCTAGTTGCTGAGTCAGTTGAAAAATGTGTAGTTGAATACATAGATTCAGCGTTCAATTTCAGCCAATGGATGAAATTTTGCCAAAACTTTTATACTACATATACTCACTCTAAAAAGAGTACTTTGAAAGCTTGTTACTACTATGACTTCATAAAACTGCTAGCTGCTGTATCTCATGAATATTTTAGGGGTGGGTAACAATAACGTTGCTAAAAGACTCTCTGGTACGGTGGGAGTGACTTTACAACAAGCACTATTAAGGCAATCTACCAATAACTGAGTGGCTGTGTAGTACTGCTTGAGTATTTCTTTTTGCTCCTCGCTGAACTGCCATTGATGACCAATGTTGCGACACTCAACTATCGCCAACCTCAAATTATTAGCCCAAGTTTGACCGTTAGCATTCCACCATTCTTTTGACTTTTCTCTGCCTTGAAATGGAGTTGGTAATTGTTCTTTAAGTTTTTGCAAAGAATGCTGTAACTCAGGGTGACAGGCAAGAATTCGGTCATCAGGGAGAGCAAAGCTTAAAGCCAAAACTCGATCTAAAGTCGGCTCGTTAGAGAGGGCAACGCTTAAGTGAAGGGCACACTGAAGAGTTATATCTAGAGCTAAATCAGGGGTAAGATTACTAGTAAGTCTGAGATCGATGCCAAGGGAAAAAGCCAAGTCATTAGTCAAGCTCAGATCGTCGAGAAGTTCTAGGGTTAGATAAAAGGCGCGTATAGCTACTCTTTTATAAGTAGACTGAACTGAAAGAGACTTATGGTTAAGCCAGTTGAAGAACTTTTGTAATTGCCGATCGAAGGCGACAAGCCGCTCGATATGTTCCTTCATTAATTGCAACAGACAAGTCGGATTATCCAACATACCAGCGGTTAGTAAAAAGATTTTGCGCCAACGTGGTTCAGTTAAATGGTTAACCAGATCGATTAATTTTTTTTCTAATATTTGGGGGTTGGCGCTAGTAACAAAATTTTTAGCTGTTAAATACTCCTGAAAAGCTATATGCGAAAACGAGTAAATTCCCCGCGCCTGCTCTATCAGTAATCCATGTGTCTCAAGCAATTTCAGCACTGCTTCACTGTTGAGTTGTAGTATATCAGGCTCAGTTTGGGCTATGGGTAAGTTACAGAGGTAATCTGTAATGTATTGCTCGACAATACTTTGTGTGAAAAAGTAATGACCTTGTTTAAACGTACTAGCAGCAATTTGACTCAGCAGTTCAACCTTCTGAGCTAAAGACAAATGAAGATAAGTTTCATCTCGTTTAATGTTCCTCACTTTATCCCAGCGATTGAGCAAAATGTCAAATCCTTGCTTGTAAAATTCGACCCTTCTAATTGGAAAGTCCGAGCAAGCTTGAAACACACAACAAGCCAAATTAAGCAAAAGTGGTCTGACAGCTAGTTCTCGAATTTGTTGATTCTCTAATAACTGTAATTTTTGCACGAATCGACAAGCTAAAGTTTTTCCCTTTTCGATGGAATTCTTGCTAACATTGACAAACCAATTTTGTACAAAAGCCTCAATTTGAGAACAATCAAAATCAGCGATTTCAACATCGCTAAATTCTTCGAACTGATACTGTTGATAACCGATACGACATGTTAGGACCAACTTATTTTGGTAATAGTTTGCAGCAAAGCTGCGAATTTTAGTGATGATTTTGGCGCTATCATCTTCTGGAATTTCATCTAAGCCATCCAGTAAAATTAATATTTTGCCACTAACTAGTAATGTTTGAATTTCTTGGTCTGAAGCACCGCAGTCAGCAAGCTCTTGACTAATATAGTTTAATAAACTATAATCTCCGGTTTCTTTAGCATCCTCGGCAAAGTTTTTCAAGCGAATAAAAATTGGTATCCGGTCTGATAGTAATTTGCCTTGATTACATTGCATGGCAATATACTGTAAAAACGTGGTTTTACCAGACCCTGGTTTACCTAGTACCATGAGTTTGGGATAGGTGATAACTGCTTGGATTGCAGAAACTCGTTCTTGATAAAGTTGATTACAAGCAAAACAGTTGAACTCTTCGGGAATTAAGCTTTGGAGATCGAGGATATCTACCCATCTTCGACTTGTAATATGATTCAGAATATTGGTGCTGACATAAATTTCTTCTAGTTGAATTGGTTGATCGATATCTAACAATCGCGTAGTAGCACATTGGGATGTAATCTTATCACTTAGACGCGATCGCAACATTTGCACTAAGCTTTCGGTATCTTGGCAGTTTTCCCATTCTTGGTTGTTTTCTGTCAGTAGCTTCTGATTGGGTAGTTCAGCAATATCTTGCCAATCTAAACCGAGTCGAAAGCATATTTCCATAAAGTTC
This sequence comes from Nostoc sp. LEGE 12454, assembly GCF_056620565.1. Taxonomy (NCBI): domain Bacteria; kingdom Bacillati; phylum Cyanobacteriota; class Cyanophyceae; order Nostocales; family Nostocaceae; genus Nostoc; species Nostoc sp. LEGE 12454. Next base: position 105,712 of record NZ_JBWQXL010000006.1, read on the forward strand.
TGACGCTCAATCGGCTTGCCTGTAAAAAATTTCCAGATTGGTTGCCGAGTCTCAAGCCCTATCTCGCTAGCTAAATACTCTTGCGTCCATTCTCTAATTTTAAAAGCCTTTTTTGCTTTCTCAATACCTACAGTAGATGCTTTCAACGAACGTCGTGCCATAGAGCAGTTTTTTAATCTCCAGTTATTAACTTAAGGAAATATTTAATCAATTAATTATTGATTCATAATTATGTCACTTTCATGTTTAAGTTTTATCAATTTTTTTTGATATATTTAAACAAAAAAATGTAGCTAACGTAATCGATGTAGTTTCACTGATATTTATTAATGCGATCGGTTTAATTGCTGGTTTTTAAAACTAACTAATTTATTTGGAGGTTTTCTTCCCTCTTATGGCTTATATTTTACCTTTCTTTTGAAAAAAATGTTTTTTATGATTCGTGATTTTAAATACGAATGAAAACAATTTAATTAAAAGTAGGAAAGGTAGGAAAGGTAGGAAAGGTAGGATAGATATACAAATTAAAGCAAACCAATCTGATATAACTTATACGTTAAGTCATACATGCTCCTGAACGCGATCGCAAACAGATTTATTGGATTCATCCCTTATTTAGAAGAACCTTGCTATTAGGTATCCCAAAAGATAGTTGCTATTTTCCCAGTACTGAATGTAAACTTTCAGACTATTTTTAGATTGCGATCGCCTTGATGAAATTCTCAAAGGTTTTACTTGAAAAAGCTACGCCTTGGCCATCTTTAGCAGTGCGATCTGCGAAATTTATGCCAAAAGAGGGAAGCAGAAAGCCTAAAAACCTCTTCCATCTGCATCTCTGCGCTCTTAATGATAAGTTTTTAAGCGGACACGGTATCAACTGGCTACGCCTACGCAGGTATAATTTAAAAGTTGCAAGTGATACCACAATCTGAACCAAACAGTTGTGTTTGCTACTTCGAGTTGCTTAACCTGACTATGGGTGCAGCTATGGTGGTTTTAAAACTTAACTACTTAGGGATGTGCATTAAAATAAAGTACCTGATATCCACGATCGTGGGTTTCGACTACGCTCAACCCACTGGCTGGGATTCGAGTTTTCGTCAATTATGACCGATAAATACTCATATTTTAACTCTAGTTTGGCTTTTTTATAGATAATTATAGTGGGGAATTATCAGCTAAATCCACTTACAAATAAAAAGCCATGAAAGCAAAACCTAAACAACAAATGCGTATATGGGCGATGTTGTGTCATCTCTCGGCTTTGTTAGGGTGGATATTATTGTGTTTTTTGGTATTTCTTGGCATTCCTTTATATTTACCTTTAAATGTTTTGCCTCCACTCATAATTTGGCACTTTAAAAAATCTCAATATCCCTGGATTGATTTACAAGGTAAGGAATCATTAAATTTCCAACTTTCTTTAACTTTTTACACTTTTATTGTTATAACAGCATCCTTAATTTTAGTAGTAACTAGCTTGAGTTTAGCATTGACTACTAATGGTTCAATTAATCAAATAAAAAATACTTTAGATAACTTACTAATTATACTTATGTCATTAATTTTATTCAAACTGCTACTACAATCCTTTGTAGTGACTTTTGCTGCTGTTAAAGCTTACAATGGCGAGCATTATCGTTACCCCTTTACAATTAGAGTTTTACGATAAGCCTATCTGATAGTATACTAGATTCAAAAGAGCGATCGCTAGATGTTATCTACTCAATAACAACCGCCAAGCAGGAGAAAAATATTGCCTAGAAACTTTGATATAACTACATATTAGATGATAATTATAAGTAAATAATAAGTTACATAAATATGAGGATAAAAATTAGATGATTGGAGTTGCGATCGCAGGCACTGGATTTGGTCAAAAAGTCCACATACCCGGATTCCAAGCACATTCTCGCACTGAGGTAGTTGCTGTTTACCACCGCGATATAAATAAAGCCAAAGCCATAGCAGAATCTCATAATATTCGTCACGCTTACGACTCACTTGCAGATATTGTGGCATTACCAGAAGTGCAAGCCGTCAGCATTTCGACACCGCCTTTTTTGCACTATGAAATGGCAAAAACTGTACTGCAAGCTGGAAAACATTTATTACTAGAAAAACCAACAACTTTAAATGCATTTGAAGCAAAAGAACTTTATCAGTTAGCTAAAGCAAAAAGCGTCATTGCAACTGTAGACTTTGAATTTCGCTTTGTACCAGCATGGCAATTGTTTGCAGAATTATTGTCAGAAAACTATGTGGGTGAGTTACGCCTAATTAAAATTGATTGGTTAGGTTCTTCTCGTGCTGATGTTTCACGCCCTTGGAATTGGTATTCTGATAAAGAGAAAGGAGGCGGTGCATTGGGATCTTTGGGTTCTCACGCCTTCGATTATATTCACTGGTTATTTGGGCCAGTGCGTAGATTAAACGCTCATTTAACTACTGCTATTCCTACACGAGTTGACCCGATTAATGGGGAATCTAAGGCAGTGAATACAGATGACAATTGTATATTAACGCTGGAATTAGCCAATGGTACACCTTGCCAACTTTCTATCAGTGCGGTTGTTCATGCAGCAAGAACGCATTGGGTAGAAGTATATGGCGATCGCGGTACATTAATCGTAGGCAGTGAAAATCAAAAAGATTATATACATGGTTTTCGTGTTTGGGGTTCTCAGCCAGGTAAATCTCTAACAGAAATAGAAATACCGAATCGGTTAATTTTTCCCAAAAATTATGCTGATGGCCGGATTTCGGCATTTATCCGCGTAGTAGAGCAATGGGTGCAAGGAATTGACCGCAATCAGGAAATTACCCCATCACTACGCGAAGGAATTTATTCTCAGTTGTTGATGGATTTATCCCATGAATCGCATACAAAAGCAAGTTGGGTAGACGTACCCAGTTTGGAAGGATTTCTTAGCAACTAGAGAGAAAATGAGCAAAACTCCCCGCATTCGTATCCCACCAGAAGTCAAAAAATATGTTTTTGAACGTGACAAATATCAATGCCAAAGCTGCGGTAAAACTACTACAGAAATTTACCTCAGCATTGACCATATCATTCCCCTCGCCCGTGGCGGTCAAAATGATATCAGCAATTTACAAACTCTCTGTCTTACCTGCAATCAGCAGAAAACAGACAACATTGATACCCGTTTCCGGCGATATTTTCAGCATTAGGCTAGAATTGTGTGGGCTATTCGTTTTTTATTTCTATGCCTCAAAATCACAATAGCAATTCCCGAAGATTCCCCAATATTAAAACTACAATTCTTTATCTCTTCACCTTCATGACTGTTTTAGTAATAGCTTTTCCCTGGCTATATGAGGTTAAAACTAAAGCTGGGATCAACATATCACATAGCCGCCACGCAGGAACCTTTTTTGAGAAACATACCTTCGGACTCTTCAGGTGTGAGTGGCTTTATCCCTACCATTGCGATCGCTCTCACGTTAGGTAATATCATTTCTGGTTAAATACTTGTCATTGCTTCATTTCGCTCGCAATGACAACACCCTTGCGATTGCTTCATTGCAATTCGTTCCGTTCGCAATGACATATCAAAACTAATTTACCGGACATGATTTTATATAATCCATGTCCGGTAAATCAAGCTGAATAAAAATATTTGTTCGTAGTAAGGACTTTAGTCCTGGCTTTGGGGACTGAAGTCCCCACTACAAACTGCTTATTATGGCTGAAGTTGACACCAATGTACCGTCGTGAGTCCCTACATCTATTTCAACTGATTTGAGATCGAGCTAACATCAACGGCTAATTTTTTACCCAACTTGAGCAACTGAAGACACTGATTATCTCCTTCATTCCCAAGGCTAGTAATACACACTGGTGCTATCTGACTTTGCAGACAACTAAAGTATAGTTCCTGCGATCGCTGTAGGGAAATATGAATATTTAGTTGATCCCCGACATCAATCAATCGTTCCAATAGTTGGATATCTGCATTAAAGCTACCATTGGCATCGTGCAACAATTGCCAGAGCGATCGCGCAATTAACTGTTCTAACATTTGCTTACCGTCGGGAATATTCAGCCGACAACGCAGATGTTTTGCTTCAGTAGCGATCGCCTCTAATTCTAGGATGTGACTCCAACTCTTTTGGGGATCGGCAATCTCTTGCTCAAGCGATCGTAATGTCATCAGACAGCGATGCCCTAAAGCAATATCTGCTGCAACCTGTAATTCTTGCGGTACTGCTATTTCATCTCGATGAAACGCCATCAGCACACCATAATTATCACGGTAGGCTTGGGTATACAGCTGTCCTAAACGTGTCAGTGTTTCCTGACTCAGCAGCCCCATAATCCGATGACGTTCTTCAGCAAATAGATTCTGTAAGTTGAAAGCTTCTTCTCCAAATAGCTGTGTCATCGCCAAGATAGTATGAGCCGCACTAGCTTGTTTTAGCGCCCCAAACAGCTTTTCTTTTAATTGGCTGTAGTTACGCCGTCCAGTAAATTGTTGAATGCAGCAGTGGAAATCCCAGCCTCCCAAATGCAAAACGGCAAATACCAAATGCTCACTTTCCCAAGTAATCTCTGATACCAGCTTTAAATTTCCGACAGCCAGAGTTAGCGATCCCATCCGTTGCAGTTGGTAATCTAACTCATTAGCAGCGTAGCAATAAACTTTTTTGTGGTAACGCTGAGACTGTTTGTCCGCCACATCTTTTCTAGGCAAAGAATTGTGCGTCTGTGCTGGTTTCTGATTAGTAAATAGGGAAGTAATGGCGTAATGGGCTGCTACTTGCTTAAAGCCAAGCTGGGCAGTTAACACGAGTTGCCGATAAATTTCCGCACCGTGTTTGAACTGATCCACATTACTGGGGGCTAAACCAAGACGTTTGACAAAGCCTTTTTCCAACTGCACGCCAGCCACATCCCCTGCCAATTCCAAAGCACGGGCGGCGTAGCGCAGAATTTGCGTCCCCTCTGGACGGGAAATTTCTTCAAAAAACCAACCGCAACTAGTGAACATCAACAAAGCGTGACGCTGCATTTCTAACAAGCGCAAAGCGTCTACTTGTTCGGCTGCTGTTAGTTTGTGGGTTTGATGACGGGCGAGGAAGCGGTTGACATTGGTAGCAGAGCGATCGCGCATTACTTGGATATATTCATCCCGTGCTAACCAAGGATCGCGAAATAACTGTCTACCATGTTCTGCATACACTTCAGTTAGCTGATCCCGCAGCCAATTTAGGGCATCCCGCAAGGGACGACGCCATTTCTGATGCCAAACACCGCCTTCTCCACCACAACCACAGTCATCCTCCCATCTGCCGACACCGTGGGCGCAACTCCAGGCTGTGACTGACTTTAATTCCACCTCCCAACTGGGAGAATTTAAGCTCAAGTAGTGGGCAAAGTTTGTTACCGTCCAACCCTGTTGAGGAAACTCTTTGGTAAAGGCATAGGCTAAAGTTTTCTCAGTTCCCTTTTTGTGGTGTCCGAAGGTTTCCCCATCTGTCGCCACCGAGATTAACTGTGCAAGACGATGATCCCCACGCACTGCCGAACCGATACGTCCGGCAAAGTGAGTGGAATTATAAACGACATCACTAAAACCCATATCCCGCGATATCGGCCCATCGTAGAAGAAGATATCAATGTAGGGTAATTCTTCTGTCCCGCTATTGTTGGGGCTAGTGGCGATCGCCTCCGGCGGGGCGTAGCCCATCGCACTCAGAGGTGAAGATGAAGTGTCTAGTGTCGGCTTCAAATAACAACGATAGGGACGGGTGGAATCAATCTGACTACCACCGACTTCGATCCATTCAGGATGGGGACGATCTTCTGTGGGGAGGGGACGACAACGCAGTGCTTGAGACGGTGCCAGGACAATGAAGCGAATACCCTCAGCAACTAGAGCTTCTAAGGTTGCGTAGTCTACAGCAGTTTCTGCTAGCCACATCCCTTCGGGATCGCGTCCAAAGCGGGAGCGGAAGTCTTCTTTACCCCAGCGAATTTGGGTATATTTGTCGCGTTCATTCGCCAGGGGCATGATGATGTGATTGTATACTTGCGCGATCGCATTGCCGTGACCATGTAAGCGTTGGCTACTCTTGGCATCCGCCTCTAAAATCCGCTGATAAACTTCCACATCGTAGCGTTCTAGCCACGACATCAGCGTTGGGCCAATATTAAAACTGAAATACTCGTAATTATTGACGATCCCCACCACTTCACCTTGGTCATTTAAGACTCTGGCAAAGGCGTTTGGACGATAGCATTCCCAATGAATCCGCTCATTCCAGTCATGGAAAGGTGCAGCGCTCGGTTGGCGTTCAATTGCGTCCAGATAAGGGTTTTCCCTTGGTGGCTGGTAAAAATGACCATGCACCGTCACATAAACACCATTAGCCTTGTTCAGGGGATCGGTTTCTTTAGTGTTATTGGGATCTGAATGTAATGTTAACGTTGAGCCAGAGCTAGCTGGCATTTCAGCAGCAGAAGTCATGTATATTTATCCAAAACAAAAAACTTACAGTTGCACCGAAAACATTGTGCGTAAACCTTTCTCCAATAGTTTGAACACAAAATCCGGTATAAACAACAACTATGAAATCCAATTAAATTTTCGACAAAGCTGTTTTATTGTAGTGGGAAATCTGCGTTATCGCACAGCCCTTTCCCTGGAGGCTTAAAATAATTAGCCATTGAACAAAGCCTCAGTTAGGGTTTTTTTCTTCTTTAGCGCCAATCAAAATTTTAATTGTCTTTTAATATATTAAACCCCATTTTTGATGTAATATTTTGGCTTAAATTCATACTTTTGCAACAAAAGATTACAAGAACTGATTATATCGCAATTTTGCGTTACACAACATCCGCAGCGTTGAATGGAAAACAGTACAATCTCTGAATGGTTCTACAGGCGGTTGAGAGTACCATATCGGAGTGCTGAATGAAAATAATTGTTAATTCAACACTCCAAATTTGAAACTTAGGATTGCTCGCTGTGAATGATACCCTCAACTTAAGACAACAAATGTCAACCAAAAACATTATTCTTTTCGTTTTACTACTGTTCATCCCGGTTTCTGTAGCAGCCCACTTTCTGGAATGGGGAGAATTGACAGTTTTCATTACAGCCGGATTAGCCATTCTGCCCTTAGCAGCTTGGATGGGTACAGCGACAGAAGAAATTGCTGTCGTAGTTGGGCCATCGCTGGGAGGCTTGTTAAACGCCACCTTTGGCAATGCTACAGAATTAATCATCGCCTTAGTAGCGTTGAACGCTGGGTTAATCGATGTAGTCAAAGCTAGTATCACGGGATCGATTATTAGCAACTTACTACTAGTGATGGGTTTTTCCATGCTTTTGGGAGGACTGCGCTACAAAGAACAGACATTTCAGCCAATTGTGGCGCGGGTGAATGCTGCTTCGATGAATTTGGCAGTGATTGCCATTTTGATGCCAACGGCAATGAATTATACTTCTCAAGGAATTAACGAAGAAACACTGCAAAATCTTTCTATTGCTGTTGCCGTAGTCTTAATCTTGGTTTATGCCCTAACGCTGCTATTTTCGATGAAAACCCACTCCTATTTGTATGATGTAGGTGTAGCGGAGACAGAAGAACAAGAAGAAACCCCTCACGCAAAACCAAATATGATGTTGTGGGTTGGTGTGCTGCTAGTATGTACCTTACTAGTGGCAATTGAGTCAGAAATGCTAGTAGATTCTCTAGAAGTGGCCACATCTCAGCTAGGTTTGACGGCACTGTTTACAGGGGTGATATTGGTTCCCATCGTCGGTAACGCGGCTGAACACGCTACAGCAGTCACCGTGGCAATGAAAAATAAGATGGATCTTTCCCTTTCGGTAGCTGTGGGATCGAGTATGCAGATTGCCCTATTTGTTGCACCCGTGTTAGTTATAGCAGGGCGGATATTAGGTAAACCAATGGATTTAGATTTCAAACCCTTTGAATTAGTAGCTGTGGTTGTGTCAGTGTTGATTGCCAACAGTATTAGTTCTGATGGTAAGTCCAATTGGCTGGAAGGCACTTTGTTATTAGCTGCTTATACAGTATTGGGGTTCGCCTTCTACTTCCATCCAGTTATGGAAGGTATGGGGTAGTACCGCAAGGCGGAAGTCAAAAGTTAAAAGTTTTGTATATCAAGGCTTTTGCTTGTTTAAAATAGTGGCTTGATTTCCGCCGCGCTGTACTAGTTAGTAGTGCGACGCCGAGTAGCCCGTCGTAGAGATCGCTCATATTTTAACGGATTCGCAAAAGTCTCCACCCTTAACGCCAGTAAAATAAAGAGATATAAGAGCGATCGCCTGTATGAGCTACTGCCTTAACCCTCATTGTCCTAAGCCTGAAAATCCCAATCATGTAAATTTTTGCGTGACTTGCGGTGCAAAATTACTCCTCAAAGAACGTTATCGTGCTATAAAACCAATCGGACAAGGTGGTTTTGGCAAAACTTTCTTAGCTGTAGATGAGGATAAACCCTCAAAACCACGCTGCGTAATTAAGCAATTTTATCCTCAATCTCAAGGCACTAACACTCTGGCAAAAGCCGTAGAGTTATTTAATCAAGAAGCGGTGCAGTTAGATGAATTGGGCAAACATCCCCAAATTCCCGAACTACTGGCATATTTTACCCAAGAAGCTCGGCAGTATCTCGTACAAGAATTTATCGACGGGCAAAACTTAGCTCAAGAATTAGCACATAGAGGCGCTTTCAATGAAATACAAATCCGGCAACTATTAAATGATTTATTATCAGTATTGCAATTTTGTCACGCCAGACACGTAATTCACCGCGATATCAAGCCAGAAAATATTATTTTACGCGAGAGCGATCGCAAACTAGTATTAGTAGATTTCGGTGCTGCTAAATCTGCCACTGGCGCTGCCTTAAATCAAACTGGTACAAGTATTGGTAGTCCAGAATATGTAGCCCCAGAGCAAATGAGAGGTAGGGCTGTATTTGCCAGCGATATTTACAGTTTGGGTGCTACTTGTATTAATTTATTAACTAAGCGATCGCCCTTCGATTCTTATGATACTAACAACGATACTTGGATATGGCAGCAATACTTGCAAACTCCCGTTAGTAATGAGTTGAGTCGCATTCTCAACAAGATGCTAGAAAGTATTCCAATTCGGCGTTATCAAACTGTAGACGAAGTTCTCAAAGACTTAAATAAATACTCGCCAGCAGCATCAAACCCAGCGGTTACACCAAAACCTATCCCTCAATCACCATCAAATTCTCCACCCAATTTTGTCTCAAAATCTCCTAGTCAAATTGATCTAGAATTAGAACAAATGAAAACCCAATTTTTGGGTAGTAGCAAACCTCAACCAAATAAAATACAGCCACAAAACCCCACACCTCAGCCTTCTAATAAAAGTAAAATAGATGAAGAGTTAGAAGAATTAAAAACCAAATATCTTGGAAATAACAACCCTTAATATTAAGGTAGTGAGAAAGACATAAGATGTTATACATCTAAGAAAGCACATTTAGGCAGCAGAGGGGCAGAGGAACAAGAGAGAAAGATTGATGCCTTTTCTCTAAAATGAAAAAGATGCAAGTTAATTAGACCTGTTGCAAAAGTCGGGGTAAAGGTGAAGGGAAAAAGGGTAAATAAACTCAAAATCCTTTCCCTTTAACATGCAACCTTTTCCCTAAGAGTGCAAAATATATTTTTGCAAGATGCCTAATTAACAGTGATAACTGAACAAAAAAAGTGGCTCTGTAAGAGCCACTTTAAAATTTACAATTTAAAACTCTCTAAACATTTGGAGATGTTGTAGGTGTTGTAGGTGTAGTTGGTTCTGTAGCTTGCATCGGTTTCGGTGTAGAAGTTTGCACTGATGCTTCAGAAATCGGCGTCCATTCGGTGTGGAAGGCTCCGGGCTTATCAAGTCGCTCGTAGGTGTGCGCTCCGAAGTAGTCGCGTTGAGCTTGAGTGAGGTTTTGGGGCAAGCGATCGCGTCGATAGCTGTCAAAATAATCTAATGACGCACTGAATGCTGGCACTGGAATGCCCAGTTTTGCTGCTGTTGCCAACACTTCGCGCCAAGCTGTTTGTCTGTCGAGAATCGTCTGCTTGAATTCCGGGGCTAATAGCAGGTTAGGTGGCGCTGGATTTTCGTTAAATGCCTTCTTGATCTTATTCAAAAATCCAGCACGAATAATACAGCCACCCTTCCAAATCCGCGCCATTTCACCTAAATTCAAGTTAAAATTATAGGTTTTTGAAGCTGTAGCTAGCAGTGCCATGCCCTGAGCGTAAGAACAGATTTTCGAGCAATACAGGGCATCTCGCACCATGTTGATAAAGGCTTTGGTATCTCCCTCATACTTGCCAGAAGGGCCAGTAAGTATCTTGGATGCTGCTACCCGCTCTTTTTTGAAGGAAGACATGATCCGGGCATTTACCGCTGCAATGATTGTTGGTACAGCAACACCCAAATCCATTGCAGTTTGCACTGTCCAGCGTCCGGTTCCCTTTTGCCCTGCGGCATCAACAATCAAATCGACTAAGGGTAGATTTGTTTCTGGATCAATGTAGGGGAAAATCTTTGCCGTAATTTCAATCAAAAACGAATTGAGTTCGTCGGTAGTGTTCCATTCGGTAAAAACTTCGTGTAGCTGATTATGGTCTAGTCCAGCAACATTTTTCAGCAAGTCGTAGGCTTCAGCAATCAGCTGCATATCGCCGTACTCAATGCCGTTGTGTACCATTTTGACGTAGTGACCGGCGCCACCAGGACCACAATAGGTTACGCAAGGACCATCGTCAACTTGGGCAGCAATTTTATTAAAAATTGGCGATAGATACTCGTAGGAGCTTTCTGTACCTCCTGGCATGAGTGAAGGCCCATTTAGCGCACCTTCTTCACCACCGCTGACACCCATCCCGATAAACCGAAGTCCAGCCGGTTCTAGTTCCTGAGTGCGTCGTTCCGTATCTTCAAACCAAGAGTTGCCACCGTCGATAATGATATCGCCTTCGTCTAACAAGGGTTTGAGTTGAGCAATCACCGCATCCACTGGCTTACCAGCTTGCACCATTACTAGAATTTTGCGGGGACGTTCCAATAACGCAACGAATTCTTCTAGAGTAAAAGCGGCTTTGACGTTCCGTCCTGGCGCACGGTGCGCCATAAACGCATCCGTTTTTTCTCGGGAGCGGTTGTAAACTGCAATTGGGAAGCCATTGCGCTCCACGTTTAGAGCGATGTTCTCACCCATAACGGCTAATCCAATCACACCAAAGCTTTGTAGTGTCATAAAAAATTTCTGGCTAACTCTTGCAGATCCTTTTACTTTAAGGGTAGTCCGATATTTTCCCTTCTCTCCTAAAGAAGACCTTAAGACTTGAATAAATGACAAAAATCCACAACTAACAGGGATAATTAATTTTAAATTGTATCTAAATCAACAATTGACTGGCAAAATTTGCAAAATTGAAATAATTAAAGGACGTAGTAAGGAGTAACCAAATAATGCTGGCATATGTCCTAGCTTTAGTGGTCGGTCTTGGTAGTTTAGCCATTTATATAGCAGCTTTCTTTTTCCCAGAAATCCACCGCAAGAATGACTTTATCTGGAGTGGTGTAGGGCTGTTCTACGCCTTAGTCTTATGGGTGTTTGCGCCACGCATTACTGGGGGTTTGTTGCTCGGTCATGTGGCTAGTGTGGCTCTTTTGGTCTGGTTTGGCTGGCAAACTCTATCATTACGTCGGCAATTGACCCCACAGGCACAACAAACCCAAGTACCCAGTGCTGAGACGGTAAAAACTGGCATTCAAGAACAGGTGAATAAGTTGTCCCTTCAGGAACGGCTGGGCCAGTTGCAAAAAGGTCTGGGTAACACTTTCAGTGGCGCAAAAGACAAGGTGCAGCAGACTGTGAGCAAAAAGACACCCACAACCCCTAAACCTGAAGATATTATCTCTGTAATGTCAGAGAAACCTGCTGTTGAGATTATTGACAAAACTATTGTCATACCAAAACAACCAGTAGAGGAGACAGTTACTACCGACACCGAAGCAAAAACCGAGAGTGTACCGGAAGCGATTCCCCCACATCCCCCATCTCCTGAATTGGTGGAAGCAGCGCAACCAGATTTTGAAATTGAGGATAAGCAACCGATTCCCGTAGAAGAAATTGCGCCGGATGCAGTACTCGCTCCCCCAGCAGAAATGCCACCTGAGCAAATACCACCTACTCAGGCTGGTTGAATGCTGTGAAACCCAACGTTAACCTAATATAATGTTGGGTTTCACTGAACTTACTTTAATGTTTTGCCACAAATTGGCTGCAACAAACCTAGATAAATGACCAACATTAGTTGTTGCGATGCCTACGGCGGCAAGCTACGCAACATCTGCATCGATAATAGTTACAGCTTGGGCTACTAAAGTTATGTCACCCTCCATAGTCTTATCAACAGTTGCATCCAACAGAATAACTTGAGTCACCAAGTTATAGCCTTTAACTCAACAGGGAATAATTTACGATCAGATAAACGATCCTCATCTAAAGCGTGAATTAAAGCTCTTAACAAACTAGGGATAAAAATTATGAACATCCAACTTCAAGCAGAATACGAGCAATTTATACAAACCCGAATTGCTACAGGTAGATATGCAAATGCTGAAGATGTGATTGCTAAAGCATTGAAACTGCTGGAAGAATGGGAGAAGGGTTATCAGGAATGGGAAGAAGAAACCCAGAAAAAAATAGCTGTTGGGCTTATTTCTATTGAACGTGGAGACGTAATAGATGGTGAAGTAGTAATAGCGCAACTATCAGAAAAATTACGCAAAGCGCGTGAGACTCAAGAGTAATGGAATATTTTATTGCCAAAGAAGCAAGCCAAGATTTAGATGAAATTTTGGATTATTTTCTAGTTAGCAATATCAACGCAGGGGAAAGATTTATTCAAAAATTTAATAAAAAGTGCCAAAACATAGCTCAATTTCCGAATATAGGACGAAGTTATGGCAAATTTGATGCAAGCCTTAGAGGAATAGCCTTAGATGGCTACATTATATTTTATCGAGTTTTTGAAGATAGTGTTGTAATTGTACGAGTAATTAGCGGTTATCGGGATTTAAAATCTATATTTGCAGATGTGGACGATGAATAGATTGTTGAGTTGTCCAATTCAGACTGTTTCTCTTTCGGCAAAATTTATTCTTGCAAAATCTGTAAAGTATATGTTTTGCTGTCCAATGAGGTTTTAAAGGAGTTTTAGCTTAAATTGACACGTATGTCCCGCACTTTTAAGAAGAAACAGCTTTCAAATGTGAGCCATGATGAGATAAGTAGTTCGAGTTAATCACCCGATTACGCCCAGAAGTTTTAGCCTGTAACAGACATTGATCGGCACGATATAGCAGACTCTCTCCTTTCTCATCATCCTCAGCTTGCAGAGAGGCTGTACCCAAACTAATGGTGATATTAATTGTCAGTTTATTGTTGAGGGCAAATGGTTCGTCGCTGACTACACGATTGAGACGACGGGCTACTAGTAGTGCTTCCTCATCGGTAGTGTTAGCCAGAAGTATTACAAATTCTTCGCCACCATAGCGGAATGCCGTATCTTGACAGCGTAGATTGTGGCGCAAACGCTGACATAATACTTGCAAAATGCGATCGCCTACTAAATGCCCGTGAGTATCGTTAACTTTCTTAAAATGATCTACATCCAGAATAATCAAACTCAGGGAAGTTTTTTGAGTCCTGGCTCTTTGAATTTGCCTGGGTAAGTCCCATTCTAAAGCACGACGATTATTTAATTCTGTCAACGAATCGGCTAAGGCGATCGCAGATAACATATCATTTGTCCGAATCAAATCTCGGTATTTTTGTGCTTTCCGCAAGCCAACTGTCAATTGAGCAAGTATTAGTCCATGATTAGCAGTCAACTCTGCCAAGCTATAGTCTGTTTTTTCTTCAATAAGATGCCAAATATATGCATCGGCTCCTTGCTTTAGTGCCGCAGCACTCATTTCCAATTCCCTATGCCAACCTTTATTTCGATCGGCAAGCTGCTGGGAACGATCCTCGAAAAGAATACAATATATCCACGATAGTTTTGTCTGATCTTTCAACCAACCGCAGAGTTCCATACTACTATCCAGGCTAGCCTGCACCAGGATTATATCGGGGGGTGTTGTTTTAATCCGCGACACTGCTCGATCTAAATTGTCTATAACTTCTACACTAAAAGCAGTCGCATAACGGATCTGATCTGGAAGTGTGGCGATAAAATTATTTTTTCCAAAGATCAGAATAGAAATATTCATTGCTTTATTTTTTATCCTATTTAAATTTTAAATAAATTCACTTGGGTAACTACTGCTCTTGTGTCTAATACTAAAAATGATGTTCTAGGCTAAATTATATTTTTTTTACATCTTGTTTTTTGAGCATCGATTAGATAGTGAACTTCCAAATTTAATCTCATTTTAATACTTGATGTTTACTACTACCGTTTCGAAAACATTCATTTCTAATAACTAATGTCTTCTTTACAGTTTATTTTTAAAACAGTAAAAATACTGAACATTATTTAAATGCGTAAAAACTATTGTTGTGGTTTCTTAAGTACTATTTCCATGATAAAATTACCGAAATAAATAGTTTGTAATAACCATTCCATTAAGTATACAAATTTATTCTCAAGTAGAAAAATAAAGAAAATATAAAGTTTATTAATTGAATTATCAAATTTGAAATTTTATTATGCAATTCAAAATATTACTTTCCATAAAAGTTTTTAGCCTTTTTCTTTATAAGCTAGGCTTAGATCGCATATTAAGAAAGTCTTTAAAATATATATAATATACACAGCAAAACTACCTCCTGCTATGTACAGTAGCTTTTTGGGGCTTACCTCCCATCTAAATAAAGACAGAACTTATCGGGTAAAATTTTATGTTAAATTTAACCCAAAAAACCAATGCGTTAGCAGGAGAAATAAAATATTTCTGCCTATCTTTTATCTAGATTTGCCTATTTACTTAATTCACGTCTTTTTTATTTGCTGTAACATCATAAATTTAGAAAACAAAGCTAAATAAAAAAATTATGTCAAAACCTGCCACTAATTTGGGGAAGTTATTTCTATTCCGCCTTTCTACAGGCGGAAAATATAAAAAAATTTTGTTAGCGTCGCTTGAGATATTAAAGTCTAAACTTCTTCTGTGAAAAGCTGGAATCCGATCGATAACCTTCTCCAGCGTAACCACCAGCAGCAACAATTACCTGTTTGATTGACTCCTCAGAAGTTTCGGACTCCACCGTAACAGTTTTAGCGTTAATATCAACATCCACTTTGACTTCAGTTTCCATAACCTAGTAATTATTTCTGCACATCCCTCAAAAGCAATATTTGATACTTTCAGTTTTAGTGCCATTTGCTACCTCAGTATGGGAATTTTAAAGTATTTCTTAATGATTAATTTTAAGCATCGAAATGCGATGTTTACGACGGGCTACGCCTGTGCACATCCTGCCAAAGTCAGATAGTAGCTTAATAGCATCCTAGTAACTGCATATATTTCACCCAATGGCAGAATTCGCTGGCAGTAATATGAAACAAAATGCAAGAATATATAAAGCTATTTATGAAAATACACCTACCTAGTGCCGCTACGCCTAAGTCGAAAGTCTAAAGTTAAAAACACCTATGTCTTCAAATCCCCAGTACCTAAGCGGTAACGAAATTCGCAACATATTTCTCGACTTCTTTGCTCAACGGGAACACCAAATTCTCCCAAGTGCCTCCCTCGTGCCAGAAGACCCAACTGTACTGCTGACGATCGCGGGGATGCTACCATTTAAGCCAATATTCTTGGGGCAGCGCACGCCAGAATTTAAACGGGCTACGACTTCGCAAAAGTGTATCCGTACCAACGACATTGAGAATGTTGGACGCACCAAGCGGCATCACACATTTTTTGAGATGCTGGGTAATTTCAGCTTTGGTGATTATTTTAAAGAACAAGCGATCGCTTGGGGTTGGGAAATCTCCACACAAGTCTTTGGCTTTTCCCCCCAAAATCTCGTCGTCAGCGTTTTTGAAGATGATGATGAAGCTTTTGGAATTTGGCGCGATCAAATCGGTGTGCCGGTAGCGAGAATTAAACGCTTGGGCGAAGATGATAATTTTTGGGTATCTGGGCCGACTGGCCCTTGTGGCCCTTGTTCCGAAATTTATTATGACTTCCACCCAGAACGCGGTGACGAAAATATAGACTTAGAAGACGATTCCCGGTTCATCGAGTTTTACAACCTCGTCTTCATGCAATATAACCGGGATGCTTCCGGGAATTTAACGCCACTGCAAAACAAGAACATCGACACTGGCATGGGTTTGGAGAGGATGGCGCAAATTCTCCAAAAAGTACCCAATAACTACGAAACTGACTTGATTTTTCCAATTATCCAAACAGCAGCGCAAATTGCTGGCATTGATTACCACAAAAGTGATGAAAAAACCAAAGTCTCTCTAAAAGTTATTGGCGATCACGTTCGTTCTGTTGTCCACATGATTGCTGATGAAATTCGCGCTTCCAACGTTGGACGCGGTTATGTACTGCGGCGATTAATTCGGCGGGTGGTGCGTCATGGGCGGTTAATTGGGATTTCTGGCGAATTTACTACTCAAGTTGCTGAAACTGCGATCGCTCTTTCGGAATCAGCTTACCCCAATGTGCGTCAGCGAGAAGCAGCAATTAAAGCTGAGTTGCAACGGGAAGAATCGAATTTCCTCAGAACTCTGGATAGAGGCGAAAAACTGCTAGAAGAAATCATCCAAGAGGTGAAACAGCGAGGGGAAACTCAAATTAGCGGTGAAAGCGCATTTACTCTTTATGACACCTACGGATTTCCACTCGAACTGACTCAAGAAGTTGCCGAGGAAAATAATCTGACAGTCGATGACGTGGGATTTGATGCCGAAATGCAAAAGCAGGTGGAACGTGCCAAAGCAGCACATGAAACCATCGATTTAACTGTACAAGGTTCCCTCGACAAACTAGCAGAACACATTAAAGTCACCGAATTTATCGGCTATACTCAACCTGCTGCAACTGCGAAAGTCGAAGCGATATTAGTAGAAGGTGTTTGCCAAGAGGAAGCAGAAGCGGGGACAGAAGTGCAAATTGTCCTTGACAAAACGCCATTTTATGCTGAATCTGGGGGACAAATCGGCGATCGCGGTTATATCTCTGGTGATGGTATCGTAATTCGGGTAGAAGACGTGAAGAAAGAATCTGATTTCTTTGTTCACTTCGGACGCATCGAACGCGGTACACTGCGCGTAGGCGATCGCGTCACCGCCCAAATCGATCCGGCTTGTCGCCGTCGCGCCCAAGCTAACCATACCGCAACGCACCTATTGCAAGCGGCATTGAAAAAAATTGTTGATGAGGGCATATCTCAAGCAGGTTCCCTGGTTTCCTTTGACAGGTTGCGCTTCGATTTCAACTGTCCCCGCGCGTTGACAGCAGAGGAAGTGCAACAAGTTGAAGAACAGGTGAACGCTTGGATTGCTGAGGCTCATGCTGCGAAAGTGGAAGTATTACCTTTAGCCGAGGCGAAAGCTAGGGGTGCTGTTGCCATGTTCGGAGAAAAATACGGCGAGGAAGTGCGGGTAATTGACTTTCCCAGCGTATCAATGGAACTATGCGGTGGAACTCATGTCAGTAATACTGCTGAAATCGGCGTATTCAAGATTATCTCGGAAGCTGGCGTGGCTTCTGGGGTGCGGCGGATTGAAGCTGTTTCGGGGCCAGCAATCCTAGATTATCTGAATCTGCGGGATAAAGTAGTTAAAGATTTGAGCGATCGCTTTAAAGTTAAACCCGAAGAATTACCAGACAGAATCACAAGTCTGCAAAGCGAACTGAGAAATAGCCAAAAGGAATTAGAAACCTTAAAGGTACAATTAGCGATCGCTAAATCAGACAGCTTGCTACAAACAGCCCAAACCGTAGGCGATTCTAAAATTATTGTCGCCCAATTAGAAGATGTCGATCCAGAATCATTAAAAACCGCAGCCGAACGCTTGTTGCAAAAAATCGGTAACGGTGCAGTGGTACTGGGTTCTGTTCCCGAAGAGGGAAAAGTGAGTATAGTTGCAGCTTTTAGTTCAGAAGTGAACAAAAAAGGTTTGCAAGCTGGTAAATTTGTAGGTGCGATCGCTAAAATTTGTGGCGGCGGCGGCGGTGGAAGACCAAACTTAGCCCAAGCCGGCGGACGCGATGCAAGTAAATTACCAGATGCGTTGGCACAAGCGGAAAGTGATTTAAAGTCCGCGTTGGGTTAACCAAACCGAAGGGGAACTCTTAAATAGGGGAAGAATTTTAGGCGTTGCATATTTACGAGATGATTTAGCACTTCCAAAATTCCCCCTGTCTCCCCATTCCCCAGATATGCTTCAGACTTTTCTATAATAATTAAGTGATTCCCCTCATCAAAAACAGCCTGTGACTACCACTCCCCTATCTCCAAGTTCAACTGCTCAGGTTCCAGATACGCTAGGCCGCTTTGGACGCTTTGGCGGTAAGTATGTACCTGAAACGCTCATGCCTGCCCTGGCTGAATTAGAAACAGCTTATCAGCAATACCGCAATGACCCTGGTTTTCAAGCAGAACTACAGCAGTTGTTACGAGACTATGTAGGACGTGCCACACCATTGTATTTTGCTGAACGCCTGACTGCTCATTATGCCAGGCCCGATCGCACCGGGCCACAAATTTACTTGAAACGTGAAGATTTAAATCATACTGGCGCTCACAAAATCAATAATGCCCTTGGTCAGGTATTGTTGGCGAAACGCATGGGTAAGCAACGGATTATTGCCGAAACGGGTGCTGGACAACATGGAGTTGCGACAGCCACAGTTTGCGCTCGTTTTGGGCTGGAATGCGTAATTTACATGGGTGTTCAGGACATGGAACGCCAAGCTTTGAATGTTTTTAGAATGCGGCTGATGGGGGCAGAAGTGCGGCCGGTAGAGGCGGGAACCGGAACTTTAAAGGATGCTACTTCCGAAGCAATCCGAGATTGGGTGACGAATGTGGAAACTACTCACTACATCCTGGGTTCGGTAGCAGGGCCTCATCCTTATCCAATGATGGTACGTGATTTCCATGCAGTAATCGGCGAAGAAACCCGCGCCCAAGCAATGGAGAAGTGGGGTGGATTACCTGATATTCTCTTGGCTTGTGTTGGTGGTGGTTCCAATGCGATGGGACTATTCTATGAGTTTATGAATGAGCCTTCTATACGCTTCATTGGAATTGAGGCAGCCGGGGAAGGTGTCAATACCGAAAAACACGCAGCCACCTTGACAAAAGGACGAATTGGTGTATTGCATGGAGCCATGAGCTACCTACTGCAAGATGAAGATGGACAAATCATTGAGGCACACTCAATTAGTGCGGGGTTAGATTATCCTGGTGTGGGGCCAGAACATAGCTATTTAAAGGATACTGGTCGTGCTGAATATTATAGTGTGACAGATGCAGAGGCATTGGCGGCATTTCAGCGATTATCGAAATTGGAGGGGATTATCCCGGCATTGGAAACAGCCCATGCGATCGCTTATCTCGAAACCCTCTGTCCTCAGCTAACCGACAGTCCTCGGATTGTAATTAACTGCTCTGGACGTGGTGACAAAGATGTACAAACGGCAGCCAAATTATTATATCCAGCGTAAATCTACATAAAATATTTGGGAGAAAACAATAATGGGTCAACAATTCCAACACCCAATGTTACCGCAACCCACTCACGACGAGTTGGCACGCCAAAACTTTGTGCAAACTATGAAAATGCACATTTTCAAGAATGTCACTCCTGGTAATAAAGAAATTTATGAAAAACTAGCCAAGCCGAAGTTTGAACAAGAACATCAGCGCCCTCCCCAGAATCGTCATGAAATTCGGGAATTAATGCAGCACGAACCTTACTATCGCTGGACTGGTGCCCTGAAGCGCATTAACCAAGAAATGTTATGGGATGCAGTAAATGCCAACGTTGACAGACAACTGCCAGAGTTGATAGAGCGTGCCAAAGATAAGGGTGGTGAACTGGGTACTTTAACCCTCGACCCAAATTTTCAAATACCTGCTTATCAAAAGGCTGTAGACATTCACTGTATGCCCGGAGGATATCACAGTGAATTCACTGCTGATGATGTCGCAGCAGGTGCAACCTACGATCGCGGCGCTTACGTTTATGGACTAGGTTGGTTGGGGCCGCTCAACGATGATATGGGGCTATCTATAGTCCAAAACTACCTTTTAGCAGAGTTTCCCAACTTTCGACCGAAAAAAATCCTCGATATGGGATGTTCTATTGGCAATAGCACATTACCTTATGTCGATGGTTTCCCAGATGCGGAAGTCCATGCTATAGATATAGGCGCATCTATACTGCGTTATGCTCATGCAAGAGCCGAAGCCTTGGGAAAACGGGTACACTTCTCTCAGCAAAATGCTGAACATACTAACTTCCCCGATGAATCATTTGACTTAGTGGTTTCTCACATTTTGCTGCATGAAATCCCCCCGTCATCTGTGCGTAAAGTTATGCAAGAGTCTTATCGTCTACTGGCTCCTGGTGGCATGATGATTCATCTAGAAGCACCCCTGTATCATCACATGGATCTTTATACACAGTTTATTTATGATTGGGAAACCGCTAACAACAACGAACCTTTCTGGAGTGCTGTACGCGATTTAGATTTGGTGCCGCTAGTTACTGAGGCTGGTTTTGCAACAGATAAGACATTCGAGAAATTTGTCCCGAATGGGGCATGGAAAGCAAAAGAAACTAATGGTATGTTTCAAAATCGTAACTCAGCCACCCAAGGTACTTGGTTTGTGGTTGCTGCCACTAAGTAAGCAAAGAAAGTTTCGTAATACTTCGGCTACGCTCAGTACAAGTTCGTAATGGGCTATGGCCTGCTACGCTAACGTAATTCGTAATTGAGAAAGTCAGATTTTATCTGGCTTTTCTCGTTTTGTATGTCTAGTCTTATTTTTGGAGAATTGGTATTAGGATGACAAAAATAGCCAAGGGTAAACGACCTGTTTACTTAGAAAATCCGCAAACTGATAAATTGCTAGCGATCGTCATGGCCTTGACTGGTGAGGTGTCCGTGCTGCATGAGCGGCTAGACACCATCGAACGGTTGCTAGAGGTGAAAGGTATTTTATCGACTAGTGAAATTGAAGCTTACGAGCCGGATGTCAAAGTAACCAATGAACGGGAACAGTGGCGTGCAGAATATCTTGCACGGGTGTTGCGTGTGATACAGGAATAGTTAGAACCACTTAAGTAAAACTAGTTGAAATCGCGTAGATATTTGGCTGAGTAAATCCAGCCATTTTTTATCCGACATTCCGCATCTTCAACTGTCATAATCGGTTTTTACTGTTTTTTTGATATAAGACAGCTATTTAATATACTTAGGTACAGTAAAATAGCTGAATTTATAAAGATAAATAAGCATTATTTAGAACAAATAAATTCAAATGAATCTAGTAATTACACTATGCAACAGTCTAAATACGGAATCTTGGATAAAAAGAATCATACTAATGCTAGAAGACAAATATTGATTAAATAGTAGGAAATTTGCGTCAAATCGTGCATTTAAACCTTTGATAGTAGTTTTTGACCAAATAAGCCCACAAATAGAGCTATTTAGACCTATAAGCAATTTGTCACATTGACATTCGTTGGTTACATTGTCTAAAACTTTACTGCCAACAAATGATCAAACAAATAGTTTACAGCGTTGCTTTAGGCACTATTGCTCTCAGTAGTGGAGCGATCGCTACTTCTGTAACAAATCCAGCTTGTACGCCAGTGTCTTCAAACGTATCGAATAATACTAATCAAATTGCAGCATCTAGTACGGACACTGCTGCTCTAGAACAGTCGATTTTTAACCAAATCAATAACTACAGAATTTCCCAAGGACTACCAACGCTGACTCGTAATGCTGCCATCGATAATCAAGTTAGGCTTCACAGTAAGAACATGGCTAATGGTACTGTTCCCTTTGGACATAATGGATTTTCAGAACGTCTTAATGCAACCGGTGTTTCTTACAGATCGGCTGCTGAAAATGTCGCTTACAATCAGGGACATAGCGATCCTGCTACAGTCGCTGTGCAAGGTTGGCTCAAAAGTCCAGGGCATCTTGCTAATATCAGAGGTAATTACAATTTGACGGGGATTGGTGTTGCTAAAAACAGTAAAGGCGCAATCTACTTCACACAAATTTTCATTCGCTCATAGGTTGGACGCGATGTGCAACTTAATATTCTGACCTCACTTCCATTCCTCTCTCCTGCAAAGAGCTATCCATTACCCGGATCTTTTTCAAAATTTGCGAGAGTATTCACTCAAGTTTTTTATAACCCTGATTCGTTCGTGGTTAATTCTCAATAAAAACCTACTTTTAGCGAGAAGATTCAGAGCTAACTTGTCAAGTATGCCACACACCTCAGTGTTGAAGATGCCTTACAAAACAAGCGTGTCAAGATTGTAAAGAAAGATGTGACTAATGGATAGCCTGCAAAAAGAGAGAGGCTTTGAATTCTACCTATTCCTTATTGTTAGGCAAGGAGATTAGGTTTGAGTAAAAATTGCACATAGCGTTAGATTTGGTAAAGTTTAGGTTTTTTCGTAAATTCCCCAGACTTTAACCTGTTAGTAAAGCTTTTGCTTGATAATTCATGAAAATCTGAAATTATTAGCAAAATTAACCGTGATTTTCATGAAGCTGACCTATTGAAGTACTGACAATTGGAAATGATTGTTTGTGTTACTTGTAAAGGATATAGCCAAATTGCCGAAATTCATCATTACTTAATAGTATTGTGGTATATATTCTTGGAACAATAAGGTAGAGTAGAAGTCTTATATCCCTACACATTACGCAATTCTCCATGTTCCGACAAACTGCTTTTGGCATCGCTTTAAGTGCGCTTGTCCTTGCTAGTGGATTAACGACTGCTCCGATACCAAATCATACTTCTACAAATACATCCACCCGTAATAAGCTGTTGTCGCTTTTTTCTAGTCAGGTTGCAATATCGACTCCTACTTTTAAAACTACTGAGCTAGAAAAATCAGTATTTGACGAAATTAATCGATATCGAGTTTCTAAAGGGCTGCCAAAGTTGACTTTAAATGCAAATTTAACTCGACAGGCAAGAATTCATAGTCAAAATATGGCTAAAGGTAAAACCCCATTTAGCCATCAGGGATTTGAAGGGCGAGTTAAAGCTATCCCGATTCGTTACAACAGTGCAGCAGAAAATGTTGCTTTTAACCGGGGATATAGCAACCCCGTAGAGGAAGCTGTTACTGGTTGGATCAAAAGTCCCGGACACCTAAAGAATCTTAAAGGAAATTACAACCTGACTGGAATTGGCGTTGCTACTAATAATCAAGGCGAAGTCTACCTGACACAGATGTTTTTTCGCACTAGGTAGATTTAATTTCTGATTTTTTGCACAATAATAATGTAGTGTCTGACAAGACTTTTTTCTATTGGACACTGCTATTATTTTTGAACAATTGATGACATTACCAGATTTTCAGGTGAGCGATCGCGACCTCAGTGACGCAACCCTTAGCCAGTATTTAGAATCTACAGCGATCGCAGTTGATACAGAAACGATGGGATTGTTACCACTGCGCGATCGCTTGTGTCTCGTCCAGCTGTGCAATCTTGAAGGGAAAGTGACTGCAATCCGCATAGCCAAAGGGCAAGCTGACGCCCCCAACTTAAAAAAACTCTTGGAAGCAGTCAATGTCGTGAAAGTGTTTCACTTTGCTCGATTTGACTTGGCCACTTTGCGAGCCAATCTGGGTATTCAGGTACGGCCGATTTTTTGCACCAAAATTGCCAGTAAATTAGCCCGTACTTATACAAATCGCCACGGACTCAAAGACGTGGTACAAGAATTAGAACAAGTGGAACTAGATAAAAGCTCTCAAAGTTCTGATTGGGGTAACGCCGTTAGCTTATCTGAAGCTCAACTAAGTTATGCTGCCAATGATGTACGCTACTTACTTAGTGTGCAGCAAAAGTTAATAGAAATGCTTAAACGAGAAGAACGTTGGCAAATTGCTCAAGAATGTTTTGAGTTTCTACCAACTATAGTTTCCTTAGATTTATTGCAATTCAAGGATCTATTTGAACATTAATCGAATAGGAAATAGTGACAAGAAATTTTTATTGCTTGTCAATTCCGACCAGTTATATCTCAAGTTCAAATTGATAGATAAGCAGGTTCGTAGTAAGTACTAAAGTCGTTATTTTCCAAGCACTAAAGTGCTTACTACAAACCCTTATGCGAAATTACAGCAGATTTCAAGTTAGTGAAATACACAAAGGTTCGTCTCAAAGCCAGCTATGTATAAAGCCTCTTTTACTTCTGGATTCTGACGCCTTGGCGGAGCGTCTCCAGCTCCGCTCCCGAATTCTGCTGTATTTTTTTGCCTAAGATCCAACATTGGAATCATTGGTGTCTCTAGGAGTTTTAGATTCACTAGCGCCTTCCTTAAGGTTACTTGCTTGCTCTTGAGCGCCTTCCTTAAGGTTACTTGCTTGCTCTTGAGCGCCTTCCTTAAGGTTACTTGCTTGCTCTTGAGCGCCTTCCTTGAGGTTACTTGCTTGCTCTTGAGCGCCTTCCTTGAGGTTACTTGCTTGCTCTTGAATGCCTTCCTTAAGGTTACTTGCTTGCTCTTGAATACCTTCCTTAAGGTTACTTGCTCCTTCTTGAATGCCTTGCTTAAGGTTACTTGCTCCCTGTTTAATGGATTCCGTGGCGCTAGTACCACCCTTTTGCAGATTTTCTTGGTGGTTTTTCAGCCGATCTACAACATTGTAGTCATCTGCACCTGCGGGAGTTTTTGATTCAACAATACCTTCTGTTGGACCACCGATCGCCTTCCATGCGCCAAGACCACCTTTGAGTTGGGAGACATGCTCAAATCCATTAGAACGTAGTTGTTGTGCGGCTTGGGCAGTGTCTTGTTCATTATCACCGTAAAGGTAAATGTCACGGCTCTTATCTAAAGAAGCTACTGCACGCTTTACCAATTCATCTGCTGGCATTGGCATTGCTCCCATAATGTGACCTTCGTTGAAGGTCGCGCGATCGCGCACATCCAGGATTGTAAAAGCTGGTTCACCCCATTCCAAACGACTCTTTAGGACATGAGCATCAGTTTGTGCTTCTATTGGTGGTTGTGGGGGAATGATGCCGCCTACTAAATTATTAACCATAATTTTTCCTTCTTGACGATACTAATAGTAATTTAGCGAACTGAAGATATTTAATTGATCTTTCTCTGGTATGAATATCTTCAAACTCTCTCCTCAGATAGATGGAGTATTTTTCCGAAAATCAACCAATTAATCAATTGTAAATAATGCCATTTGAGAGTATAAAGAGACAATATTTTATTTAAATCTAATCCAATATATTTAAAGGTTGGATTTTTTTGACATTTTAGTTATTTAGATATTTTAGATTTTACTGAATTCCTCATCCATCGAGAAAACATTAGTTTTAAATAAAAAAGATTTAGCAATAAATATAGTAATTGATACCTTTTTAATATCAGCGATCGTTAATAATAATCTCTCCTCATTTCCTGCCAAATTTGTAGAGTTATATACAGCAGATTAGAAGTTTGTAAGGTACATAAGTTAAATATGTTACCCAAATACAAAGAGTGTTTTACTTCTAAATTCTGCTGTCAGCAGTACTATTGAAACAAGCTTCCAGCAAGTTATTGACATCATAATATTGCTAGAGCAATTCTTGTTTCTATTGCTTTTGTCTGTTAAAGCTGGTTTTGACGCCCTATATACCTTCTGGCGATGCTTTCAGTCCTTTTGTCATAGCTCAGGCTGAAACTTGTAGTATACTATATGCTTAAGAGGGCAGCTACATGTAAATGCACCAGGGTAGATTTTCGTAGACCTTCTTCAAGAGAACATACCTATTGGTTATAGTACAGTCGAGTAAGTAGGAGTTGAGAATCTAGATTGGCTGATAAGTTAGTTTTTGAGCCTTTGTAGAGACCTAATTAACCAGGGAGTGCGTTACTCTTTTAAATTTGTAGCAATTACCGTCGCTTTTGGATGTGTCTTTTGACTATTTGCGGTTACGGAGATGGCTTTTAATTACACTTAATTCAAACGTAGAAGTTTAACATTATACAATACAAATTCAAAATTATGCAAAAATTATGCCATAATTATAAATTTTATCGGCACTATCGTGGTTGAGGTTGCGATCGGCTTCATGGAAAATTAAATGTACACAAGTACTACAGTAGCGGTGGTACTCAACAGAAACACGTAAAGTAAAGCTGGCACAACAGCAAATCGCCCAATTTACAATAGATAGCATTATGGTTATGGTTACTGCTACTACTCTTACTCCCAAAATTCTAATCGTTGATGACGACTTCGGCGTCCGAAATCTTGTCTATCGTTTTTTAAGTCGAAAATATCAAATAGAGTCGGCAGCAGATGGTAGGACTGCCTTATCGTTGTTTGAGCAATTCAACCCAGCTTTAGTAATTCTAGATTGGAATTTGCCGGATGTTACTGGTTATAGCCTTTGCCAAGAAATGCAGAGTCGTACTAATGTTTTAGTGCTGATATTGACTAGTAGGACTGACGAGGCTGATAAAATTAAAATCTTAAGCGCAGGTGCTGATGATTTCATGACTAAACCATTTAGTCTTGCAGAAGTTGAAGTTAGAGTAGAAGCTCTTTTGAGGCGGATACGCTACATCAATCCCTCCCCAACACAACGTATCGTTTTCAAGCAGCTAGTAATTAATCCAGAGGGCCGCGAGGTAACACTTAACGATAAAACTCTTCCCTTAACAGCACTAGAATTTAATATCTTACATTTTTTGGCAAGTCATCCTAATCAGGCTTGGAGTCGTCCACAGCTAATCCAAAAAATCTGGGGTTGCGATTACGTAGGAGATGGCCGGGTGGTTGACGTACATATTGGTCAGCTTCGCAAAAAGATGGAAGTCGACCCCAGCATACCTGAGTTTATAAAAACTGTGCGAGGGTATGGTTATAAGTTTGAAGCGCCCGATGAGAATACTAGTTTTTAAGGCTACTACAGAAGTGCAAACAACATTGAAAGAAGAAAGAAATGCTTAACTGAACCATATTCAGAAATGATTTGGTCGTGTCTTGACGATTTTAAGCAAAGCTGTACTTAAAGATTATTCATTATTTTTCTTAGCCAATCTTTGACTAACCAACTCAGCGGCTAAATGTATTGCTGCTTTCATACTCGTAGCATCAGCGATTCCTTTACCCGCAATATCGAACGCTGTGCCATGATCGGGTGAAGTGCGAACGAAAGGAAGACCTATAGAAGTATTAACTGCCCGATCGAAGGCCATTAGCTTTACAGGAATTAAGCCTTGGTCGTGGTAAAGTGCCAAGTAGCCATCAGCTGGATTTTGTACTAAAGAATTTCCATACCAAGCTTGACCAGGTTTAACCCACATCGTATCTGGCGGTATTGGCCCATCTAACTGCAATTGTGGTCGGTTTTGCCGCTCTTGCTCCAACCAAGGAATTAACCAATCTTGTTCTTCATGTCCAAGTTGTCCCTGTTCGCCACTATGGGGATTCAACCCAGCGATCGCAATTCTCCCTCTATATATACCAAAATCTTTTTCTAAACACTCCACTAACAAATCCAGTTTTTGTGTCAACAACTGCGGTGTCAACACATCGGCTACTTGACGTAGGGGAATATGTGTAGTGGCAAGTAAGGCGCGGAGTGTCCAATTAGTATGAGGCGATCGCGCTACAAATAACATCCCAAAACGGTCAACACCTGATTTTTGTGCCAAAAGTTCTGTTTGCCCTGGATAATTATATCCTGCGGCTTTCCAAGTAGATTTAGCGATCGGCCCTGTGACAATACCATCAAATTTACCAGCCAGTGTTTGAGCGATCGCATATTCCATATACGCAAAACTAGCTGCACCACTGGCTGCATTACCTATTCCTGAAATAATTTGATCTTTAATTTTTCCATCCAACTGCACATCGCTGACTGACAACTCATCTGGATTTGCCAAAGCTACTAAATTCTCAGTTAAATTCAGTTTGTAATAAATCTGTGCCAGCAAATCTCCGTTACCTACTACTGTAACGTCATATTTTTGACGAATTTCTGGATCGGCTAAAGCTTTCAAAATCACCTCCGGCCCAATTCCCGCCGGATCTCCGAGCGTCAGCGCCAAACCCGGACGATGATCCTTCACAAAATTTATTAAACCACCTTGATTATTTTGATACATAAAATTTCTTCATAATTCTTATCATAAAATTTTTCCAATTTATCCATCTCACCTTTTGCCAACAATAGGGATTGCCCCCCAAGCCAGTAGGGATTACCTGCTAAACTAGTTTAAAATTATTTACACAGGTCTAATCCTAGCAACTGTTGAAAAGCTTCTGGTAGACCTAGTTTACACACCAATTTGCATAAGGAGAATCACACTAATGGGCGGCGAAATTTTGAATGCAGCTCTATTGTCTTTCGGTTTAATCTTCGTAGGCTGGGGCTTAGGCGCGTTGTTACTGAAAATTCAAGGCACAGAAGAATAATTGAGTGCTGAGTGCTGTTAGCGGTAGCGGGGCGTTTAGCCCGTGCTGAGTTAGGAGTTAAGAGTTAAGAGTTATTATTCTTCTCATTCCTACTCCTTTTTTCATCGAAATGAGAAAAAAGCTTGTCCGTTAATCGGACAGCTATTTTCTCATGAGTCCATCCAAATAAATTGATTTTCTGAGAAAAGATGTAAACTTTTGTTTGCATAGGTTATTCTGATAACATTCTTTTCATAAAACATTAAAATTTATTACAACCCTCATGACATTATTAATCGTCGGTGCCACTGGCACCTTAGGAAGACAAGTGGCTCGTCGTGCTATCGATGAGGGATATAAAGTACGCTGTCTTGTCCGCAGCAGTAAAAAAGCAGCTTTTCTTAAAGAATGGGGAGCAGAACTCGTCCCTGGAAATTTACGTTACCCCGATACCCTAACGGAAGCTTTAGTTGGTGTAACCCAAGTTATTGATGCCTCAACCTCTCGCCCTACAGATTCACTAAGTATCAAACAAGTGGACTGGGAAGGCAAAGTAGCATTGATTC
This sequence comes from Nostoc sp. LEGE 12454, assembly GCF_056620565.1. NCBI lineage: Bacteria > Bacillati > Cyanobacteriota > Cyanophyceae > Nostocales > Nostocaceae > Nostoc > Nostoc sp. LEGE 12454. Next base: position 134,979 of record NZ_JBWQXL010000006.1, read on the forward strand.
AAGCAGCAAAAGCCGCAGGTGTCGAGCGTTTTATTTTCTTTTCAATTTTAGATGCTGATAAATACCCAGAAGTGCCGCTAATGGAAATTAAGCGGTGTACAGAACTATTCTTGGCTGAGTCAGGCTTGAATTATACCATCTTGCGACTAGCTGGGTTTATGCAAGGGTTAATCGGCCAGTATGGGATTCCCATTCTGGAAGGACAGCCAGTTTGGGTAACAGGTAATTCTTCTCCCATTGCCTATATGGACACTCAGGACATTGCTAAGTTTGCAATCCGGGCATTGAGTGTACCAGAAACGGAAAACCAAGCTTTCCCTGTAGTCGGTACTCGTGCATGGAGTGCAGAAGAAATTATCAACCTGTGCGAACGCTTATCTGGAAAAGACGCCAGAGTAACCCGGATGCCAATAAGCTTACTGCGTGCTGTGCGGGGCATAATGCGGTTCTTTCAGTGGGGATGGAATGTAGCAGACAGGCTGGCATTTACAGAAGTATTGGCTAGTGGTAAACAGTTAAATGCTTCAATGGATGATGTATACACAGTATTTGGTTTAGATCCGCAACAAACCACAACCCTAGAAAGTTATCTCCAAGAGTACTTCAGCCGAATAATGAAGAAGCTCAAAGAGGTAGATTACCAGAAAAATAAAAATAAAAAGCAGAAACCTAAAAAAACTCCTTTTAAGCAATCTTCAAAAGCCAATAGTCAATAGTCATTATGAAACAGACATTAGTCGTAAAACCCTAGACTCTGGATATTTGACTCTAGATTAATGACTACATGACCAAAAATGTGTAACGATTACATAATACAGAGCATCGCCTAAAATTGGATATTTGAGTGTGCCGAAAGCAGGCATTATCTACAATGACGTTAAACCGATAGCGGGCCGTGTCGCTATTGAGTTGAAAGACAAGCTAACCGCAGCCGGTTGGAATGTATGTATCACATCGAGTATCGGTGGTATATTGGGCTACCCTAATCCGGAGAGTCCTGTGTGCCACACTCCCATTGACGGTCTGACACCCCCTGGTTTTGATTCAGATATGGAGTTTGCAGTGGTATTAGGGGGAGACGGCACTGTTCTTGCAGCGTCTCGTCAAGTAGCCCCTTGTGGTATTCCACTGCTAACAGTGAATACCGGCCACATGGGATTTTTGACGGAAACTTTCCTGAATCAATTGCCCCAAGCACTAGAACAGGCAATGGCAGGTGAGTATGAAATTGAAGAACGAGCAATGCTCAATGTCAAAGTGTTTCGGGATGATTCAGTGCTATGGGAAGCCCTATGCCTGAATGAAATGGTGCTACACCGGGAACCTTTGACCTCTATGTGCCATTTTGAAATTGCCATAGGGCGTCATGCGCCAGTAGATATTGCCGCAGATGGTGTGATTGTTTCTACGCCTACTGGTTCTACAGCTTACTCATTGAGTGCTGGTGGCCCAGTGGTGACTCCTGGCGTACCTGCTTTACAGCTAGTACCCATTTGTCCCCATTCCCTAGCTTCTAGAGCATTGGTATTTCCAGATACTGAGTCGGTCAATATCTACCCAGTCAATATTCCTCGGCTGGTAATGGTAGTAGATGGTAATGGAGGGTGCTATATCTTACCAGAAGATCGAGTATATATGGAGCGATCGCAATATAGTGCCCGATTTATTCGCTTGCAACCCCCTGAGTTTTTCCGAATTTTGCGAGAAAAATTAGGTTGGGGTTTGCCACATATAGCTAAACCAACTTCGGTAGAATTGCCGTAAACATTGTGCAGAAGGCAGGAGGCAGGAGGCAGGAGGCAGGAGGCAGGAGGCAGGAGGCAGAAGTTTTTGAATTTGAATTGATTTATCCCTTATCTTCCCACTCCCTGCTCCCTACTCCCCAACTTACTGATTTCCTTCCAGAATTACTGGTATGGAGATTGAATTTGGAGTTAGTTATTAAGATTGCATCCGAGAATTCTATAGCTGACACCTGAACGTGCTAAAACATCCTTAGCAGCGCGTCAAATCAGAATTGCTACATCACTAAAAGCTCGTAATTGCACTTTATAACTGATGTAAAGATTTTCTCTAGAATATCTTTACAATCCCAAATCCAATATCCCAAATTGTTATGACAGTTGCTCAAAGTCCTTGTGTTTTGGTGATTGAAACCGATGAGAGCCTTGCAAATCAGCTTTCTTGCGATTTGCAAGAAGCTGGTTATGAATCAATTTTGGCTCATGATGCGACGAGTGGTTTACAACACTGTCGCGATCGCCAGCCTGCTTTAATTGTTTTAGACCGGATGCTAGCAGGAGAATCAGGACTCTCATTGTGCAAAAATCTGAGAAGCACTGGTATGCGATCGCCTGTACTGATTTTAATGGCAAGGGATACAGTTGACGATCGTGTAGCTTGTCTAGAAGCTGGAGCGGATGATTACATCCTCAAGCCTTACCGCTCAGAAGACTTTTTGAAGTTGATTCGCCTCTACTTAAAACCCGATGTGGATACTACGGAGCAATTACGCTTTGGGGATTTAATTTTAGACATAGCAACTCGCCGTGCCATACACAACGGACGACCAATTGACTTGACAATGAAGGAATTTGAATTATTAAAATTTTTAATGGAACATCCCCGTGAGGTGTTAACCCGCGAACAAATTCTAGAAAATGTTTGGGGTTACGACTTTCTGGGTGAGTCGAATGTAATTGAAGTTTACATTCGTTACTTGCGGTTAAAAATCGAAGATGAAGGTCAAAAGCGCCTGATTCAAACAGTGCGAGGCGTAGGGTACGTTTTAAGAGAATCCTAGTATACTGTAGCGGGAGTTTGCTTTTCTCCTTACCTCGTTCCCAGTTTCAGATTGGGAATGCTTTCTTTAGGTGTTGTTACCTCCCACCCAAAGGGTTTTTCTGCCTACAACGCTGTAAAATTGAAGTCTAAATTACAAAATCGAAAAGCTATATGACTCGTCGGCTAAGTTTGCTCTCGATAGTGCTGAGTATTTTTCTGATGGGTTGTTCTGTGCCAACAACTGCTAAATCTCCTAGCTCCACCTCTGGTTCTAAAACTCCAGCACCAGAAAGTTTAGGTCAAAAACTACCAATTTCTGCTAAAGCTATTGTGCCTAATGGTACAACGATTCAATTAGAGGTAGCGCAGACGCCACAACAGCAAGCGATGGGGTTGATGTATCGACCAGCTTTACCAGATGACCGGGGGATGATGTTTGGATTCCCTTCAGCACAACCAGTCAGTTTCTGGATGAAGAATGTACCCGTACCCCTGGACATGGTATTTCTACATAAAGGCGTAGTTAAATATATTCAGGTTGCTGCACCTCCTTGTGCAAGTGAGCCTTGTCCTACTTATGGTCCCAATACACCAATTGATAAGGTGATTGAACTTCGTTCTGGAAGAGCTACCGAATTGAAGTTGAAAGTGGGCGATAAAATCAAAATTGAGCCTTGAAACTCCGGTGCTTGCGGGAATAAAAACTTGGGTAATTACTCGGTTGAGAGCCTATACGGTCGAAATATATGTTTTTTTTGTAAAAAATGTCACTGTATGTGGTCAAACAGCACTTGTAACGCTACTATTTAAAAACTGTGGTAATAATGTAAAATTCTACTGTCTCAAACCTGAAAACTGCGATTTCAGGTTTAGTCTCAAAAATATTCCCTTGGGCGTAAGTGTAAATAGTCGCCAATAAGAGAGTATAGGCTATGGAATCTTTATTACTACCTGTGTAATTAAATAAAACACAAAGGTAAATAAGATGAAGCAAATTTAATTAAGTAAAAATACTGCTTAATAAGCTAGCAGATGATTTGTATGAGAATTTTTATTTCTCAGACCATCTAATAAGAAGCCTCTGTTGAAAGCAGATTAACAAAAACTGTGCTGGGGTGTATGGCCGAAAACGGCACAGTGACAGATAAAATACTGGCTACTGTCTACCGAGTAATGGTGAACTGATATATGACAATACATTCTGCACAAGGAGGTGAGATACAAATGTCACCATCAAAATATTCCCGACTGATTCATTTTTTGCAAGAAGATTTGGCAATTTCTACAGCATCACTAGCAGTGGCGCTTCGGCATCGGGAGCAAGACCCAGGTCCTTTGGCAATGATTCTTTGGCAATATGGGTTAGTTACTCTAGAGCAATTAGAACAAATTTATGATTGGCTGGAGACGGCGTAGTTCATACCAATTGTGGATTGTAGATTTTAGACTTTGACTTAAAAGTTTCTAGCAAATGCCTATTAGCAGAATCTCAAATAATACTATTTATGCCAATTTGGTATGATACTAAGTTGCCAAAGTTATTATTGTTGGTGTTAAACATACAGTACGACTTTCTTCAAAGCAAATAATACTATCTAGGGCAACTTGGTGTCATTTAGGAGAATTGAAGTATGTCACATCAACTCTACCTTATGCAAAGATTAATATATAGCTCTTTTGACTCTGACGGTTTCTACTCTATATACAAATTAAAAGAGCGAGTTGATAATTTAACTCGCTCTTTTGATTTAGTACTCAGGACTGAGTAAACACTTTAACTGCTGCTGCTATACCAGAACCAGGGGTAAAGTCTTCGTAGCCAAGTTCTGTAAGGGTAACTTCTAAGGATGCTATGCAGCTAAGGATATCGCGATCGCTCACAAAACCCAAGTGACCAATACGGAAAATTTTATTGCTCAAATGGTCTTGACCACCAGCAAGGGCAATATCAAAGCGTTTTTTCATCAACGATCGAATTTTATCCGGTTCAATTCCCTGTGGTGCTACAGCCGTAATCGCCGGACTAGCGGAATCATCTGCTGCAAGCAGAGGTAAATTTAACCCTTTAATGGCGGCGCGGGTAGCATTCTTCAGCCGTTCATGTCGAGCAAATATTGATTCTAACCCTTCTTCTTTCATGATTCGTAACGTGGTGTGTAACGCTACGATCAAGTTCACAGGCGGAGTAAATGGAGTTGTATTTTTGGCTGTAGCTTTGCGATATTTGCCTAAGTCCAAATAATATTTCGGTAGCTTCGCAGTTTTGTAAGCTTCCCAAGCTTTGGCACTGACAGAGACAAAACCCAATCCCGGCGGAATCATATAACCTTTTTGGGAACCGGAGGCGACGATATCCAAACCCCAAGCATCCACGGGTAGATTGAATGCACCCAAGCTCGTGACGGCATCAACGATAATTAAAGCTTCACCGTGTTCTTTAACGTGGCGGTTGATAGTTTCTAGGTCATTCAACACACCCGTCGAGGTTTCGCTGTGGGTAATAATTACAGCTTTGATTTGCTTTTGGGTATCTGCTTGGAGTTTTTCGGCAAATACTGCGGGGTCTAAGGGTTTTCCCCATTCCACCTTAACTTCTTCTACATTCAAACCGTAGGCTTGACCGACTTCTACCCAGCGTTCGCCAAATTTACCATTAGAGCCAACTAAAATGCGATCGCCTGGAGAGAGAAAATTTATTATTCCCGCTTCTACAGCACCCGTACCACTGACATTCAGCGTCAGCACATCACTTTGAGTTTGGTGCAGCCACTTGAGGTTTTCTGTCACCTCTGCCAATATGTTGCTAAATTCACTAGTACGATGCCCAATTGGATGCTTGGCTAATGCCAGTAAGGCAGCTTCTGGCACTGGTGTAGGGCCTGGAATCATCAGCATCAGCTTATCGTTCATGTGTCTATCCTAAAAGTCAAATAAAAGTCAAAATTGTGGGAAGTTGGTTAAATCTGATAGCAAATCCTAGATATTCATCTATACATTCCGCTCAGATTGTCACCACCTTTGTTGTATATTTTCCAAATTCAGAGGAAAAGTATCATGGGAGTTAATGATCGTTAAGCTTGACCTTTGCAATTTATACCAGACTCTAACTCAGATCAAACCTCTGTTCCAGGCAATCTTACCACACACCTAGACGTCAGGTTAAGGTGTCTGCTCTAAGGGAGTAGCTATTTTAGCCAAGGGTGAAACGTCTATCTATATGAGGCATAGGTACGACAAATTCTTAAATCTACCTATAATCTGCCTCAGTTGTTTTTATAGAAAAACGCGAAATCGTTTTGAACATCGCAGTAATTATCGGTGAAAAAGCTGTGTTTTGCTTCTACGAAAGAAGTAACCCCCTACACTATACGGAAAACTTGGATGTTACCGTTTGCTAAGAGATAGAAGATACCCAACCCAAACTTTTCAATCTATGGTTGGGTCAAAGATTTGTTCTTGGGTTGCCATTCTCTAAACAATACCTTCATCTATGATTTATTTGAGTCAAAATCGCTTCGATACCAATATTCAAGACTTTTCTAGGTTATTTGATAGCGACTAATTTGACGCAGAAGTTAAGATATCTATGCTACTAATTGCTGCACTTTTTGATACTGCACTTAGTAGTAAGCAATGTCGGCAGCGGGTACTAAAAAACTATAAGTTTTTATACTATACTTACAAAACTGCTACAATCGTGCTTAGTCTCCTTAGTTACTATTCACGGTGAGTCATTTTTAACTAGTGTTCAGTTCATAAAGTGTCACTCACTAGATCCCCGATATTCTTACAAAAGAGATATTCTTAGTTAGTGCAAGGAGTGATACCATTTCACCACATGTTTGTCACAAGTTATCCTCGTAATACTCCCTCCTCAGGGATTGTTGCAGATTTCAAATGTTGCATCAAACGAGTGAGTTGGTATAAGCTTTTACGGAAAAGCGCTTGAGTGAGCAAAACTCTCAAGCGCTTTTTTGTGTATAAATAAAACAGTCCAACTCTCTGGACGATTGGATAGATGTTTTTAAATACACATATACCAGAGAAGTCAACTACTGCTAAAAGAGTTGTTGCAAGATATACTTGATGGTTTTAATATCTGTGTCGCGTTGCAATTACAAGAAATATTCAGATAAATGTTAGCGCATCACAAATGCTTTATCCACATTTTCATGTCAGTGAATTCATCATGCTAATTCCTCCGATTTAGGGTTCTCTGGGCAATTGCTTGCAGTTCTGCCGAAGTTAGTGGAGCCAAGTAATCAAAAATCTTTTTATTCCGAGCAAATTCATTACTATGAGAAAAAGCATTTTTGCAAGCATAGGCAGATAGATTTAAAGGGAATTCATTTGGATCTGAGCCTCTGATATTGACATCTGCACCAGCCTCAACTAGCAATTTAACCATGTCTAGAGATTCTTCAAAAACTGCATACATTAAAGGAGTCCAATAAAGTTCGCTACTGTCTCTTGCATTGATATCTTCTTGAACAAGAATAAGAGCTTGAACTTCTTCCAAGTAATGAAAGCGAATTGCTCGAATCAGCGCTTCGGCAAAATCTCCATTAGGTATGATGTAGTCTTCATACATGATCTTTTTCCTCGTAGTAGTTTTTATACAGCACTTCCGGCAGCTATGAGGTACATCCTAAAAGCTGAAAGCAATGATAGGAGAGGGGCAATGAGAAAACTATATTGCATAATAGCCAGAAGTACTGTAACTACATTTCATTAATTCGTAGCGAATTCTCTGCGCCCCTAAACTGCGGGAAAATGAAGCGCATCTGCATTTAAATTTCAACCCTCAATTCGCCACGATTTTACACAAAGCTGTACTTAGCTAATTACAAAATTCACCAACTTTCCAGGCACCACAATTACCTTTTTAATCTCTTTACCTTCGATGTAACGCTGGGCAATTTCTGATTCACGAGCATATTTCTCCAACGCTGCTTTATCTGCTTGTGTTGGTACTTGAATCGAGCCGCGAGTTTTACCCATAACTTGAATCACTAAAGTGATTTCATCAGCTACTAAAGCAGCCGGGTCAAATGATGGCCAAGTTTGAATATGAACTGAATCACTTTCACCCAATAAATGCCACAATTCATCAGCAATATGTGGTGCAAATGGTGCTAGTAAAACCACCAAAGTGCGAATACCTTCTGCGTAAATTGGTGAACTTTTGCCGTCGGCATCAGTTAGGGCGTTACTTAACTTCATCAATTCTGAAATAGCTGTGTTGAATTGATATTCGTCTTCCACGTCTTCTGTCACTGCTTGAATCGCCGTGTGAATCGCCCGCCGCAATTCTTTTTCTACCTTAGTTAAATCAGATTGAGCTTTCTTACGGGATACCCCAGCAGCAATATAATCTGTCACCAAACGCCAAACCCGATTTAAAAAGCGGAATTGTCCTTCCACATCGGCTTCATCCCATTCCAAATCTTTTTCTGGCGGCGCTTTGAACAAGATGAACATCCGCGCTGTATCTACACCGTATTTGGAAATTACATCTTCTGGCGCTACACCGTTGCCCTTTGATTTAGACATGGTGGCATAGAGACGTTGCAACGGTTCACCTGTCTGGGGGTCGCGCGGGTCGGCTGAATTTACCAGATTAGAAGGAATCCATTTATCTTTACCACCCTTATTAGGATTTAGATAAGTTAAACCCTGTACCATACCTTGAGTTAAGAGGCGTTGGAAGGGTTCATCAAAGTTTAACAAGCCTCTGTCCCGCAGAACCTTAGTAAAGAACCGCGAATACAACAAATGTAAAATCGCGTGTTCAATCCCACCCACATACTGGTCAACTGGCATCCAGTCGTTGATTTTACTAGAATCGAAAACCTGTTGTTCATTTTTAGCGTCAGGAAAGCGCAAGTAATACCACGAGGAATCAATAAAAGTATCCATCGTGTCAGTTTCCCGCTTTGCTGGAGTGCCACAAGTTGGACAAGGTACATTTACCCAACTCTCTAACTGAGTCAAAGGTGAACCGCCACGTCCAGTAAATTCCACCTCTTCTGGCAACTGCACTGGCAAATCTCGATCGGGAACTGGTACTATCCCACAGTTGGGACAGTGAATTACAGGTATCGGTGCGCCCCAGTAACGTTGTCGTGAAATCAACCAATCCCGCAAGCGATATTGCACCCGTACTTTACCAAAACCTTGTTGTTCGGCGTATTCAATTATTGCTTGTTTAGCCTCTGTGGAAGACATACCAGTAAAAGCCCCAGAATTAATTAAAATTCCTGGTTCAGTGTATGCCTGGTTATATTCAATTTGGATGAGTTGAGTGACTTCATCATTCTCTAATGTTGGAGTTAAGTCAAAACCTGCAACATCATCTGGGGAAGCGATGACAAAATCAACTGGCAAATCGTAATTTTTGGCAAACTTAAAATCCCGGACATCATGTGCCGGTACACCCATCACTGCTCCAGTACCATACTCATACAGTACATAGTCAGCAATCCAAATTGGCACTTCTTCCCCTGAAAATGGGTTAATTGCCTTACCACCTGTGGGTATACCCCGCTTAGGTTTGTCTTCAGAGGTACGTTCCAACTCACTTTGATGGGAAACCTCTTTAATAAAGGCTTCTACCGCTGCTTGTTGTTCTTTTGTAGTGACGCGCTTTGTTAAGGGATGTTCTGGTGCTAACACCAAGTAGCTGACACCATAAACTGTATCTGGCCGTGTGGTGTACACTCCGATTTTTTCATCTATCCCAATGATGGGAAATTCTAAGTAAGCGCCTGTAGATTTGCCAATCCAGTTTGCCTGCATTGACTTGACGCGTTCCGGCCAACCTGTCAATTTATGTAAGTCATTGAGCAATTCTTCGGCGTAGTCGGTAATCTTGAAAAACCACTGGCGTAATAATTTGCGCTCAACTATTGCCCCACTCCGCCAAGAACGTCCTTCGTTATCAACTTGCTCATTTGCCAGTACAGTTTGATCGATAGGGTCCCAGTTTACAGCTGCTTCTTTTTGATAAGCTAATCCTGCTTGCAAAAACTGTAAGAAAATCCATTGTGTCCATTTGTAATAATCTGGCGAACAGGTAGCAAGTTCGCATTCCCAATCAATGGATAAACCAAGACGCTGCAATTGTTGCCGCATCTGAGCCATATTCTGATAAGTCCACTTTGCTGGCGGTACACCACGGTCAATCGCAGCGTTTTCTGCTGGCAAGCCAAAGGCATCCCAACCCATTGGGTGTATTACCCGATACCCTTGCATTCGCTTGAGGCGGGCAATCACATCGGTAATCGTATAATTACGGACGTGACCCATGTGTAGGCTGCCCGATGGATAAGGGAACATGGAAAGAGCGTAGAATTTTGGCTTGTTGCTAACTGTCGGTGTCTTATCTAGGCCTAGTTCTACCCATGTTTTTTGCCATTTTTCCTCAATTGCTGCTGGGTTGTATCGGGAATCCACCAAAAATTCTCCTACTGGGTCTATGTCTACGTCTACTTACTATGTCAACCTACCTATGTCAACATAGCAGGTTAATCTAAATATTGTAGGTCAACTACTCACAGATTTATATATTCAGTGCAGTTGAAGAGCAGCCTAATTATGCTCAAACTGCGACCCTTTCAGATATCGCAAGAATTATTTGATGAAGGTTTAGGGACTTTCAGTTAAAAAACATTCCATCCTTGCGGGACGCTTTGCAAACGTAGGGGCACAAAGTCTTGCGCCCCTACAAATCTACAAATAATTTGGGATAATTTATTTTTTGGAAGTCCCTTAAATGGTTAAATCAAATATAAAATTATCTGGTTTGGTAAGGATTTTTGTCTACGGCACACTCAAACCAGGTGAAGCTAACTATAAAAGGTACTGTGCTGGCAAAGTCGTTGATGTCAAAATAGCTCTTGTACAAGGCAAATTATTTGCTCTGCCAATGGGCTACCCAGCGATGACGCTAGGGGATAGCAACGTTTACGGATATTTACTTTGTTTTTCCCACCCAAAGATTTTAAATGAGCTAGATGTGCTGGAAGATTACCAGTCCAATAGACAAACGCCAGAAAACCTCTATAATCGACAAATTATCGAGGTTTATGAGCCAAAGTCGCTCTCTCTGGGTTGGGCTTGGGTTTATTTAATGACTTTAGAGCAAGTTGAGCAATTAGGAGGCTTCCTCCAACCTGGGGGCTGGTGGAGCGGCTGTGCTTTAACCCCAAAGTACAGTTACGATCTTTAAACTGTTAACTTTGGGATTAGTTTATGTCCTGTTTGGGGTCGTGTCGTTGCGGCTGTACCTGATAAATTGAATTTTCTGGAGAGGCTACTGCTGCTTTCGGAATTTCAATTACCGGGTTATTTAGTCCCACCATCAGCGGCGAAGGGGGAACTATAGACGCTGAGGACGTTTGTATAGGTTCTCTTTGTGGTCGTTGTGCCAGTTGCGGCACCATCGAACCACCACTTACTAAGCCAGATATTGCACCGATTACACAAGCAGCAAGGGCTGCACCCCCCACCATCCAGTTTAAACGGGAGCGGTGGCGCAAACGTAACAATACTTGCTGAACTGTCTCTTCTGGCGACTGTTGGGCTGGCACTGGGAGCGTCCGCAAACCTTGGCGCAGCTTTAACAGTCGGGCATACAAACATTGAACTGAGGCATCATTTGCCAGCCATTCTTCTACTTGCCTGCGTTCGGTGGCTGTGACTTCACCATCGAGGTAAGCACTCAATAACTCGAAGCGATCGCGCTTCACCATATCCATAAGACCCGTTGATTCATTGGTATGCTTGGCCATTCCATCTGACAAATCTTGAGGAAGTTGCAAAGGAGAACGGTCGTAAAACTGAGAATCAGTAGTCATCTTAACATTATTACCAATTCATAACATTATTACCAATTCATACACGGGTAAACTGGGCGGGAATTTTGGGAAAATTAGCCAATTTTCCTCTTAAAGGCAGAAACAATCTACGTCTTTCTAGTAATTTTTAATCTATGCTTAAATTCTGCCATTGGGCAGAGGCAAGATACCGTAAATTAAGAGTCTAGATAATTCTGCAAGTGGGCTTGCAGCCTCGATCTAGCTCTGGCTATTCTGGACTTCACAGTTCCTAGAGAAACTCCAGTGATTTCGGCAATTTCTTCATAAGCCATGCCTTCGATTTCTCTGAGGACAATGGTAGTACGAAAAACTTCTGGTAAATCCGCGATCGCTTCCCGCAATTGCTCGTAAAATTCTCTCGTTGTTAGTTCTTCCTCAGGCCCTGGGGTATCGCCAGCGATTTCCCAATCCATCTCGCCGTCCTCTAAGGAACGGGGAGCATCCAGTGACAAAGGACTCATCACCCGCTTGCGTTTACGTAACTCGTCGTAAAACAAGTTAGTAGCAATGCGGCTTAACCAGCCCCGAAATTTAGCAGGCTCTTGTAATCGGTTAATATTCCGATACACTCGAATCCAAACTTCTTGAGCCAAATCGGCTCTGTCAGGCCAATCTGGAGCTAAGTGGTATAGAACTCGATCGACTTGACTTTGATAGCGGCGTAATAGTTCCGCAAAAGCAGCACGATCTGGTCGCAGTCCGGCTTGACAGCGCAAAATTAAATCGTGGTTAGGGAGTTTGTCAACTTGCACTGATGCTTCTGGATACTTTGCATCAACCGTTGACCAGGATACAGTAATCGATTGACTCATAGATCGTACTGGCTCTAAATCATCCCTATCTATTAGACCTGCTAATAGGACAGAAGTTCCATGCTCAGGTGACGGATTTATGACTGGAACACTGAAGCCTACAATTTTGGATACATTTATAGCAATAAGCAGAGCCACTTTTCCTTATACTGCTCCCATAGTTGCCTAAGACCCGTCAACGAACAAAAGCGCGATGTAATGCACATTTTAGTAATTTTAGCAACTGGGTATATACGCTTGATCGAGATAATTAAATTTAGCTATAAAAATGAAGATAAAATTTTGTAATTCTAACTTCTTGATACCTTTAAAAATTGGGTAATAATTTCTGGAAGTTAGGTTGCTGTGGTTGCTAAGATGGTGATTTAATTTTTTGATTTCGTTACCAGAATAGTTGCTGATTGTTCTGATTGTGGCCCGAAAGCAGTACTAGAGTTATGTTGCTCTGGTACGCGAACTTGAAAAAACAAATTGAGGGAAAATGTAATTGTTACCGCTAGCAATAGTTTTTCAAACATGGTTTTTCATCCACCTACACCATTAATGATTGATTGCTACATTTCAAGAGTTCCACTAAAAAGTTCGAGGAGAGGCTTACGACCCTCAGAATTTTTGGGGAATGAGGTTGCTTACTTGGGATTTTGCCGCTGGGACAATTTGTATAGTCTTAGTTTGCCCAGAGGTGTTGGCAGATTTACAGCGGAAATGATAAGTATTGATAAATTTTTGATGATCGGATGATGAACTCATCCAATTACTCGGCTGGATATGTCAGGGATAAACAATAGGCGATGGCAATGGTAAGAAACGAATCTGTAGGACGTATGGTAATGCTGCTTTGTTTTGGCACAGCATTTTTATCCTTAGCTGTCCATTGGCGCATTAGTACGGCGGAACGGCAGTATGAGAAGTCTGCATCTACTTCGATGCGGCGAGATTCTACCCGAACCAATCTTAAGGGAAGCCGGACAGAGGGAGTCTACAAGAATCTTTCTCAAGTGAGTTTGGGGGAAATTGCGCTGGGTGGATCTGTGCCACCTGATGAAGTTACCCAAGGCTCGACTGCCCAGAGGACTTTTATACCAAAGTCTTCTGCTATTAAACCTAAAACTAAATCAAAAATAATTAAGAAGAATCTAGCTAAAACAACTACTCGTAGGGCTTCTACACTCAAGTCTTCTACCATTAAGTCGCAAATAATTAAGAAGAATCTAGCGAAAGCAACTATTCGGAAGGCTTCTAAACTCAAGCCTTCTACCATTAAGCCTCAAACTAAACCCCAAATTATTAAGAATAATGTAGCTAAAGCAAGCGACTTACCAACTCAGCCGCAGCTGGTAGCGCCAGTAGAAAGACAAAATCCAGTTGCAGATAGTTGGCCAAAAGGTCTGTGGTCTCAGGCTTCAGCCCAACAAGTACCATCTAGTAAGCTGGCCAATGTCAAGACGCAAGTGGTGGTTGATTTAAGCGATCGCCGCACCTATGTATACGCAGGAGATGAGGTGATAGCCAGCTACCCGATTGCTGTCGGCAAGAAAGGTTGGGAAACGCCCACAGGTTCTTTCCGGGTGATCCACATGCGACACTATCCAATCTGGCGTCACCCGATTACTGGCAAAGTATTTGAGGCTGGTACGGATAGTCCCTTGGGAGATAGATGGATTGGTTTTTGGTCAGATGGACGGAATGAAATTGGCTTTCATGGCACGCCGGATGTTGACCTAGTAGGAACGGCTGTATCCCACGGCTGCTTAAGAATGCGTAATTCTGATGTCCGATTGTTATATGAGCAAGTGAGTTTAGGGACAACAGTGTTAGTACGTGATTAATTAGTTAAGAGTCATTAGTCCTTTGTCCTTTGTCCTTTGTCTAAAACAAATGACTAATGACTAATGACTCTTAAAATTATAATTTTTGCTCAAAGTTAGGTGCATAAGTTTGGAGTAAAGCACTAACTTGGCGTACAACCTCATTGCCAGTATTTTTACCCAAGGCTTGCCGTTCTGGGAAGAAATTGGGTCGATCGAGATAACGGTTAATCGCCTCACTTATTTGTTGAGAAATTAAGTCTTGCAGTTGTGCCTGAGCTGTTTGGCGCTGGAAGTTAGCACCCTCTTCTGTAGTAGCATACAAAGGTGGTAGCCGATTGAGAGCGTAAGCGGCAATATCCCCAACATCTAAAGAACTTTCGCTGGTGGCTTCAATTTCTGCGACTCGCGCGATCGCTTCTGTCAGCACCAATTCTTCCATAACGTTAATGAATTGTTTGCGAGGTACCGCCACTACCTCACCAGTCAATAGCGCACCCATCAGCCGATCCAACGCCATATACTCTTCAATTGAGAGTTCCGAGGCGTTATCACAGATTCTACCGACTTCTGCTTCCATTGCTGGTGTCAAATAACCATCCTGGAGAGCTTGTTCTACAATTTTTTCGATACTCATAACGCTTATCATCATTTATGTTGGCCAAGCAAGGTAGGGACGGTATCAATCCAATTTATTTTGCGTAATTCTCAGCAAAAAATACACAAATTATGCAAAGACAAGATTAATTCTGCCTCTACTAGTTAACGACCTTAGTTCGCCAAGGTGTTGGATCAACAGATTGTCCGTTGACATATAGACCCCAGTGCAAATGCGGTCCCGTAGAAGCCCCTGTTGACCCTACTGCACCAATTAGTTGACCAGCTTTCACAAAATCACCTTCTTTAACGTTAATACGACTCAGGTGCATGAAAATACTGGTTACTCCTTGACCGTGGTCAATGCCAACTACGTTACCGTGTATCCGAAACCCTTGGGATACCTTACCTACCAAAGCAACTCGTCCAGAGGCCGGGGCAATTACCGATGAACCGGCAGCACCAGCGTAGTCAAGACCACGATGATAGTAGTCCTTTGCAAATGTACCATTATAGTAGCGACGTACACCATAGTTTGTACTCATCCGCCCTGCATTTGGCTTCAGGAATACTCCATTCCAATACTTTTCTGGTGTTTGTAGCGCCTTAAAAGCTGCCACACGCTTAAGTTCATACTCTGTGGCATCCACTCCAGCTTTACCAGGTGGCAAAGTAATACGTTGTACGGGGAATTTGCGATTAAGCACATTCACTGCTAAATTTTGCACTTGACCATCCCCCGCAACCCGAAGTGTTCTAGTTCCAGCTTTTTCTAATGGAGTTGTGGGAACAAAAGCCCGATACTGATTGGGCGCAATTTCAAAGGCTGGGTATATATTCTTTCCACTGGCTACTGTTGGTTTTGTACCATTCTCTGGATTATCTAGATTAATCTGCACCGAGAGTGTATCCCCTAATTTAGGATTAGTTGGAATCACCTTTACTTGCAAAGCATCTACAGGTAATGCCAAGGCGATCGGGAGAACAGCAAATATTCCCTTTAATACATTTATTGCACGGTAATTGGCTGTCAAAGTTTTGACATCAAAACCGAGCAACTTTTTGTTTGAACCACTAGCGCTATTCTCAATAATCATAGAACTACAAAAAAACCCTTGCTTGTATTGGAAAATAGATTAGCTTATTATCGCTAGTGTTTCCTGTTTGAAGCCGATGTTGTTGACAACCATAAATTTTCGGAAATTCTCCAGGTATTTATGGATTGCAAGGGCGAATCATTTTATCTGTAATTTTAGGAAATTGGTCTTGACTCTAATAACCAAGGCGTATGACATTGGCAATGAGCATAAAATTTAACTGTCATTACATAAATAATACTTGAAGGAAATCTTGGAATCAACTGGACACTTTTTCAACTGGACACTAATATCACATTGTTCGGTTGAAATCGGTATGGGGAAATTACTTAAACTAGGTAAGTAAGTCAGTGAGGATAAATTAAACTATATACTAGTAAATATTTTAAAATTTGCTCATAATAAGGCTTTAGTTGCCAAAAAAGGAGACATTAAGGCAAAAAGATGAGTCTGCCTCGTCACACTTAAAATTTACTTTATAAATCAACCTGAATAATGGAATACGTTAATTAACTTGAGACTGATAGTATTGCTTTTGACTTGAGTTTGCCATCTTCCATTTGAACTATGCGATCGGCAATATCTAGGATACGGTTGTCATGAGTAACCATCAAGATGGTACAGCTTTGTTCTTTTGCCAGTTTTTGCATGAGATTGACTACATCTCGTCCTGATTGACTGTCAAGGGCGGCAGTAGGTTCATCCGCGAAGATTATTTGAGGATGACTGACTAAAGCACGAGCGATCGCTACTCGTTGTTTTTGTCCCCCAGACAGTTGATCGGGATAGTAATGCAAATGATTTTGCAATCCTACTTGCTCTAACATTTGGGCTGACCTAGCTCGCATTTTTTTTAACCCAAGATGTTTGTGCAATTCTAAAGCCATTTTGACGTTTTGGAGTGCCGTTAAACTACCATGCAAGTTATGTCCTTGGAAAATATAACCGTTATGGCGTCGTGCTTGTACTAGTTGTTCAGCACTAGCACCACAAAGTTCTCGTCCCAAAACCTGCAAACTACCAGATTGGGCAGAACGCAATCCACCCACTAAGGTCAACAAGGTAGTCTTTCCAGAACCAGAGGGCCCAGTCATGATAATAATTTCACCAACGTTAATCTCTAAGTTGATATTAGATAAAATTTGCTTGCGGAGTGAGCCGTGACCAAAGTGGTGGTCGAGATTATGGATGGAGATGATGGATTGACTAGTCATAAATAGATCGATTACTCGTGACGATCATCATTGGTCATTTGTCCTTTGTCCTTTGCAAATGACCAATGACCAATGACCAATGACAAATTTAAAACATATCAGCGGGATTGGTGGCTTGAAGTTTGCGGGTGGCGATCGCACCGGAAATTGTACACATAATGATGGTCAGTACTAATACCTGCAATGCCCGAATCGCAGTCATATATATGGGCAAATTTGTAGCACTGCGAGTCAGTTGATAAAGCACTAAGGACACTCCCAATCCGGGAAAGAAGCCCAGTGCTGCCAATATCAACGATTCTTCAAGCACCACACCTAGCAGGTAGTAATTGCGATATCCCATTGCTTTAAAGGTGGCGTATTCTCGAACGTGGGCATTAACATCGTTGGAGAGAACTTGATAGACGATGATCGCGCCTACCACAAATCCCATCGATACACCTAGACTGAAAATAAACCCAATTGGAGAATTTGTTCTCCAAAAGTTATTTTCAAATTCAATAAATTCGGCGTGGGTTAATACTCTGACATCATCTCTGAGGTAGGCTTTAAGCATTGCTGCTACTTTTTTCGGTTCATAACCTGGTTTCAAAAGAATCAAACCTAGACTGACACTGCTCGACTGTCGCCCAGAAAATAGCCGCAAAAAATTTTGATCGCTGGTAATTAGGTTGCCATCAAAGCCAAAGGAAGCCCCGACTTTGAATAAGCCACTAATGGTAATTGTGCGCCGTTCTATTTCGGTAGTCAGGGTTTTACCTCGATCAATTTGAGCGATCGCTTTTTGATAATCTCCTCTTGCACCACGATCGAACAAGACGGTATCCGGCATTTTGATCGCTTGCAATTGCTGGTTAACATCTGGTAAGTCAAAAGCTGGTTTGTCTGGGTTAAAGCCGATAACTAACACCCCTGTTTCACGGTGTGTTTGGGGATTCTTCCAGATTGTGTTGTTAAAATACATTGGTTCTGCCGACTTTACTCCTGGTATATCCATTGCTTGGTAAAGTCGCCGCCGAGAAAATGTAGACAAGCTTGCTAAGTTACGGGCTTGGGGACTGGTTAAAACAATGTCTGCTTGCAAACTGCGATGTAGTCTGGTGTTACTGTCATACAGCGCAGTCTGAAAACCTAGCTGCATGAACATCAGAAGATCCGCAAAGGCAATGCCTGATAATGCCACTAAAAGACGGCTTTTTTCATGATTTAGTTGCAGCCATCCTAGAGGAGTTCGCCGTTGCAGTTGTTTGAGCAATCCCATCATAAGAAGTGGGGAGTAAGGGAGTAACGAAGAAGAATTAATAACCAATGACTAATGACTAATAACTAATGACAAATTTCACAATTCAATTACTGCCTTAACTTGCATATTGGTTAAGGTGGCGGCTTTTTGGCTGGAAGCTTCATCTAGTCGGATGTGGACTTCTACTACTCTGTTGTCGATATTGCTGACGGGATCTGTATTAATGACATTCTGTCGTCGCACTTGCAAGCCTTTACGATCTACGATTCCCTGCAATTCAATTGGGAGGTAATCACCAAGTACTCGTACTTGCTGCCCTGAATGCACTTTGCCGATATCGCTTTCGTAGACTTCGGCGATGACATACATCTGGCTGGTTTGTCCAATATCTGCAATGCCATCATTTGAGACTAATTCTCCAGGATGGGTATGGATCTCAAATACCTGTCCATTTTGGGGCGATCGCACTACAGCCTGTTCGAGATTAACTTTTGCCAGATTCATGGCTGCTACGGCACGATTAACTTCTGCTTTAGCAGTTTCTACATCCACTCCGCGCACTTCGGCAATTTCATCAAGTGTTGCTGTAGCTTCTTTGACCCGTTGCTGACTTGTTGATTGGGTACGATTTAACTGTGCCTGGGCTTCTTGCAAGCTTTTTTGGGCAGTTTCCAAGTTTAAACGCTTACTATCCCGTTGGGAAGCGGAAATTGCGCCCTGTTGAGATAGTTGCTGATAGCGTTCGTCTTCTGCTTGGGCGTTACGCACTTCAGCTTGAAATCGCTCAATTGTCGCTGCTTGGGCATTAATATTACCTTGGCGTTCGGCTTCTAAACGAGCGATCGCAGCTTTTTGGGCGGCAATTTCACCGCGTTTAGCACCTGCTTGGGTGCGGTTTAGGTTTGCTTGGGCTACTTTTACCTGTTCTTGTGCTTCTTTTAATGCCGCTTGCAAGCGATCGCGGCTGTTTAAAATTGCGATCGCTTGTCCTGCTTTTACCCTATCCCCCTCTTTCACTAACAACTTTTCTACTCGACTTCCTTCCGCAGACACCGCAGCAGAGAGTTTAATTACCTTTCCCTGTGGTTCGAGTCGCCCTAAAGCTGTTACCGTTTTTAACTGTGGTAATTGTGTTGCTGGTACTTGTGCCTCTGGATTGGCATAATTTTGCCCGCGTTTTACTATATAAAAACTTATTCCGCCAACCAATAAAGATATAGTTATACCTATAGCAACGGATGGACGCAGAATAGACTTAGGGAACGTTCTGTACCCTAGCTTTGAGTTTCGCACCATAGATTACCTCTTAACTAGTGGCGCAGAAAAAAGAACAGATTAGGCTTTTCTCCGTACTTGTTTGCTAATTCCTACTTCTTGAGTCAGTGATTGTTGATTTATCACTTCCAAGTCCATAAAATAATTTGGAAATTGTTGAGCTTTTACTTAGATAAAGTGATTTAGCTGGCTAGGATAACAACGAATATCTCTACCAAATTATAGGTTTATGTTTTTAGCAAACTACTTTTGTTTTATGAAAGTACTCAGGTATAGTAAACGGTTTTAAAATTCCGGGTTGTAACAGCGCCAACAATCATAATCAAATTAAGTAAATAACAAAAAATATTTGGTGTGATTAAGATCGGTGGAAATTTATATCAAATTTTGATGATTATTGCTTTTCCTATCATATTAGGTACATCATATTCCCCTCCTCACTTGTGGGGTAGGATTTTTGTACCTCATAAGGGACAAGAACCGCTATAATCCCATTCAAAGGTTAAAACGAAACATTAACCAAACCGCATTGGGATACCTGTAGCTTGCAATTCTCACAAATCAAATAGGATTGCACTATTAAGTCTGTTTGTTATTGGGAATTATAAAGATAGGGATACAAAACTTTCACAATAGTTTTGACGTATCCCTTTTATAGTATAAATGTACTGTTAGCTCTAGTTGTACAGCCATGCAGCCTCTTCAGCCAGTTAGCGGATCGGATTTGCAACCATTTTTGTCAGCACCAGAGGAGTTATTGCAACAGTCAGTAGAGTTGCAATTAGCCGTTGCTAGTTTCCACCAGACACCACGAAGTCTTTTAGAGGTTCTAGTTAATAGTGCTGATGAGCAGGTAGCAGAAGCAGCAAGTTTGCACGTAAATTTGGCAGGAGAAATAACAGACGGGTGGCAGCAAGCAATTGATGAAATCCTGCAACAGCGTCAGCTAGGGCAAAACGACCGATTGGCGGTAGAACTACTCAAAATTGGGCCTGTACCTCCTTGCTTCCTCAGCGAATGGGTTCCAGCCGAGCGACTAATTCAAGGATTGCGAAATCCCCAAATGCCGTTGCGTTATCGGTTACAATTATTACAACGACTATCACAGGAACCAAGCTTAGAACCAAGGTTACAGGTAGCAGAGTCGCCAGAAACGCCGTCAGCAGTGTTGGAACAGTTAGCGGGTGATTTAGAATTACCAGTCCGGTTGGCGGTGAAGTTTAATCCTAGTTGTCCACCACCATTAATTGAACTCGTGGAAGGACAGTATGCCGTTGCATCTGACTGGAACACCGATAGCGAACAATTAGCGATGCTGGGGCAGAGTCGTTGGGCGCGGGTGCGGTTGGCTGTGGCGCAAAATCCCTCAGCGACAGCAGAGACGCTGATGCAATTGGCTGGGGATGCTGTGTATAAAATTCAGTTAGCGGTAGCGAAGAATCCAGAAACAGCCGCAGATGTGTTGGCTGTGCTAGCAGAACATCAAGATCAAGCTATACAAGCAGCTGTAGCAGAACATAGAAATGCAACGGAAGAAATATTGCATCAATTATTTCCAACTCAACAGCAGCTTTTGAAAAGAAGGGAAAATTTACCAACTAGTATTTTAGAAAGATTTTTTAATGAAGAGGCGGCAGATAAACCAGTTTGGAAAAATTCTGAACATCTGTATTTATTTATAGAACAGCCAAATACACCAACTAGGATTTTAGCTGAGTTAGCGAATGTTGATTTAGAAGCGTTGAGAGCAGAGATACTTACTAAAAGTAATTCTTCACCGATTATCAAAACTTTAGAAACATGGGTTCAAGATGAGACAAGATTTTTAGCTAATATTGCCAAACATCCCCAAGCTTCAGTAGAAATTTTACAACATTTGACACAATATCCTAATCCATATATACAGCTAGCCGTTGCTCAAAATTCCCAAACACCTGAAGCCTTGCGAGATATGCTATTACAACAATTAGCAGTAGGCTCAAAGGAAAATATTCGGATTGAACTTGCAAGCAATCCACAAACTCCTGTCGCAATTTTGGACAAGCTGGCGGGTGCATCATCTTCGCTCAATACGATGATGGAGATGTTGCACCAAATTGCCCCTGATGCGACACCATCGCTGCTTAACCGGATCAAAATATTTATCGATAATCATCAGTCACCAGAATTAATTATTTTTTGGCTGCAACAGGGTGAAGAATTTCGCAATTCTATCTTAAAAGAATGGGATGATTTAATCGACGCTCTTAATGAATCAGAACAACAAACACTCGCATACTTAGCTAGCCAAAAATCATCAATCAAATGGGAAGGTAAATTTACAGCAGAAAGACGCGATCGCCCAGGAAAAAAATCAGTGCCTAGTGATGCTAGATTAGCAGCAAATTATCAAATGCTAGACGGGCTGTTGCATTTATTAAATAGCTCTTATAACAGCGATCGCAGCAATCAACAAGTTGTTGCAGCATTATTAGGGAATCCATCTACACCAGCAACTTTACGAGAGCAATTGTGGCAACAATGTAAAAAAAGTCCTGACGAATTTGGCCGCTATTTAGGGGATACCGAACTTCGGATGGCACTAGCTTTTAACCCAAGTGTACCTGAAGCAGAGCGTAATGAATATTTACAACAACTGATTGCGACAAGCAACGATTTGCGTGATAAATTAGCCAAAAATCCGGCTACGCCTGAATATCTTCTCAGACGAATTGCAGATGAACGCAAAGAGTATTTGTGGAGAAGGTTGGCAGAAAATCCAAATACTCCTACTGATTTATTAATGCGGTTTCTGCATGAAGAAGTTGAGAAAACAGTTTATAGTAATGAAACTATGTTTGACATAGTTATTGCTAATCCCAACTTACCTATTTTAGAACGTTATCGATTATTATTAGGTAAACAAGAAGCTCAAGAAATTGCCAACGCTCATCAATTAATGGCGCGTCGCACTGATACTCCTTATACTTTAGCGCAGGTTCTAGTAAAAGGCGACCAAAAAGCCCGCATAATAGTCGCTCACAGCAACAAAACTCCAATTCCTGTGCTGGAACAACTAGCAAAAGATGCAGATGAAACTGTGCGTAAAGCTGTAATGGGCAATTCCAATCTACCCTTAAGTACCTTAATTGAACTTACACAAGATACAAGCGATAAAATACGTTTGAATTTAGCTTATATATTACGTAATCGTAGTACAAATCGCTCTCGTAAAGAAGAAGTTCCTGTAGTACTTCTCGAACGGCTTGCTAGAGATGAAAATAAAGATGTACGAGTAGCAGTTGCAGAAAATCTCCAGTCTTCTCTTACTCTCCTTGAGCAACTTGCTAGGGATGCAAGTGCAGATGTCAGAATTAGTGTAGCTAAAAATCCAAACACCCCTTCTTTTGTTTTAGAACAACTTGCACAAGATACAAATGCAGATGTCAGGTTTTCTGTAGCTAAAAATCCAAACACACTTCCTGCTGTATTAGAGACATTTGATATATCACCTCCTCCAGATGCACCACGTCATGCCCTAGAAGGTCTTAATCAAGTTATTGCTAACCGATATAGAGAGCTATTCTACGTTGCTTTTGCAGACAATCCTAATACTCCTCCTAGTTTGTTAGCTCGAATTGCTCGGCAAATACCCCGCGAAATAGACAAATATGTAAATAAAGTGGCTAAACATCGAAATACTCCCGCCAGCGCTTTAGAACAACTAGCCAAAGCTGGTGATGCAACTACTCGCTGTAATGTTGCTGAAAACCCCAATACACCTGTCACGGTTTTGGAAGAACTAATAACTGATGAGTATAGCCCCGTTCTCTGGGCGATCGCTCAACGTGCTGATACTCCAACCCAACTCCTAGAACGACTGCTATTGAGATTTACAGATCCCAATAACCAAGACTACCAACAAATCAGTTACGCAATTAGCAATCGCCGTGAACTTCCTCTCAATCTGTTAGAACTGCTAATGCAGAGTAACCTGCAACAGGTTTATCAGAGAATAGCTACTCAAGCAAATCTTCCGCAAGCAATTGTAGAACGGCTAATGGCTGTATCAAATGAGTCAGTTTTAAGTACTTTAGCGCGTAATCAAAGCCTTGCTGCCGAATTTTTGACACAACTTGCTCAAAATCCCAATCCTAATGTTTGTAGTGCGATCGTTAATCATCCCAACATCACTCCTGAGCTTTGGATACAGCTTGCCAACCATATAGAAGTTAGCGTGCGTCAGGTAATTGCTGCTAACTCGAATACTCCTATGAATATTCTCGAAATGTTAACAAGGGATTCAAATAAAGATGTTCGTGTAAAGGTTGCTGCTAATAGCAACTCACCTGTTAGTGTTTTAGAACAATTGGCAGGAGATGAGGACGCATTTGTGCGTATAGCTACCGCCTCTAATTCCCATCTTCCTGAAACAATACTGACACAATTGGCAAACGATGAAAAAGTCGAAGTCCGCCGCGCAGTTGCTCAAAATCCCAAAACCCCTGCACCCATCCGCGAAACCCTCCGCGATTTAGTTGTCCAACCCACCACCCGCCAAACTAGTTCTACGTTGCGCGGACTCAACCGCCTCTACAACCCCAGCACTGATGATTTAGTAAGCATACTTGCAGAATACGCGAGTTCAGAAAATGCCTTTGTGCGGTTTGTGACACTCCTCCACCCGCTAACTCCTCATGAAGTGCTGACTCAAGCAGCGCAGTCTGCATCCTGGCTGGAACGCTACGCCGTTGCTGATAATTCTGGAACTCCAAGCGTTTTACGCCAGCAACTTGCTGAAGATAGCAACCGGATTGTCCGCGCAGCCGCTAGAGTTTAGTTGGGAATAATTGAGGATGTTGCAGATGGCATACGTGATTTCACACTTGTCAAAGTTCGAGACATGATGACACTTAAAATAGTTTGCTCAAGTATCAACCGTAAAACTAATTAGAGCTAAATTTATGAATTTTGAAACAGTGAATATCTTAGGCACTCTTGAGGTTTTAACCGAACCACATCTTGAGTTTCGCCTACCAAATAATCATTATAGCTATTTAGTTCCTTTCGTTTGGGATGTAACTCAAAAAGGCGACTTTAATCTACTCAGTCTTGGTCGTGATGAAGGATGGATAAATGCAACAGATATTGATATTGCTTTAAAAAGTTGGCAATCATTAGAACTTCGTGGTTATCTAAATCTAGATGACGATCCAGATAATTACGAAGAGGAAGATATTATCAGTCATGAGTTAGTTGATGAAAGAGCAAAAATATATCATATATTTGCTGATATTCTACGAAAGAATCTCTCCAATATAGAAATTTTAAAATTCAGTAAAAGTCCTGACTATTCTTTTTTCGTTATCTTAGGTAAAACTCCAGAAAATAATTGGTTCTGTTTTTCTCAATCTGTTGCTAGAGAAACCAAAATTGAAGATGAAATTAAATACTCTATTTTACCAGATTTAACAATTGAACAATCTTTTGATGACAATGTTTTAAAATTAAGAGATAATTTTCAAGAAATCTTAAATCAATTACAGCCTATTAGTATTTATGGATACTATGGTGGTGGCTACGATTATAGTTTTGATCATTGTTTAGTTCAAAGTATAGCGCACACTAAAGAAAAAGCATTATTATTAGCTCTACATCAAGCAGGAATGCTGGACATTGCTATATTTCATGAGTTTAACCTAGAAGGTTTTTCCTGGATATTTGAAAAAGATGAAATTGCAGAATTATATCCAAGGTATCAAAAAATAAATAAGTTTTTAACACAAAATCTTACCGATTTAAGAACGATCAGATGTAGTTTTTGGAATCGTGAATGTATATATGTCATTGGTCAAACCAATGCTGGAGATGTAACTGGAATTTATATAGAAAGCGATTTTGATTACAATCCCTAAGAATATGCTGACGATCGCAACAATAGCCGTAAACTTAGCCAGTTTATGAACCAGTGCTTAAGTAATTGTATTTACTACAGTATCAGTTTTTGGGATGTTGGCTACACCTACGAAGTCGGACAAACCCCAGCAGGAGATTGGCTAGGGGTGCGATCGCAAAGCGAATTTGAGTACAATCCTTAGAAAGAGTAGCAAAAACCTAATGTCTAAAAAATCTGATTTGCAGTTCCAAAATCTCTTTACTTCACAAATTTGATTTGTGAGAATTGCTCAAAAAGAATCTGCTTAAGATGCTACAACAGCAGCACGGTCATTTATTAGCTTGCCATCTTCCATGTAGACGATGCGATCGGCAATATCTAGAATGCGGTTGTCATGAGTAACCAAAAGAATGGTACAGTCTTGTTCCTTAGCTAATTTTTGCATGAGGTTAACCACATCTCGTCCCGATTTACTGTCAAGGGCGGCGGTGGGTTCGTCTGCTAAGACAATTTTAGGACGACCAACCAATGCACGAGCGATCGCAACTCTTTGTTTCTGTCCTCCAGATAAATCATCAGGATAATAATTCAAGCGTTCTCCTAATCCTACCTCCTCTAATATTTGGGCTGACCGGGTTTTCATTTCTGCTGGCGAAATATTATTATGCACTTCCAAGCCCATTCTGACGTTTTGGAGTGCCGTTAAACTACCATGCAAGTTATGTGCTTGGAAAATATAACCGTTACTGCGTCGCACCTGGGTAAGTTGTCGTTTGTTAGCGCCACACAGTTCTTGTTCCAATATCTGCAAACTGCCGGATTGGGCAGAACGCAAGCCGCCTGCTAAGGTGAGAAGTGTAGTCTTACCTGAACCAGAAGGCCCAGTCATAATAATAATTTCGCCAGCGTTAATATCCAGGTTGATATCAAAAAGAACTTGCTTGCGGAGTTGACCACGACCAAAATAGTGGTCGAGATTTTTAACAGAGATTACAGGAGGCATACTAATTTTAGATTTTAAATTTTAGATTTTAGATTCAGACTTGGGTAAGTATCTTTATGACCAATGCCCAATGCCCATTTTCTAAAACATATCTGCGGGGTCAGCAGACTGTAATTTCCGAGTAGCGATCGCACCAGAAATTATGCACATAATCATAGTCAGTGTTAATACCGTCAAGGCCCGTGCTACGGTCATGTAAACTGGCAAATTGGTGGCATTACGAGTTAAATGATAAAGTCCTAAAGGTGCGATCGCTCCTGGGATAAAGCCCAAAATCGCCAAAATTATCGCCTCTTC
Organism: Nostoc sp. LEGE 12454; assembly: GCF_056620565.1. NCBI lineage: Bacteria > Bacillati > Cyanobacteriota > Cyanophyceae > Nostocales > Nostocaceae > Nostoc > Nostoc sp. LEGE 12454. The sequence goes on from NZ_JBWQXL010000006.1 coordinate 161,863, forward strand.
AAACACCACACCTAATAAGTAAAGATTGTTATATCCCATTGCTTTAAAAGTGGCGTATTCTTTGATATGGGAATTCACATCTGTAGAAAGAACTTGATAGACGATAATCACGCCCACCAAAAACCCCATTGCTACACCCAGGCTGAAGATAAATCCGATCGCCGTATTTGTTTTCCAGTAATTTATTTCAAATTCGAGAAATTCTGCTTTGGTTAAAACTTTAACATCATTATCTAAATGAGATTCTAAAGCTGCTTTCATCTGTTTTGGGTCATAGCCTGGTTGCAGCTGCACTAAACCGAGACTGACACTGCTTGCTTCTTGTCTAGGAAATAGTCGCAGAAAGTTCTGGTCGCTGGTGATCAAAGTACCATCGGCTATGAAGGAAGCCCCGACTGAAAATAAGCCGCTAACGGTAATTGTCCGCCTTTCTATTTCGGTTGTGACAGTTTTACCTTGTTCAATTTTGGCGATCGCTTCATTGTAATCTCCTCTAGAAGAGCGATCGAAGAGAACGGTATCTGGTAGCTTAATAGCATCTATCTGGCGATTCACATCCGCTAAGTTCAACATTTGCCGATCGGGATTGAACCCCATAACTAATATTGTCGTTTTCTGATGTGTTTGGGGATTTTTCCAATCAACAATGTTGACATACATTCCTTCTGCCGACTTTACACCTGGTATATCCATTGCTTGATACAACCGCCGCCGCGTAAAGCTAGACATATATGCTAAGTTACGTGCTTGGGGGCTGATGACAAACATATCAGCCTGCATACTCCGATGCAGCATTGTGTTACTTTCAAACAGGGCATTCTGAAACCCTAGCTGCATGAACATTAGAACATCGGCAAAGGCAATACCTGACAATGCCACCAAAAGACGGCCTTTTTCATGACTCAGTTGCAGCCATCCTAAAGGCGTTCGCCGCCGCAGTTGCTGGATAAATCCAATCACAGTACAATTACCGCCTTGACTTGCAAATTAGTTAAGCTAGAAGCATTTTGGCTAGATAGTTTATTCAGTTGTACGTGGACTTCCACTACTCTGGCATCAATATTGCTAGAGGGATCGGCGTTGATCAGATTTTGCCGCTTTACCTGCATACCAACCCAATCTACTCTTCCCTCTAATTCATTGCGTAGGGAATCACTACTTACCCGCACATCCTGTCCCGGACGTACTTTGTTGATATCACTTTGGTAGACTTCAACTACTGCATACATCTGGTCGGTTTGACCTAGAGCCACAATTCCTTCATTGCCAACAGTCTCTCCGGCTCGTGTATTAATCTCCAAAATTCGACCGGCTTTAGGAGCCACAACATAAGCCTGCGCCAGTTCTGCTCTAATTTTATCTGCTGTGGCTTGAGCGCTGTCTACCTCTGCTTGTGCGTTTGCTATATCTGTTGGACGGACTTCAGCAGTTTGATTCAGGTTAGCTTTTGCTTCGTTAATCTGCTGTTGCAAGCTGGCGAGGGTTTGATTCTGGTTGGCTTTTGCTTCGTTAAGCTGCTGTTGTAAGGTTGCGACAGTTCTTGTCTGGGTGGCTTGGCTTTCAATTAACGCTTGAGTGGAAGTTTCGGCGTTTAAGCGTCTGCTATCAACTTCTTGGCTGGAAATTGCTCCTGCTTTATATAAAGTCTCGTAGCGCTGCACGTCAGCTTCAGCATTACGTCTCTCGGCTGCTACGCGAGCCACCGTTGCTTGCAAGCTCCGTTGTTGCCCAAGGAGTTCTGCTTCTATACGATTAATTGTGGCTTGCTGAGTTTTAATATTTCCTTCTAGTTCTACTTGCAAACGATTCACGGTAGCTTGACGCGCTCCAATTTCTCCCTGTTTAGCTCCAGCTTTTACCTGATTAAGGCGAGATTTGGCAACTTGAACTTGTTTTTGGGCTTCAATCAAACTAGCTTGTAGGCGATCGCGGTTGTCCATAATCGCAACTACCTGTCCGGCTTTGACGCGATCGCTTTCTTTCACCAATAGTTGCTCTACCCGATTTCCTTCAGTAGAAGAAGGCGCTGAAAGTTTTATTATTTCTCCCTTTGGTTCCAACCGTCCTAATGCTGTGACTGTTTTTACTACTGGCTGAACTGCTACTGGTGCTTTTTGCTTGTCATTAGCTGTAGCCTGAAGCTTCATCACCGCATAAACACTGATTCCGCCTATTGCTAGAGCTGTAATTATTGCAAGTAGAACAGGCGATCGCAAAAGATTCTGAGTAGAGCTTAAACTCTCTGAATTCCTGTTTTCCCTCATGCTATTCCCCCTTACCACCAGTAGCAACTTGTACTAAACTGTCCAGTTCAATTTATGCTAAACTAAACGGACTAGTTTAGTCAATAGGATATAACTAAACTGGTCAGTCAATTTGCTTGGCATTAGGGACTTGCAAAAAATAGATTATCCCAAATCATTTCTAGATTTGTAGGCGCGCAAGCTCTTGCGTCCCTAAACGGGGTATTTTTTAACAGGAAATCTCTTATGCTGCGGAATGCTATTCCCTATTAGGATTGATTGTCTACTACAAGAAAGTACAACCGAGAAAAGCTGATAATAGAGGCTTTAGAACTTTATCAAAGGGTATATTTATTTTCACCATTTTGTACTGGGGCATTTTGCAGCATCTATTAATATTGTTTATAAGAGAGGATGGTTAATAAATGGTACGCATTAAAGCTGACGAAATCGATCGAGACAATTCCGTTGATAAAGTAGAGCAAATTCTGCAAGGGGCAATGCAAGAATTCCTTCAACATGGTTATGCTGGTACGAGCATGGATCGGGTAGCGGTAGCAGCTGGTGTTTCTAAAGCGACAGTCTACAGCCACTTTCAAGATAAAGAAGGACTTTTTAAAGTACTGTTAGAGCAACTAACAAGCAAAAAGAACAGCTCTATTTTTGGCACAGAACCTATTGAGGGAGAACCAGCTGCTATACTGCACCAGGTAGTAACCAAAGCATTAGATCAGATGCTTAACGACAAAGAACATAGTGCATTTATGCGAGTCTTAATCGGGGAATCTGGGCGTTTTCCTGAGTTAGCTCAAATTTGTGTTCGGGTGATGATTAAGCCAGTAGCGGAAACTCTCACTCACTATTTGGCGGCTCCAGAATTAAAGATACCTGACCCAGAGGCGACAGCGAGAATTCTCTTAGGAGCATTAGTGCATTTTCATATTACTCAAAATGTGATGCATGGAAAGGATATTGTACCAATGGAAAGCGATCGCCTGATTGATGCCTTGACACACCTAATCAATAAATGCGCCGATTAGATTAGCTATTTCCCGGCGCTTGTTTGGTCGGAGGTCAAATATGACCTTGATTGAAGATCGTGTCCGCCAAATTATCCATAATTATAAAAGAACCTCGCCCCAACCCCTTTACGCTTGCGGGGTGGGGTTCTTCGGGTTTAATAAGTAATCAAGCAGACATGATATGACTCAATGCTGAAATATTTGCCCCGGATTTCTCACAAGTAAGAAATCCGGGGGTGGTATATAATAAAAATACCTTTTTTAATTAATACGGATTGTAAAACCTTACTTGGCGTAAAAACCTTGAAAAGGTATCAGTTAATTATTAAAAAACTGCTGGCCAATATCTCTTCAAAATTGGCTAACGTTGTGTAGTTATGCTTATAGGTCTTCAGATGGCATAGCTTAGAAATATTAAAAATAGTTAATAAAAAAGCTCTAAAAAAAATATGGCTACTGAAAATCTTCTGCTCGCCGCCCTGCCCAATGAGGTGTACAAGCAGATAGAAAACAAAATGGAGCAGGTCGAGCTTTCATACGGCGAGATACTCAACAGACCCGGCGAAGCTATCGAAGAAGTCTATTTCCCCCTTACCTGCCTGATCTCAGTCACTATTACGATGATGGACGGCAGCACGGTTGAAGCCGGAGTGGTTGGAAGCCGCGAGATGGTAGGGATCAACGCTTTCATGGGCGGTCAGGAGACGACGCAGACTCAGTACATTATTCAGGTTCCTGGCAAGGCGATGAAAATGAAGGCATATGTGTTGCTGCATGAGTTCGATACCAATAAGCAGCTGCGGGACGTGATGCTCAAATACACGCAGGCTTATATCGCGCAAATCTCGCAGAATGTTGCCTGCAACCGCATTCATACTATAGAAAAACGCATGGCCCGTTGGTTGCTTGAGTCCAGTGACCGTCTCTACTCAGATGAACTGTTCCTGTCCCATGAGTTTCTCTCCCACATGCTGGGCGTGCGCCGTTCTGGTATCACCGAAACCGCCCATCTCCTAGAAAAGAAAGGTCTGATCAAATGCAGCCGAAAGAAAATCAAAACCATCGATCGGCAGGGGCTAGAAGAGGCTTCCTGTGAGTGTTATGGGGTAATCAAAGAGGAATACGATCGCCTGCTAAACTTTAAGCTAGAGAGATAACAGATAAAGTCCTTCTCACCTTTCTAGCGATAATAGAGGCTGTTGCCAAACGTGAGTCATATCGCGCACCATCCAGCGCAAGCCTGTTAACTTGCCTTTAACATCGCGGATAGGAGCTACAGTTATGGCAGCCTCAAAAGGCTCCCAGTCACGAGGCTGTATGTGTAATATCCACTCTTGCACATAGTCACACTCAGACCTGTGCATCTGATTTAGTTGGTAACGAAACGCCTGACGTTCTTCTACTGCAATGAAACAGACTAATGGTTTGTTTACCAAAAATCGCTGTTGAACATTAAACAGCGTGGCAGTGGCACGATTAGCTGACTGAATTTTTCCTTGTGTATCGCTCACCAAGTAAGCATTTGGTATGAACTCGAACAGGTCTTGGTAGCGCTTGTATTCCTCTCTAAGCCGTGCTTGTACATTTACCAATTTTTGAGTTTGCTCGAATAGCTTCTGTGTAGCTATCTCTAGCAGCCTTGAAGCAGTATCAAGTTCCTTCAAAGCTGATAGCACTAGCAGCAAATTGGCTTCTGGCTGTGTGGTGTTCGCATCTTGGTACAAGTTAGCTAAACGCCCTTGCAGCGACTCTAACTGCTGGGGAAACATATCTTGATTCATTATCAATTCAGGTGACATCTAAGTTTCAATCCCTGAATAGAAAGAGACTGTTAACCAATTCCTAATGGGTTTTATCCCACCAATCGTTCATTACTGGCTATAACCCAATAACGAGAAGCTAAGGGATATTACCATCCATGAATTTGCTCCCAAGTTTCTTAGACATTCGGGATTGCCTATATTTGAGTATTGTTTAAAGACTAAAAAACTTTGCCGCTCCCAGTCAGTACGATTTCGTACAATATTATGAAAGTCCGCTGCAAAAGCCGCCACGAGTTCTTAGGAACGCGTTGGCTTTTAATATTTTATGCTGAAATCCTGATACCTTTGCTTTGTATCCCTTATTGCTAGCGAACTTAACATTAAACCATACTTTATCTGCCTTTACTTGTTCGCTAGATGGAAGAATTAATTTGGCAAAAAGAGTAATTTCTCAAACAACAAAGGAATTACGGAAAATGACTGTAAGAGACTGTTTCGCAATAATTGTTCCATCTAATTAATACGAATTTTTATCCAACTCTATACAAAAGGTCTAGAAATTAAATGGATGATTTAAAACAATTAGATAAGTATGCTTTTCAAGTCTTAACGATGGTTGAGGAGGGGTATTCTAGCCACCAGATCGCCCAGCAATTTCATCTAAGTTATAAGACAGTAAAGGATATTGTGGAACGGTTTTCTCACTGGCAATAAAATGAAGAGAATTTTCAATTCCCCAGTACCTCTGTTACACGAATTCATCTTGTAGTATAAGACATAAAACCAAAAACCGCACTTATAAGTGTCAGTGCGGCTTTGAGTTCCACAAAAATGTGGTTGGCTTTATCAATATTCGTAGACAGGATCTGGGATGTTTCGATGTTCCAGTACTTGGGGTTATGACATCCCTCACTGGTTTAAGGTTCCATCCTCATCTCCACTATAGCTTTGTGCAAGCATGACTCAATGCACAACGAAAAAATCCCCTTGCTGTCTTGAATGGGGGAATGTCAATGTTTTTTCCATAGAAGCTACAGTGTTGCCTCCGGGTTTTTTCGTTCTTTACAAGCTGTTACAAATATATACTCCAGCGATCGCCAGATAACTAAGCAGGAATAACTTGAACAACTAGTGCGCGTTTATCCAGTGACTGGATTTTACCTACTTGACTGAGATCGTTTGCAATTCGGTCTAGCAGTTCTCCCGCTTTGTCACGATATTGATGTTCTCGGCCTCGTAAACGAATGGCAAACTTGACAGAATCGCCTTTACTCAACCACTGACCTGCTTGTTCGATGCGTAAATTGTAATCAGCTAAACCCACGTTTAGACCGAATCGAACTTCTTTTACCGTGGGTCTAGCACTCTGGCTCTGACGTTTTTTCTTTTGATACTGAAGCTTGCCATAGTTGAGAATCTTGGCGATTGGAGCGTCTTTACCTTGAGAGACTACAACTAAGTCAAGCTCTAAGCTTTCAGCTAGCTGTAACGCCTCATTGGTGTCGATCAGACCGCGATTGTTATTCTCATGGTCAATCAAGAAGACGCTAGGTGATTTGATTTGTGAATTAATCAGTTGCTTTTGGATTGCGATAATGAATTTCTCCCATTTGTTCAATACTTTGCTTTACAAGCAGGTAATGCCAATTTAACACAACACTGAATCAGAGCAACCTTAAACAACACAATAGACGGCAATCTGATAGAATGAGGGACTGCGGCACTCGCTCTCAGTCTTTGCGCTACTGCCCATCCAGCTTTTCAATGATTTTTATCCGTCCGCCTAAGACTGACGCCATCATTGGTGACAGGCCGATGTTATTTTTGGAGTCTTATGTCTTTTTCCGATCTCGGCTTGTCCAATGAAATTATCCGTGCTGTTACCGAACGAGGGTACACGGAACCCACACCAATCCAGATGCAGTCCATTCCTGCTGTCTTGTCGGGTAAAGATTTATTAGCTGGGGCACAAACTGGCACTGGAAAGACCGCTAGTTTTACACTGCCGCTCTTGCATCGATTATCGTCTAACAAGAGCAAAGGTACGCCTAATGGATACCCACCAATCCGGGCGTTGATTCTCACCCCGACTCGCGAACTCGCTGCCCAAGTGGAAGAAAGCGTGCGCGAGTACGGCAAGTACTTAAATCTTAACTCAATGGTGATGTTTGGCGGAGTCAGTATTAATCTGCAAAAACAGCGTTTGAGGAGTCGAGTGGATATTTTGGTCGCCACTCCAGGGCGACTGCTAGACCACGTACAGCAGGGTACGCTGAATTTATCGCAGATTGAGGTTTTGGTGCTGGATGAAGCCGATCGGATGCTGGATATGGGTTTTATTAATGATATCCGCCGCATCCTTTCACTCCTGCCCAAACAGCGGCAGAATTTGCTATTTTTCGCTACTTTCTCAGACAAAATTAAGGCACTAGCCGCCGGATTGTTGAATAATCCGACGATGATTGAGGTAGCACGCCGCAACGTTACCGCCGACACGATCGCCCAGAAAGTTTACCAAGTAGACCGTGACAAAAAACGCCAATTACTTGCTCATCTGATTCGGCGAGATAATTGGTATCAAGTGCTAGTGTTCACTCGCACTAAGTATGGCGCTGACCGTTTGGTGAAGCAATTGGGCGAAGACCGCATTCAAGCCTTGGCAATCCACGGTAATAAGAGCCAGCCCGTGCGTACTAATGCTCTGGCCAAGTTCAAAAATGGCACCTTACAAGTATTGGTGGCGACAGACATAGCTGCTAGGGGGCTTGACATCAGCGAACTGCCCCATGTTGTTAACTTTGATTTGCCCAATGTACCAGAAGATTATGTTCATCGCATTGGTCGCACCGGTCGCGCTGGCGCATCAGGTGAAGCTGTATCGCTAGTGTGCATCGATGAACAGCATCTATTGAAAGATATCGAAAAACTGATTGAGCAACGCTTGCCGAAGGAAGTGGTTGCTGGTTTTGCGCCCAACCCCGATACCAACCCCGAACCAATCCCAAATGGACGGCAACACAGAGCCAAGCCCGGAAGTGAGAAGCGTCCGGCTCGTACTCCTAAACCGTTACCACAGAAATCGGCTAAACGTAAAACAGCGCCACCTGCCACCAATGGCGACAAACCTGGTGCTGGTTCATCGGCATCGCGCCGTTCTGCTAAACGCGATCGCTAACATTCGTTAGCTGTTCAATAGATTGATTTTGCACGGATTCTGGAAAACATTCAATGTAATATCTGTCACATACAGTTGTCGGAATGCAGTTAACAGTGTCATAAACAAAAGGTGAAGGTTAACCTGTAGGGTATAACTTACCTTAGAGTTGCTTGACCTCTAGCTTCGATGGATCTATCACACTCATGACTGAACTGACGCTACGCCTACAAGAGGGAGATACCGAAACCACGATCGCAGTTGACCAAGATGTATTTACAATTGGTCGTTTGCCGGAATGTAATTTGTACTTACCTTTTGGTGGAGTATCCCGCAACCATGCTCGCCTGGTAAAAACGGCTGACGGTGTGTGGACTATTGAGGATCTGGGCAGCAAAAACGGGACGCAAGTCAATAAATATCTGGTTAACTATCCCCAAGAGTTACATCACGGCGATATCATTTGGCTGGGCAATGTTAGCCTGGTAGTGCTGCTCACAACCCCAGTTTTTCAACCGACACCTGAGTATTCCGGAATTTCGGACATAAATGAGCAAAGAACAATCCTTCATAATGTTGAACAATTACAACAGCAATGGATTGCAGCTGATAGTAACGATGGCAACATCAATAATAAGGACAAAACTATTGCCCGTCTCAAAGACTTAGTGGACATAGCGAAAAATCTTTGTGCAGCCGCGTCTATAGAAGAGATTTTTTCTCAGGTGCAGCAAGTAGTTTTTCGTTATCTTGATAGTATCGATCGCTTGGCATTATTAATTGATGTCAATGGTTGCGGCCAGTTGGAATTAATGAATGCTGCCACTCGAAATCTTTCCCAACAGAAACATCTCCCTTCTGATGGTAGTTGGATTAGTCGTAGTATCTGTCAAAAGGTATTTGAAGAAAAAGTCGTCATTCAAACTGGTGATACTCATCAGGATGAACGGTTTGCTAGCGAACAGAGTATTTTAGTCAAAGGCATTCGTAGCGCGATGGCAGTGCCTTTATGGGATGAAAATAAAGTTGTGGGGGTACTGTATGCCGATGCCAATTTTTCTTCTTACCATTGGGCAAATGAAGGTGAAGAAGAATTGAGCTTTTTCTCAGCTTTAGCAAATCTTGTAGCTTCTAGCGTGCAGCGTTGGTTATTAGTAGAAAAACTCAAAACTGAAGAGATGATTCGTCACCGACTAGAGCGCTATCATTCTCCAGCAGTTGTACAGCAGTTGATATCTGTAGGCGGATTACCGGGTGGTCGTTTAGCTCCCGCCGAGAGCGAAATCAGTATTTTATTTGCTGATTTAGTGGGCTTTACGGCAATTTCTGAAAGATTAACACCAACAGCGATCGCTCAACTATTAAATAATTTATTTGAAGAAATGCTAAAAGAAGTGTTTGGCTGCGGCGGCACTTTAGATAAATATATTGGCGATTGCATTATGGCATTTTTTGGCGCTCCAGAACCGCAAGCAGATCACGCCGATCGCGCTGTTACTGCTGCCAAGGGAATGCTCACTCGTCTCGAACATCTGAATGCCAATGGTTTTTGGCACGAACCTCTGCAATTACGCATTGCGATTAATAGCGGAAAGGCTGTGGTGGGGGATGTCGGTAGTTCCCAAAGGGTAGATTATACGGCGTTAGGCGCAACAATTAATCTGGCTGCTCGGATGGAAGCAGTTTGTCCCCCTAGTGAATGCGTGATTAGTGAAGCCACCCATAAAATGCTTTCAGAACCCTCAGACTTCCAAGAAATGGGAGATTATCGTTTCAAAGGTATTGAGCGATTAGTTAAGGTTTACCAGACAAAATTGCAACCAGTGCCAACAATCATTGCTCCAATCATTAATCTTTAGGTGTTGGGTATTGGGTATTAGAAAAACAATTAACAGCTAACTAATGGTTAATAAATTCTAACTTATCACGATAAATACATAGTTTACTTGTATATTTTATTTCAAAAATAATTGCAAAATTGTAATATTAAGCAACCAATTCTGGGTTAAAAGACTAGAATTTGGGTGGTAGCTTCCAGAATTGATCTGTGTAACACTAGGAAGCCTACCGAAGCTATTTTTTAACGGGAGGTCAGGTAATGGCGATCGCCACCATTAATCCCGCCACTGGGGAGACGCTCAAAACCTTTGAGGCGCTCAATGATGCAGAAATTGCCGCTAAACTCGATTTAGCCGATCGGACTTTTGAACAGTATCGTCAGACTAGTTTCTCTGAACGATCGCACTGGCTGCAAAAAGCCGCTGATATTTTAGAGCAAGACAAAGCAGAATTTGCTAAGTTAATGACTCTGGAAATGGGTAAGCCATTTAAAGCTGCGATCGCAGAAGTCGAAAAATGCGCCGCCGTCTGTCGTTACTACGCCGAACATGCCCCTAGTTTTCTCGCTGATGTCAGTGTAAAAACTGATGCCAGCCAGAGTTTTGTACGTTATCAACCAATGGGTGCAATTCTCGCGGTGATGCCGTGGAACTTCCCCTTCTGGCAAGTTTTTCGTTTTGCTGCACCAGCACTTATGGCGGGAAATGTCGGCTTACTCAAACATGCTTCTAATGTGCCGCAGTGCGCCTTGGCAATTGAAGATATTATCCGACGGGCAGGTTTTCCTGAAGGTGCGTTTCAAACTCTATTAATAGGCGCAGCCAAAGTTGCCGATTTGATGGCTGATGACCGCGTAAAAGCTGCTACCTTGACCGGAAGCGAACCAGCCGGCGCATCCCTCGCCGTCGCCGCCGGCAAACAAATTAAAAAAACAGTTTTGGAATTAGGAGGAAGTGACCCGTTTATTGTGTTAGAAAGTGCTGACTTAGAGACAGCAGTTGTCACAGCTACTACAGCGCGAATGTTAAATAACGGGCAATCATGTATTGCAGCGAAACGTTTTATTGTCGCAGATGCGATCGCAGACAAATTTGAAAAATTGCTTTTAGAAAAATTTGAGGCGCTAAAAGTAGGCGATCCTATGCAACCAGATACCGATTTAGGGCCACTGGCAACACCTGGTATTCTCCAGGATTTAGACCAACAAGTGCAAGGTGCTATTAGCAGCGGTGGTAAAGTCATCACCGGTGGACATCCTTTATCAGATCGTCCTGGAAACTTTTATCCGCCAACGATTATCATAGATATCCCCACCGACACACCAATCGCAAAAGAAGAATTCTTTGGCCCGGTAGCCTTGTTATTCCGGGTTCCAGATATTGATGCTGCCATTAAACTCGCTAATGACTCACCCTTTGGCTTAGGTGCAAGTGCTTGGACAACCAACGACCAAGAGAGCGATCGCTTGGTTGAAGAAATCGAAGCTGGTGCAGTGTTTATCAACAGTATGGTCAAATCCGATCCTCGGTTGCCCTTTGGTGGCATCAAGCGTTCTGGATATGGCAGAGAATTGAGTATCCAAGGTATACATGAGTTTGTCAATGTTAAAACCGTGTGGGTTAAATGATTAGTCATTAGTCATTGGTCATTGGTCATTAGCCAAAAAAATGACAAATGACTAATGACAAAGGACAAATGACAAAATAAATAGTTAGGAAATAAAATGAATACAGCAGAATTATTGGTGCAGTGCCTAGAAAATGAAGGAGTGCAATATATTTTTGGACTCCCTGGTGAAGAAAATCTGCACGTTTTGGAAGCATTAAAGCATTCTTCCATTAAATTTATTACAACTCGTCACGAACAGGGTGCAGCATTCATGGCTGATGTCTACGGACGCTTAACAGGAAAAGCCGGAGTCTGTCTTTCTACGCTTGGTCCTGGGGCAACCAACTTGATGACTGGGGTAGCAGATGCTAACCTCGATGGTGCGCCCTTAGTGGCGATTACCGGTCAAGTGGGAACAGATAGAATGCACATTGAATCCCATCAATATTTAGATTTGGTGGCAATGTTTGCACCTGTTACCAAGTGGAATAAGCAAATTGTGCGACCCAGTATTACACCAGAAGTAGTGCGGAAAGCATTTAAGCGATCGCAATCAGAAAAACCTGGTGCAGTCCACATCGATTTGCCAGAAAATATTGCTGCCATGCCCGTCGAAGGCAAACCTTTGCGTAAGGATAATAGCGAAAAAACCTATGCATCTTTTGCTAGCATTCGGGCAGCAGCCGCCGCAATTTGCCAAGCTGTGAACCCATTAATCTTAGTCGGAAATGGGGCAATTCGCGCTCATGCAAGTGATGCCGTAACGCAATTTGCTACCTTGTTGAATATACCTGTTGCCAATACCTTCATGGGTAAAGGCGTGATTCCTTACACACATCAACTAGCTTTGTGGTCAGTAGGATTACAGCAAAGAGACTTCATTACCTGTGCTTTCGATAACACAGATTTAGTAATTGCGATCGGCTATGATTTGATTGAGTTTTCCCCCAAGAAATGGAATCGTAATGGTGAAATTCCGATTGTACATATTGGGGTAAGTCCGGCGGAGATTGATAGTAGTTATATTCCTAACGCCGAAGTTGTAGGAGATATTTCAGATTCCCTCTATGAAATCTTAAAATTAGCAGACCGACAAGGTAAACCCGATCCCTTTGCCATTAGTTTAAGGTCAGAGATTCGGGCTGATTACGAACAGTATGCCCATGATGACGGATTTCCCATTAAGCCGCAAAAGTTAATTTATGACTTACGCCAAGTGATGGGCCCAGATGATATCGTCATCTCTGATGTTGGCGCACATAAAATGTGGATGGCTCGTCATTATCATTGCCATAGTCCAAATACTTGCATAATTTCCAACGGCTTTGCGGCTATGGGTATTGCTATTCCTGGGGCTTTAGCAGCAAAACTTGTTCATCCCAAGCGCAAAGTCGTTGCTGTAACAGGCGATGGCGGCTTTATGATGAATTCTCAGGAATTAGAAACAGCCTTGCGTGTCGGTACGCCCTTTGTCACCATAATTTTCAATGATGGCGGCTATGGGTTAATTGAGTGGAAGCAAGAAAATCAATTTGGCAAAGGAAATTCATCCTTTGTACATTTTAGCAATCCTGATTTTGTGAAATTAGCCGAAAGTATGGGTTTAAAAGGCTACCGAGTTGAATCGGCTTTAGATTTGATTCCCACTTTGAAAGAAGCCCTCGCTCAAGATGTACCTGCGGTGATAGATTGTCCTGTGGACTACCGAGAGAATCACCGCTTTAGCCAAAAGGCTGGCGAGTTGACTTGTGCGTTGTAAAAATTAGATACGCGATTAATCGGGTCTGTACAAGAGTTAGGAGTTATTTATTCCTAACTCCTTTAGTGTTTTGGTAGGGTGCGTTAACCAAAAGCTAACGCACCGCTTTACTTCGCTCAATTTATAGACATATTTCTTCTTTTTCTTTGCGTTCTTTGCGTCCTTTGCGGTTCGTAAAAAAACCACGAAGCTCAAAGGTTCATTCACAAGTATCAAATACTCATTCACAAAGCTCGGAGGTTCATCGACGAAGCTCAGAGGTTCATTTACAATGAGTTCGGCTCATGGTTATTTTAATTTATCAAGTTTGTTTTCTGCATTATATGCAGCTTCATATAAAATTGGTATCAGGTAGTAGACGACTTAAACCCTACCAAGAAAGATGTTAAGTTTGTAGCTACCCAATTTTATCTAAGAGTGGAACCGAACTAATATTAGTCTCACGCTGGGATGGTTGTTGCTAAATGTTTTTTCAGCTGTAACCAACACCAATTAGACAGCCAGGATCTGCAAAGGCGATTTTGTAAAGGATTTTTAAGAAATTAAAATTTTTCAGAAAAGGAAAGACCTAATGCTGAAGTAATACCCAAAAGTTCAGAATCATAGATTTTGTAGTTTACCAAGCCCCGTTGGGGCGGGTGTCGGGTGTCGGATGTGGGGAAAGAAATAGCCCTAACGAGGCTTGTTCGTCACAAGCCCCGTCATCAAGGATGATTGCATTCGTCGGAGTTCCAAGCTTCGTTCAAGTCTTTTTCCTTACACCCTACCCCGAATGGCACTAAGAAAAGATGAAACCTCGTCAGGGCAGGGTGTAGGGTGTAGGGTGTGGGGTTAAGGGTTGGAAGAAGATGTTGTTCTATTTGATGCGCTAAAATTCAATTTTCTTAAACACACTCAGCCTACACCCAACACCCTATACCCAAAAGCCACTAATATCAGGGATTTACGCTTATCAAGCGTGCCATTCCACCCTACCCCCTACACCCTTATTCTTGACACACACCCTAGTGTCTGAAAACGTTACATGGCTAGTGTCTCTAACGTGCTTCATCTATGTCGAAACCTAATTATTAGTTTTTCAATTTTTTGGAGAAGAGGATAATGTTGAAGTTCAGCTGTTTAATGATTGTCGGGGCAATATTGTCGATTAGTGCGCCGGCTGTGGCTGAAAGTCGTGCCGTTAATATTAGTATTGGCAGTATTGGTGGTTCCTTAGATAATGCCGCTTTGCAAACAATTCGCCAGGTTATCGGGTCTGGTGTCGGCAATAGCACTGTCGATAAATTCATTGTATATAGTCCCAGAACCGGATCTATTCCCATCGAAGGAGGTTTATCTGCTTGTGCTGAAGCTGGCTTCGGCATCAGCAATACAACATTTAATGCTTTTGTCCAGCAGTTGCGTTCAATTAATCCCAAACCAGGGACTTTCTACAATCTAGAACTTACTGCAAGCTGCAAACTGAAATAAGACGTTTGCACTCAAGCACGGTAGGATGGGCTTCTTACCTCAGCCCATCCATCGAGTTACACTCCACGCGATCGACGCAAAACTCCATATTTTTAAATTGGAGATGTAACATCAATGTTGATTAAAATTAGCGTCAAGAAGCGACTAGATTAGTTGTATCAGCCTCTAAACTCAATAGTGCAGATACTTCCAGCATGAAACAAAAAAGAATGTAAAATTAGAGCGCATTTTTGGGAGCAGAGAAAAAATATGTCTAATGTGAGCATTGCAAAAGGTAGCTGCCTGTGCGGAGTAGTAAACGTTTCTACAACCCGTATGAGTAATCAGGTGGAAGCATGTCATTGTAGTATGTGTCGCAACTGGGGTGGAGGACCTTTGTTAGTAGTTGAGTGTGAAAGTGATGATGTTAGCTTCTCTGGTGAAGAATATATCGGAGTTTATCAATCTTCAGAATGGGCAGAGCGTGGATTCTGTAAGAAGTGTGGTAGCCATCTATTTTACAAATTGAAACAAAGTAACCAGTATTTCATACCCGTTGGGCTATTCGATAGCTGTGAAGGTCTTGTTTTCGAGCGTCAGATATTCATAGATGAAAAGCCCAAATATTACTGTTTTGCCAATGAAACTAAAAACCTAACAGGGGCGGAGGTATTTGCACAGTTTGCACCTCCATCAGAGCGGTAAAGATTGGAGTTACTTTTTAGCATATCTGTGATAATCTGAGCAATTATTGTCAGGAAAGCCTTTTTCAGGTAAATAGACCACACGCTAGGGGCGCAAGGCCTTGCGCCCCTACTACAGGTGTAGTTCAAATACATGAAAACTGCTGTAAAGTCACTTTGACGCAGACATCAGCTCAATTGGAGTACAAAAGGACTTATGCTAGTGTATTCGAGCACTCTCCCAAGCTTGCAGCGACACAGCATTTCTACCAATATTCCTTTGTCGCTGCTAAAAATTCAAAACATTTATTTGGTTGTATGCTTTAGCCCAAAATTGAGTCTGAATCAAGTTCCCACTGATGTTTGAGCAATTCTTGGTAAGTCGTTTCCCGAATTATCATCTGCTTATAGAGCATAAGCAAAAACTCTTGAGCTTGTTCGCGTGACATCTGCTGCACTTGGTCAGCAAAAGTTCTAAGGCTAAATTCTTGTTCTAAAGATAATGTAATAGGTTGATTCATCGCAGGATCAATCGCCCAACTAGGCGAAAACTAAAGGGTCAATGTTGACAATTTTGAGAAGAAGCTTTCATACCTAGCTACTGTTAGAATTAATACACTCATCAAGCGACCTACTGGGTATTGCCTTACTTAGCGGTGTCAAACCTAGAATATGAACTTCTGTTAACTAGTATAACAAAATATTTACAAACCTGAGATGATGCCATATTAATGCTTTAGTACATCCTGTGTCACTGATACCCCAAATATCCGAGTAATCATTTGTAATGAATCCTTACACTATCCTTAATCAGACAGGACTTCAGCGTGTTAATGATGGCATGACCCGCCCCCTACTAGAAAATTGCGAGACTGCCTCATATATCCTTGTTTTAGTCTGGCCCCAACTTGGGGATTTTGATAGTCTTGAATATGCGTGGTGGTTACAGCGCGAAGCTAAAAAATTGTCAGATGAAAAACTCGCTATTCGTGCAGTGGGAATTGGTAATCGCGCCTCTGGAACAAAATTCTGTGAATATACAGGATTTCCACCAGAAAATTTATTTGTTGAACCTAATGGAGAACTACATCACCAACTCAAACTTTATTCAGGTCTCAATCTTTCTCTCCCAGGACTTTCCCCTGCTCAAAAAGCTTGGCTGAATCTAGTCTTAATGTGTGCAGGCTTTGGAAGTCCTGGAACGCTAAGAGAAGTTTTTCGGGGATACAGGGGAGATCGTCAAGCCCCTCAACTCATTGAAGATGATGAAATTATTCAAGGTACTCCTCTACCTGCTTTTAAAGGCTCGTTTTTCCAATTAGCTGGCGGAAGTGGGTTTCAACGTCCCTTTGAATTGGCTACTCTACGGCTACGGAATATGGTTGAAGTTCTCAGCAATTGGCATACTTATGTACCTAATTCTGCTTACTTAACTCAGCGTGGTGGAACTTTTCTGTTTGATACCAAAGGCCAGTTACTTTACGAACATCGAGATCCAGGAATTCTGGGCTTTGCTGCTAATATGAGTCAGCCCCTATCATTTTTATCCTCGATCGAAACGGAATTAGCTGGGCTGGGTAATCAATTTTAATCTCTGCTGTAGTTTTACAGTATCAGCATATTTGAAAACCTCTTCAATAATCACTAGCAACAAAAAACAAAAAAAGTCTTCAATAATAATATTATTGGCTTTTTTTGTTTGAATGTTGAAACAAATTCTTCTATCCTTATCAATCGTAACCTCACTATTTTATCCTGCGCTTGCATCTATTCCCCAATATGATTTTCCTGACAATAGTTACAGATCCAAAGAAGAACTGATAAACCAGTTAGTTTTAGTTACTGGCGTAAAACATCCATTTGTTGCCATCTCTAAACGCTTTGTGCAGTGGTCTGAATATGCCGGAGACAAAAACAAATTGGTTTCTCCTAATCGCTGAATCTGGGAGGTCACAATCGTGGGATGCAAGGCATCGCAAAATCAAACAAGGAAATATTATTATCAGGCGATTGATGCTGAATCGAGAAGACTGATAACCCAATCTTCGGTTAAAGAATACAAGCAGTTTGTTGGGGTACAAACCGACTGTGGTATGGAGCATCGGTGAGAATTTAAGATAAAGCGCATTTTGTCAATCAGTATTCAGAATGAATTTTGACTCCTGACTCCTGACTCCTGACTCCTGAATTCTGAATTCTGCTGAAAATCGAGATAAGTGAGGACTTTCTAACGACGCTTGAATTTCATTTGTGCGAAGTGGTCTTCCAGTAGGAAAATAGATAAAGGAGTAGTAACCATCAAGCTATATGTTTGAAATTATAGTGTTAAATCATTTTTTGTTAAAAGAGCCTGCTTCGATATCTCATCAACACTCCGAGCACATCAATCTACTTTTGTAAATCTAAAATCTGCTCTAAAAGAACCTCTAATGGATGTAAAAGTTATAATAATTCGTAATTGATAATGACGCTTGCGGACTCGCTAACGTAATTCGTAGTTGTAATCACTGCTTGCTCTGTACTCTCTTAATTACGAATTACGAATATAGCAAGTAAGGATAGATAAAATGTCATTTGTTATGCAAACTTCTGGAACTCTGACTGGTTTAGATATCTTGGTAGTTGAGGATGATGATGATACTCGCTTTTTTATCACTACTGTCTTGGAAATGGATGGAGCAACAGTTATAGCAGTGATATCAGCAGCAGATGCACGCGATGTATTGTCTGAATTGCAACCCGATGTTTTAATTAGTGATATCGGGTTGCCTGGGGAGGATGGCTACACTTTCATCTCCAAATTCCGTGCGCTGAAAGCAAATAATTGTGGACGAGTCCCGGCTATTGCTTTAACAGCCTTTGCTGATAGTGAGGCTCGTATCCGTGCTTTGGAAGCTGGCTTTGACACTCATATATCTAAACCGATCGCTCCAGAAGAACTAGTTGAGATAGTGGCTAATTTGGTTGCTTCTTGTAATTGGTAATTATTCTCTTCGGTCTTGATAATCTTCAGAAGACTTTGGATCTAACTCCCAGCGATCGCCATCACGATCCTCTAAAATATCGTTGGTATGCAGAAATTCAGAATCAGCCATTTCTAGCCCCACTGCTGCTTCTAAGTCCTCTGTGACATTCTGATCGGGAGTGGAAGTACTACCACCAACTGCTTCATCTCCAACTGCATCTGCATCTTGCCAATAAGCATCAACATCCCCACCAGTCAATTTCGGACTAGTTTCTGTGTACTCGTCTCTTTCATCCTGCATAGAGCGTCCGCCAATGTTGTATCCCGGCAAGTCTTTTACACCAGTACCGTAGGATTCGGTAATCTCTTGTGGCAAATCATTACTTTTAATTTTGTCATTATGATTTTTTTCTGCCATGATACTAGCCCTTTTCTGCATTCTCACAATAACGTTTTATTGTCCCCAATTTGTCTAACTAGAGGTGTATAGCTAAGAAAATAATCTATCCCCTGGGTACGACGCTAAACTAGCGATCGCACCATAAGATTGTAGCTATGAATTCATGGTCAAGGAACTTGTAGTTGAAGTTATGAGTTTGAAGTTATCAAACCGAAATTATTTATTGGCGAACTTTTTACTCATAACTATTTCCTGTTTGGCAAAAACAGGCAACCAAAAATAAAATTTTGATGATAAGTTTAGCATTTTTAACTCGTATTCATCACTTTATTAATTACCTACAAAAATGCTAAACGATGAAATACTCAAAATTATTATTTGAGTAATTAAAGCAGATAATATGATAAATAATTTTAAATTATTTATTCAATAATAATCTGTTTAGTTAAGTTTTGTTGTAGTTAGTTAAAGACTAGAGAAATAAAAACGTAATACCATCTATGACTGAACATAACAATCACTCCGGCAATAAAAAAGTTGCTATTCTCATTGAACAAGCAGTAGAGGATGCAGAATTTACAGTTCCATATAATGGGCTAAAGCAAGCTGGAATGGAGGTAGTAGTCCTTGGTTCCCGAATGAATGAAAAATATAAGGGTAAACGCGGCAAACTTAGCATCCAAGCCGACGGTACTACAACGGAAGCGATCGCAGCCGAATTCGATGCGGTGATAATTCCCGGTGGGATGGCTCCCGATAGAATGCGGCGGAACAGCAACACAGTACGTTTTGTCCAAGAAGCTATACAACAAGGAAAATTAGTCGCTGCTGTTTGTCATGGCCCACAAGTTTTGATTGAAGGCGACTTGCTCAAAGGTAAGCAAGCCACCGGTTTTATCGCTATTGCCAAGGACATGATTAACGCTGGCGCAAAATATCTAGATGAGCCAGTGGTAGTTGACGGAAATTTGATTACATCTCGTGAACCTGGAGACTTGCCAATTTTCACCACAGCTATATTAAGCCGTTTGGGTTATGGTGGCAAAGATGCTGCATTACCAAATGAAAAAGACACAAGTGCTGAATGGTGGAAACTGGCTGATGCTTGGGGTGGCTCAACTAAAGGTGATATTGCTAGAGGTTTAAATACTGCCCTTACCGGTGAACGTTATTCGCTGGAAGCATTTGAAAACTACTTGGAAAAAGAATCAGATAGCGAAGTAAAATCAGTATTTCAAGAAATAATTGCTAATAAACAGCGCCACATTCAAAAAGTAGAAAGCTATCTTCACCGATTGGGTGAAAAACCGTCTTTAGGGGCAAATATTGCCAATCAGTATGCCAAGGTTAAAACTACCTTAACAGGAAGTGATGATATATATCAGTTACGTTCTGCCTTGGGGGATGTGCAAACTGGTATCGGCGATATTGGCAATTTGTGTGCAATGTTCACTGACCCAGTAGCAACAGCTATTTTCAAAGAAATTTACCACGATTTATTGAAATACGAACAACGATTAGTAGAGTTGTATCGGGCGCGGATAGGCGCTCAGATTCAGCCTCCTAAGCCGACTACTGGGGCTGCTGTATCGATGTAACGAACCGCTAGTAGAGGCGCACAGATAGATGTGCGCTTCTACTAATGAGCAGAGAGATCAGAGAATTGATGGAGATATAAAAAAGTGACTTCGACATCAGGAGATAAACCAAGTACAAACCAGGCTGAAGCTAGTGAAGTAGAGCGTTGGGCATCTCTCATTGGTGGCGGTGCAATGGTACTGATGGGTTTAAGGCAAGGTTCATTGCGGGGAGCGCTGACGGCTTTAGCTGGAGGTGGTTTGCTCTATCAAGGTGCAACCAAACAAAGCACGATTCAGCAAGCACAGGAAGCAATTGGTATCAACCAACCCATCAAAGTTGAAAAGACGGTAACAATTAATAAATCGGCAGAAGAATTGTATCGCTTTTGGCACAACTTTGAGAATTTGCCCACATTTATGAAGCATCTCAAATCTGTCAAGGTGTATAACGAAAAACGTTCTCATTGGATAGCTAATGCACCTTTGGGTAACAGCGTGGAATGGGATGCAGATATTCTCGAAGACCGGGAAAATGAATTTATTTCTTGGGCTTCTGTAGAAGGTGCAGACGTTGATAATTCTGGCTTTGTTCGCTTTAAAAAAGCACCAGGCGATCGCGGCACGGAAGTCAAGGTTGTTTTGGAGTATAACCCACCAGGCGGAGCATTGGCAGCTACAGTAGCTAAACTTTTTGGTGAAGAACCAGAACAGCAAATTGGTGATGAATTGCGCCGCTTCAAAATGCTAATGGAAGCAGGCGAAATTGCCACAACCGAAGGCCAACCTTCTGGACGTAAGTAGTTATTTGTTCTTTGTCTATTGTCATTTGTCCTTTGCCTAAAGCGAATGACTAATACAACTCTTGGAGAGGCTACGCCAACGACTACGCTCAGTACAAGTGACTAATGACTAATAACCAATGACTAATGACTAAGGACTAATAACTATGAAAGCAGTCTGCTGGAACGGTGCTAATGATGTGCGGGTAGAGACGGTACCAGATCCGACAATTCTCAACCCGCGTGATGCGATTATTAAAATTACTTCCACGGCGATTTGTGGCTCCGATCTACATATTTATGGCGGATATATTCCCACAGTGCAACAGGGTGACATTATTGGTCACGAATTTATGGGAGAAGTCGTGGAAGTTGGTAGAGGAGTCAACAATTTAAAAATAGGCGATCGCGTTGTTGTTCCTTCCACAATTGGCTGTGGTAATTGTCATTATTGCCAACGTGATATGTGGTCGTTGTGCGATAATTCCAATCCCAAGGGCTGGATTCAAGAAAAATTATTTGGCAATATCACCTCAGCTATTTATGGCTACTCCCACATGTTAGGTGGTTATGCAGGGGCACAAGCAGAATATATCCGTGTACCTTTTGCAGATGTGGGTGTCGTTAAAGTTCCGCCAGATTTGCCGGATGAGATGTTGTTATTCATCTCCGACGCCATCCCCACAGGTTATATGGGTGCAGAATTATGCGATATTCAACCGGGTGATACTGTAGCCGTTTGGGGTTGCGGTGCTGTTGGACAGTTTGCCATGATTAGCGCCTACATGATGGGAGCCGAAAAAGTGATCGCTATAGATCGCTTTCCCGAACGCCTGGAAATGGCGAAAAAGTTTGCCAAAGCAGAAGTGATTAACTACGAAGAAGTTAATGCTGGCGAAGCGTTGAAAGAGATGACTGGTGGCCGTGGCCCCGATGCTTGCATCGATGCCGTTGGTTTAGAAGCACACGGTGTTGGTATTGAAGACTTCTACGACCAGACAAAACAAAAGCTCAGATTGGAAACCGACCGTCCCCACGTTCTGCGGGAAATGATGGTCGCCTGTCGTAAAGGCGGGACTCTTTCAATCATGGGTGTTTATGGTGGTTTTGTAGACAAAATACCATTGGGTGCAGCCTTCAACAAGGGTCTAACCTTTAGGATGGGACAAATGCATGGACAAAAATATATGCATTCGTTATTGCAGATGGTTTTGGATGGAAAACTCGATCCATCCTTTGTTGTCACCCATCAATTGCCTTTAGAACAAGCACCCCACGCCTACCACATCTTTCAACAAAAAAAAGACAACTGTATCAAAGTTGTTCTTAAACCCTAAATGGCAAATAGTCATTCAGTGTTTGAATTGTACACCTTACATAATGCAATTGAGGTTTTTTATGAATCGACTAAGTTCTTGGTTACGAAATATTCGCATTTCCCAAATCCTTGTAGTTTTCTTAGCAGGATTTATGTTTTTACTGGGCCAAGCTTTTAGTTACGTTGATGTAGCGCAAGCTGATGTTAAAAGTCCAGAGGGCACTTATTACAAAGGAGTCCCAGACGGACAAGGTGAAGTCAGAAACGATACCCAAACAACAAATAGCCAAAATAGCCAAAATAGCCAAAATCCATTAAAAGAAGCTGCTGATACTATCCGCGAAAAGTTAAACTTGGATGAAAAAACTCCTAGAGCTACAAAAGAGTTTTTTGATCCTGCAAAAAACAGCGCCGGAGATAAAGCTTCATCATACGGTGCAGATAGAGAAGGTTATTATCAAAATCCTCCTATCAAGAGCAACTGAGAGATAGAATCTAGACTTGTAGCGAAATTTGAGTATAGATTTTTGACTCCTACATTGTTGAACTGGATTTGAGTAGTTCCTGAGACGCGATAATTATCGCGTCTCAAAATCAGGCTAAATCGAGTATTTATCTTGATATAAGCAAAGCAGAAATGATAACTAAGGAATAAATAATTATGAAAGCAGTTTGCTGGCACGGAGCAAACGATGTGCGGGTAGATACAGTTCCCGACCCCAAAATTCTCAACCCACGCGATGCCATTGTTAAAATTACTTCTACGGCAATTTGTGGTTCAGATTTGCATATTTATGACGGCTACATTCCCACGATGGAAAAGGGCGATATCCTTGGCCATGAATTTATGGGGGAAGTCGTCGAACTGGGAAGTGCAGTTAAAAATGTCAACGTAGGCGATCGCGTCGTTGTTCCCTTCACTATATCTTGCGGTAGCTGCTTTTTCTGCAATCGGGATTTATGGTCACTTTGCGATAACTCTAACCCCAATGCTTGGTTAGTAGAAAAGCAAATGGGACATTCGCCAGCAGGTCTATTTGGCTACTCTCATTTATTCGGCGGTTATGCTGGCGGTCAAGCAGAGTATGCACGAGTACCTTTTGCCGATGTAGGCTTGTTCAAAATTCCCGATGGTTTAACGGATGAGCAAGTGCTATTTCTAACAGATATTTTTCCCACAGGCTACATGGCAGCCGAGAACTGCAACATCAAACCCGGTGATATTGTTGCCGTTTGGGGTTGTGGCCCAGTCGGACAATTCGCTATCAAAAGTGCATATATGCTAGGTGCGGAACGGGTAATCGCTTTTGACCGCGTTCCCGAACGTCTGCAAATGGCTAAAGAATACGGCAAAGCTGAAGTTCTCAACTACGAAGAAGTGAATATTGGCGAAGCACTTAAAGAAATGACTGGCGGTCGCGGCCCCGATGCTTGCATTGATGCAGTAGGAATGGAGGCACACGGCACAGATTTTATGGCGATGTACGACCAGGTAAAGCAAGCAGTACGTTTAGAAACAGATCGACCGACGGCATTACGGCAAGTAATAGTATCTGCTGCTAAAGGCGGTCACGTATCACTTGCGGGTGTGTATGGTGGCTTTTTAGATAAAATCCCAATGGGT
This sequence comes from Nostoc sp. LEGE 12454, assembly GCF_056620565.1. Classification (NCBI taxonomy): domain Bacteria; kingdom Bacillati; phylum Cyanobacteriota; class Cyanophyceae; order Nostocales; family Nostocaceae; genus Nostoc; species Nostoc sp. LEGE 12454. The sequence goes on from NZ_JBWQXL010000006.1 coordinate 186,049, forward strand.
GCTGCCATGAACAAGGGATTAACCTTCAAGATGGGACAAACCCATGTGCATAAATATCTAAAACCCTTGCTAGAACACATCCAAAACGGTGAAATCGATCCAACGTTTATTATTACCCATACTTTACCTCTAGAACAAGCGCCCCACGGCTACGAGATTTTTAAGCACAAGAAAGATAACTGCATCAAAGTGGTACTCAAACCGTAGTGGGGAATAAGGAATAGGGAGAATGGCACTAAGAAAAGCCCAAAGACTTATTGTATCCTCGTTCCCAGCCTGGAGGCTCTTAACCAGTTGGGGCAAGGGCTGTATCTTAACTTAATGCCATTCGGAATAGGGAATAGTTTTTCAATGTCTAATGCCTAATTCCCACTCCCCAAGAGCCAATACCTAACCTTCAATGTTTGATTAAACAATCAAAGTTTAAAAGTAGAAAGAGGCAGAAAATATGTCTGATACAACTGTTATTAAAGTAGACTCTAGCAATTCCCCTAAAGGTCAACTTGGTCAGAAATATCTTGCATCTGGCAAAACGATTTCCATGCGTTTATGGGAAAATGAGGAACCGAACGAACCTAAAGAACCAACAGCACGGGAATATGAAACTGTTGGTTATGTAATTACTGGTCGTGCAGAATTGCATATTGAAGGGCAAACGATTTTACTAGAACCTGGAAGTTCTTGGGTAGTACCAAAAGGAGCTAGTCACACTTATAAAATTCTAGAATCATTTACTGCTGTTGAAGCAACCAGTCCACCTGCTCAAGTTCACGGACGAGACGAAAACTGATTTGCGATCGCTAAAAACCTATAGCCGCTTTCAATGGCATGGAATATAAAGCATTCGTAGGGGAACAATATTCTTGTTCTCCTTTTTACTGTGCTTTGTAGCTTAGAGGTTGTTTTAAAAGTGTTTGGCTGAATGGTTCCCTCCCCTTTATAAGGCTACGGTGTACACACAAGTCTCTCGATCTGTACCTTTGATGCATCGATCTGCACCTTTATTACATCGACCTGCACCTTTATTACATCGACCTGCACCTTTATTACATCGACCTGCACCTTTGTTGCATCGACCTACACCTTTATTGCATCGACCTGCACCTTTATTGCATCGACCTGCAAAAATTAACCCACCCGACGTTACATAGCAACTTTAAAAGACTTGTGTGTACACTGTAGCCTTTATAAAGGGAGGGTTAGAGTAGGGTGCAATGACCGGGGAAATCATAACTAATTACCCGGACTTGATATCTATTTTGAGAATTATAGATAATACTTATGGCATAAATCTTCTGATAGAGAGAGATAATCAGACGAAATTGTATTCTATTAACAATGTCTTTTTAGAGAAAATGCTTCTCAGAAAATCTGGTTTTCTATCAATAATTTTAGTAATAATTACTCAATATTTTTAACAAAAACAGAATGGAGCGAACAAATGAGGTTTGTCTTAAGACGCCGCAAGCTGGGTCAATTGATGGTCTTCAGCACGGTAGCGGCTACGATCGCTAATTTTGTAGAGAAAGCTGTAGCAGAAACTCAAGTTAAAAAAACTACTCCTATGCTGGCAACTTCGACATCTGAAACTGTGAAGGTGACGCTGCAAGTGAACGGAACACCACATAATTTGCAGATTGAACCGCGTGTTACCTTACTTGATGCACTTCGGGAATACATAGGATTAATTGGAACTAAAAAAGGTTGCGATCATGGTCAGTGTGGTGCTTGTACGGTGCTGGTTGATGGGCAACGGATTAATTCGTGCCTGACATTTGCAATTATGCACACCGACGCAAAAATCACAACTATTGAAGGGTTGGAGCAAGGAAACAATCTGCACCCGATGCAAGCCGCGTTTCTGTCCCGCGATGCGTTTCAGTGCGGCTATTGCACGCCAGGACAGATTTGTTCGGCGGTGGGTTTGGTGAACGAGGGACACGCTAAATCGGATGCCGACATTCGCGAACTGATGAGCGGCAATATTTGCCGTTGCGGTGCTTATCCAAATATCGTGGCTGCTGTCCGCGATGTCTTAGAGGGAAAAAAAGATGCAGCCGTTTAGCTATAAAAAAGCGGGACAAGCAGAGAATGCCGTGGCTTTGGTTACTCCAGAGGTGGAAGCTGCTTACTTGGCAGGGGGTACGAGCTTAATTGATTTAATGAAGCTGAATGTACAAACGCCAAAACAGTTAGTTGACATTAACCGACTACCGTTAACCAAGATAGAAGTGCAGGGTAATGGCGTGCGGATTGGAGCAATGGCAAGCAATAGCGACGTTGCTTATAATCCGATAATTCAAGAGCGTTACCCTGTACTGTCGGAGGCTTTGCTGTCTGGGGCATCACCGCAACTGCGAAATATGGCGACAGTAGGCGGAAATTTGCTGCAACGTACCCGCTGTTACTACTTCCGCGATACTTCGATGCCCTGTAACAAGCGCGTTCCCGGTTCAGGTTGTGCGGCAATTGAGGGTTATAACCGCATCCATGCGATTCTTGGCGGTAGCGATCGCTGTATTGCCACTCATCCTTCTGATATGGCGGTGGCAATGGTGGCACTCGATGCCGTCGTGCAGACACGCGGGCCGAGAGGAGAGCGGAGTATTCCCCTTGTAGATTTTCATCTTCTACCTGGCGAAACGCCAGAAAGGGAAACAGTTTTAGAACATGGAGAGTTAATTGTAGGCGTTGATTTACCTGCTTTAAACTTCGCAAGGCGATCGCATTATTTAAAAGTCCGCGATCGCGCTTCTTATGCCTTTGCGATGACATCGGTTGCGGCAGCATTAGATATTCAAAATGGGATTATTCGCTCGGCACGGATTGCCCTTGGTGGCGTTGGCACAAAGCCCTGGCGTGCCTCCGAAGCAGAAAAAATACTTTTGAACAAGCCCGCAAATCAGGCAACATTTCAAGCAGCTGCGGACGCTGCGATCGCCGGAGCTAAACCTCAAAAATATAACGGGTTTAAGGTCGAACTGACTAAACGCACAATTGTGAAAGCGCTGGCAACGGTGGGAGGGATGGCATGAATACAGGGGACACAAATACAGTTGTCGGCAAACCGCTCAATCGAGTTGATGGATACCTGAAGGTGACTGGGGGCGCACGTTACGCGGCTGAGTTTCCGGTAGCAAAAATGACTTATGGCGTGACAATTCAAAGTGCGATCGCCAAAGGTAAAATAGCCCAAATCGATACCAAGGCGGCGGAACAAGTACCGGGTGTATTAGCAGTAATTACCCACCTCAACGCGCCCAAAGCTTCTGGAGAAAAGGGCGGGGGTCATAAGGTGCAAGTCCTGCAAGATAACATTGTGCTGTATAGCGGTCAGCATATTGGTGTCGTCGTTGCCGATACCTTTGAACGAGCGATGTATGCTGCCTCTCTCGTACAAGTTCGCTATGACGAAGAGAAACCAACCATTAATATGCGGGAAAACCTCACTAAGGCATACTTGCCTAAAGGTAAAATCCCTAGAGAGGAACCGCCCGATTTAGCGCACGGCAATTTCAACGAGGGACTAGCGGCGGCAGCTGTCCGCGTCGAGCAAACCTATACCACCCCAGTGGAAAACCACAATCCGATGGAGCCTCATGCCACAACAGCAGTTTGGCAAGGCGATGAACTGCTGCTGTATGACGCAACTCAGGGAATTTTTTCGACTCAAAAAAAAGTTGCGGAGGTATTAGGAATTGAGCCTGAGAAAGTCCGCATTATGTCTTACTTTGTGGGCGGTGGCTTCGGTTGCAAAGGCTCGGCTTGGTCGCACGTACCGCTAGCGGCGATCGCCGCAAAGCAAGTTAATCGCCCAGTGAAATTAGTTCTGGGACGGATACAGATGTATGGGCCTGTGGGCTTTCGACCGGAGACAATTCAACAGGTTTCTCTCGGTGCAACCCGCGATGGCAAATTGACTGCTCTGCGACACGCTGGCACTTCCCAGACTTCAACTTTCGATGAATTTATCGAACCTGTTGGTAAAAGCGCCCGGATGCTTTACGCTAGCCCGAATATCGAAACTAGCCACCATCTGGTTCAGCTCGATCAAGGAACACCAACCTATATGCGGGCCCCAGGCGAAGCTTCTGGCTCCTTTGCCTTAGAATCGGCAATGGACGAACTGGCTTATGCGCTCAATATCGATCCGGTGGAACTGCGTCTGCGTAACTATGCTGAAGTCGATCCCAGTAAAGGACTGCCTTGGTCGAGCAAGTCACTGAGAGAATGTTACAAATTGGGAGCAGAAAAGTTTGGCTGGCAAAAGCGCAATCCCAAGCCCCGTTCGATGCGCGATGGCAACTATTTAATTGGTTGGGGAATGGCGACAGCTACTTATCCTACCAACCGTTCCCCAGCATCAGCGATCGCTAAAATTATGGCAGACGGTACAGCCGTTGTATTGAGCGGTTCCCAAGATATTGGTACGGGAACTTATACTGTGATGACTCAAGTTGCAGCTGAGGCACTCGGTTTACCAGTTAACAAAGTCCGGTTTGAACTAGGCGATACCAAAATGCCACAAACCCCTATTTCTGGTGGTTCGCAAACTGCCGCCAGTGTGAGTTCAGCCGTGCATTTAGCGGGAAATCAAGCACGCAGTCAGCTTTTGCAACTAGCACTCGCCGATCGAAAATCGCCCCTTTATAGTTCAAAAGCTGAGGATGTGATTGCCGAAAATGGCAGCTTTTTCTTAAAAAATAAATCCTCCGCTAGCGAAACATATCAGGCAATCTTGGCACGGCATGGAATGAAAATGCTCGAAGCGCGTGCAGATGCCAAGCCAGGAGAGGAACAAAAGAAGTTTTCAATGCACTCATTTGGAGCGCAGTTTGCCGAAGTGCGCGTTGAGCCTGATTTGGGTGAAGTGCGAGTAACGCGCTGGGTGGGAACTTTTGGCGCGGGACGCATCCTCAATGCTAAAACAGCCAATAGTCAGCTGATTGGTGGGATTATCTATGGTATTGGTATGGCGCTAATGGAACATACGGTAATAGACCCGAATCTAGGACGCGTTGTCAACCATGATTTAGCTGAGTATCACGTACCAGTGAATGCAGACGTTCCCGATATTCAGGTGTTGTTTGTCGATGAACGCGATCCACATATCAACCCGCTTGGCGTTAAGGGAATTGGTGAAATTGGCATTACCGGCACTGCGGCGGCGATCGCTAACGCTGTCTATCATGCCACAGGTAAGCGCATCCGCGATTTGCCAATTACTTTAGACAAGCTGCTGTAGATATGGCGATCGCCAAAAGGATGAAAGCTCAATCATACGATTAGCGATCGCTAATTTCCAAACTCAATTTAGTTGATAACTGGCGATCGCATCTGGCTTTTTGCGAGAAGGACGTTTGCGGTCTGATTTTTTCTTCAGTCCCACAGCTTGAGCTTGATCGCTATCTGAACCATATTGCCCGCGCACGACTTCTTTCATCGCTAAAACAGCATTATGTAACAAAAACAACCGAAGTTTATCATAGTTTTTGACAAATGATAAAGACGATAAAATTGAAATTTGGAAGAGGCTCAGGATTACCTTCAGAGGAAGTAGTCATAACGCCCATAACCGTATTTGTAGGTCCAAGCAACTCTGGAAAAAGCAAAGTTCTTTCTGAAATTTATTATTACTGCACTAACGGTCAACTGAATGTAACAGATGTAATTTTAGAAAAGATTGAATTTGACAGATTCACAGTTGAAGCAGGTGAAGAAAAGATTAAAAAGTTCACTCTTCAACCACGTATGGGTGAAGCGCTTTCACCCAATCATATAATTCTTGGTAAAAAGGGAACGAGGCACCAAGTTCCTAAACAGAATCTTTTGGATGCCTTACAGAATCCTAACCAGCAGGCAAACTTGTTCTGCCAATGGTATCTCTCATTTAACACTCTCCTACTAGACGGAAAGAGTCGTATTAATTTGATCGCGCAACAAAGCGCTGGTGATCTCCAGCAATCCCCTCAAACAAGCTTTCAAGTGTTGTTTCATGACGATGCCAAAAGATATGAAGTTAGACGAATCATTTATGATGCTTTTGGGACGTACTTTGTTATAGATCCTACTTCTCTCGGTCAATTTAGACTACGCTTATCATCTCGTCCTCCTAAAACAGATATAGAAGAGCGTGGTATTCACGAAGAAGCTGTACAATTTCACTCAAAAGCATTGCCTGTTGAACAAGCCAGCGACGGTGTAAAAGCATTCACTGGAATTATTACAGAGATCATAGCTGGTGATCCTGCTATTCTTCTAATTGATGAACCTGAAGCTTTTTTGTATCCACCCTTAGCTTTCAAACTAGGAAAAGAAATTGCTATTTCTAGCTTAGGTTCTGAAAAAAGATTGTTTGTTTCAACACATAGTTCAAATTTTGTAATGGGTTGTATACAATCTGGTGCCCCAGTTAATATTGTGAGACTGACTTATCGCAGTGAGGTAGCTACTGCAAGAGTCTTATCTAACACAGACATCCTTCGATTAATGCGAAATCCTTTGTTGCGCTCAACTGGTGTGCTTGAGGGGCTATTCTACGAATTTGTCATCGTCACAGAATCTGATGCAGATCGCGCTTTTTATCAGGAAATTAATGAGCGTCTGCTACGTTATAAGCCAGAATTGGGAATTCCAAACTGTTTGTTTCTCAATGCTCAAAATAAGCAAACAGTTCAGATAATTATCAAGCCTTTAAGAGAATTGGGTATACCAGCAGTTGGCATTGTTGACGTTGATATTCTAAAAGATGGTGGTCAGGATTGGACGAACTTTCTCAAAAGCGGCTTTATTCCTGAACTTGAGTATCAATCACTTGCTAATTTACGAAATGCTGTCAAGCTAAGGTTTGATGCCGCCGTAGGAAAGAATATGAAACGGGATGGTGGTGTTGAGATTCTCTCTAGCAGTGACAAAGAAGCAGCAAATAACTTATTTGACAGACTTGCCGAGTATGGTCTGTTTGTCGTGCGGAAGGGAGAGTTGGAGTCTTGGCTTCTTCAACTTGGTGCAACTGGACACGGACCCAATTGGTTGATTAACATCTTTGAGAAAATGGGAGAAGATCCAGAATCACAAGATTATCTCAAACCCTCAGATGATGATGTATGGAGTTTTTGTGGTGAAATAAAAAAATGGTTTACTAATCCAAATAGGAAAGGCATACCTTCATAGAGTCTTTCAATGGGCTAACCAATTATGGCTTAAATTGTGATTAAAAAGCAGCTTCAAACAATACTAACCAAAGGTGCGATCGCATCTCTCAAAAATTGCAACGCTGAATATTGCAAATGCGATCGCCGAAACGATGAAAGCTGAATCATCCGATTGGTGATCGTAACATTACCAGTATGAGCAAGAAGTTCATAACGCGGCAATGATACCCTGTAGTCAATACACTTGTAAAGACGCGATTTATCGCGTTTTAAAATACCAATCAGTAGAAGTCTCAAGATTGATGACCAACTCAAGTAAAATTTGGTACTCTTAGCTCGGAATCACTGTAATTACGTCCGCGACCGAGATGAGTAGTCCAACAGCCCGATCCTACGCTTTCTTATCGATTGCAGCAGCAATCATCACTATTGCCTTGAAATTTGGCGCTTACCTGCTAACCGGGTCAGTAGGTTTGCTTTCAGATGCTATTGAATCAATTGTAAATCTCGTGGCAGCATTGGTTGCTCTATGGGCATTGACCTATGCTGAGAAACCAGCCGATGCCGAACACGCCTTTGGACATTCTAAAGCCGAATACTTCTCCAGTGGTGCAGAAGGTGCGTTGATTATAGTGGCAGCTATTAGCATTGCTGTTGAAGCTTGGGGACGCTTGCTGCATCCAGAACCATTAACACAACTAGGATTAGGGTTGGCACTCTCCCTCTTTGCAACCGCAATCAACGGCGTTGTTGCCTTTATCTTGCTACGAGCAGGGCGACGGTTGCGTTCCATTACACTCAGGGCTGATGCTCACCACCTGTTTACTGATGTAGTAACTTCGGGTGGTGTGGTAGTTGGAATCTTACTCGTCAAGCTAACAGGCGCTCTCGTCCTCGATCCAATTGTCGCGCTGATAGTAGCAGCAAATATTACTTGGACAGGATTTCGTATACTGCGGGAAACCAGTAGCGCCTTACTGGATGCAACTTTGCCTAAAAAAGAAATTGACGCAATTAAGAGCATCCTTAACGAATACAAAGGTCAAAACATCCAGTTCCATGCCTTGCGAACCCGCACTGCTGGAACCCGTCGCTTTGTTTCCTTTCATGTTCTTGTGCCTGGATCTTGGACAGTGCAACAAGGGCATGATTTATGCGAGGCAATTGAGCTTGCTATTGTTCGGGTGCTACCTTCAACCCACGTTACAACTCATTTAGAACCTGTAGAAGATCCAGTTTCTTGGGACGATTTAGAGTTGGAGCGTTCGAGCAATCAGCAAATGCAAGATATGAGCGCAAGAGATTAATTGCTGTCGTTGAGTTTTTAGGAATTGGGGAATTAGGAGGCAGGGGAGCAGGGGAGCAGGGGAGCAGGGGAGCAGGGGAGCAGGGGAGCAGGGGAGCAGGGGAGAAGTTGCAGTAAGTTTTTCTCCTCTGCTCCTCTGCCTCTGTGCCTCCCTGCCTTTCTCGATCAATTTGATTAACTTGCGATCGCTTCTAGCAGGCGGTTACGCCATTGCAACTGTCTTTTTGCGGGAAGGACGCTTGCGGTCTGATTTTTTCTTCAATCCTACAGCTTGAGCTTGATCGCTATCTGAGCCATATTGCCCGCGTACAACTTCTTTCATCGCTAATACGGCATTATGAAATTCCCACTCTGCTAATCGCGCAGCATCAGCAGCAGCACGGTATAAAGCTAGTTTCTCGGTTTCGGTTTGTTGAGAAATCAACATTGCCTGATGAGCTTCCTGTAAATTAGCAGATGAGGCATCAGCACGAGTTGTGTTGTAAGTGCTGATGGTTTGTAAACCGTGGAATGAGTCAATATCTTGACTAATCAGTTGAGGGCGCAAACGGTTTCTTGTATTTTGGGGAGGCATATATGCATACTTAGTAATTAGTACATTTAATGTACCCATAAAAACAAAAAAAGTTATCAGTAAGATGAAATTTTCAGATAGGGCAAGCTTAGAAAGGATAGTTTAAGATAACAGGTCGATGTATTGGCATAACAGACCGATGTATTAAGATAACAGACCAATGTATTAAGATAACAGACCGATGTATTAAGATAACAGACCAATGTATTAAGATAACAGACCGATGTATCAACATAACAAATCGATGCATTAATATTGCAGACCGATGCAATTACAAAACTGTAAGACGACACTAAAAACCATGAGGAGCATTAAAATTTCTAACACTCTAAAGCTGAAGTGTCGCTAGTGGGAATACAATCAGAAAATGATGCAGTTTTGTTAGTAAAGACTGCACTAGAAATTAGTGGAGGTTAAAGCAATGGATGGGCGCGATCGCTACTTACAAATCGCTCTGGTTCTTGTTGGCATAGCTTTTCTACTTATCTATCCGTTAACTCAGGTCTGGGCATCAGGTTGGTTATGGCAACCAGGTCAGCACGAATACGAACAGATGATCGTTGGTGTTTATGCGACGCTTGGTGTCTTTTTGCTGTTGGCTTCAAAACAACCAGAAGCTCACCTGAGTTTAATCTGGTTCACCGTCATATCAAGTGCAGTCCACGGGCTGATCATGGCGGTACATGCAGTAATTGACCCTGTTGAACAGGGACATCTGTTTGGTGATGTTCCAGCATTGTTCTTGGTAGCGATCGTCCTTGGCTTTTTAGCGCCCCGCAAAGTAGTGTCAAGTACATAAACGGGCTACCCCCTACGCTCTATTCTTTACTGTACTTTGGATATGAGGGGGCATGAGAATCGAACCGCAAAGAGCGCAAAAGAAGATAGAAGAGGGAGCGATCGCATCTCTCATAAACTGCAACGCCGAATACTGCGAATCCGTAGGCATCGCCGAAACTATGAAACCTCAATCATACGATTGGCGATCGCTAATTTCTAAACTCAATTAAGTTGATTAACTTGCGATTCCTTCCAGCAGGCGGTTACGCCATCGCAACTGACTTTTTGCTTTGGTGACTATTGCTCTAACCAGTTAAGCAGCCCAAGTGAAGTAGCGCCTCCGACAAAGTGAGCGCCAATCAGATTGACATTGGCTAAAACCACAAAAATATCTAGAGAGCGAATGACATTTTCAGGTCTATATACTCCTATTGTTTGAGGCAGAGCTAGCGTTTTCGCTAATACAGCAATAACAGTCACTTCAGATGCTAAAAAAGCTAAGAATAGCCCTATAAAACTGACAATTAACCCAATTTGTAATACTTGAATTACGTCTTGTTTACTTGGATGTAATTCTCGATTAGGCAACTGTAAAAGTTTGTTTAAACGCCTGTAGCGGTTCATCCAGTAGAGTCGGAAACACAGCACTAAAATTCCAATAATTCCCAAAAATACTCCAAAACCCATAACCGAATTTGTCGTTGTTTGGGCAGTGACGTTACGGCTAAATATAGCCAGTAACAAAGCCAAGATAGAAACAGTGCCTAATGCTAACTGTACCCAAAAGCTAATTGGTCTTACTACACCGAAAGTGGCTGCAAATTTTCGTTTAGTTGGTACAGGTAAGTATGAATTTAGATCATTTGTCATCTTTGTTCTCCTAAAACTTACGCCAATTGATCGTTGCAATCGAAACCTCTACGCGCTGCCTACGTAGATACTTCTCGAAGAAGGCTTTTACTCTATTGTCTGCGGCAGTGCCAAAGTCACTATGCCTAGCACCTTGAGCATAGTTAGCGGATAACGCCCACTCACTATTCTCCCATACCTTTTTTCGTTCACCTTTGTAAATGTATTGGCTTGCATTATAAATGTATCGGCTTGCACTCACAGTTGAATCAGTTTTAAAGCACGAGAAGCATTAAAATTTCTAACACTCCAAAGCTGAAATATCACGCACAATCCTAACTCCAGATAGATATCAGGGGATAAGAATGAGTGCTATCTGTAACCAAAGTATTTGTTCAATTTGGTGAGACTTCAATAGCCAATAAAAGAAGCATGACTACAGAACAGCCGTTAATACTTGATGCTGCCAGCGACGAATTCATTTCAAAAATTGGTTCAAGTGCGCCCGTTCTTTACGAGGCAAAAAACAGAGGGTTTTCCTGCTGCCCTTTAATATCATGTCCGGTTAAAGACTTATCATTAAGACCGCAGAGGTGCTGAGGGGAGGGGTTTTTGGGTTTTCTGCATAGAGAAAGGGAATTATAACTAATTAGCAGAACATGATATAATTCCTACCTTTATTGATAAAGTTTTAAATCAAGCAAGCTTAAACAAAAAGTAAGTTTTTACAATACATCAAATTGCATTGTGAATGTATCGGCTTGCATTAGGAATACATCAACTTGCATTGTGAATGCATCGACTTGCATTAGGAATACATCAACTTGCATTAAGAATGCATCGACTTGCATTAGGAATACATCAACTTGCATTGTGAATGCATCGACTTGCATTAAGAATGCATCGGCTTACATTGTGAATGCATCTTGCGGAATATATTTAAAAGCACACCTTAGCTAGAGTCTCTGTGTCAGATAGCAGTGATAATATACGGCTCATTCCTGTTGGTGCTTGTAGGAGACAATTATGGAAATCAGTAGACGCAGCTTGTTAAAAACTGCTTCTGCTTCGGGATTTGTGGCAGCATTACAGTTTCGGAAGGATTTTTGCAACCGCTCCTCCCTCAAACAGAACTCAACCAGATGATATCCCTGCATTCAATTGAGAAATCTTGAATCTATTTACACAATTTGCACCAGCGGCATCTGCTTCACATTAATCGGCTTTGTTTGTAGCTTACTCAACTGTGCGATCGCGCTTAGTTTTTCATTCAACGTTTCAAAATATAGCTTTATCCAAGGAGAACAATTATGTCCAATTTCAAAATATTTTCTACTGGTATGGTAGCGATCGCTTTATCTCTGGCGACTGGTTGCACGCCGACTACTCCGCACGACCAGACTACATCTGAAGTTCCAGCTGCTGTATCGGTACAAGGAACTGAGAGTCCATCCCCAACTACCTCACCAACTACCTCACCAACTACCTCACCAACTCCATCAGGGCAAAATAACCTCAGTTCGGCAGACAGACAGTTCATGACTGAAGCCGCTCAAGATGGTTTAGCAGAAGTCCAACTAGGACAACTGGCATCACAACGTGGAGTTAGCAGTGCGGTAAAACAGTTTGGACAGCACATGGTTGAAGATCATACGCAGGCAAATAATCAACTCAAACAGTTGGCGACTCAAAAAGGTGTCACGCTGCCAACTACTATTGGCGCCAAAAATCAGCAAATAAAGCAACGTTTATCCAAACTTTCTGGTGCTAACTTCGATCGTCAATATCTGAACCAGATGCTTCTAGCTCATCAAAAGGATGTCTCCGCATTCCAAACTGAAGCTGAACAAGGACAAGATGCAGACGTGAAAGCATTTGCGGCTCAAACGCTACCAACCCTCCAAGACCACCTGCAAGAGGTTAGTTCTCTTGTTAATCCTGGAAGTTCAACTAGCACCCCAACTCCAACTAGCACCTCAACCCCAACTAGCACCCCAACTCCAACCACTACCCCGTAAGGCAATAGAGTTCAGTTAAGCATTTCTTCTTTCCCTTTGTATCCGCTGCGCGTACTCTTGCAAACAAGCAAGCTACGCGTAGCGTTTTGTAGACCAGAGAGTGGGGTAAAGCGTATGTGGGACAAACGTTTGAGCTTAAGTTGACACCAATGAGCAATGATGTGCCCCGACGACAGATGTGGTTCAAATACATGAAAACTGCTGTAAGCCCAAAATTTCATTATTAAGGATAATTTTAAGGAACCACGATGTCTAAATTGTTTAAAGGAAAAATTTCTCGTCGTCACATTCTGACTACAGCTGGATTAGGAGCCGTTTCAGCCGCCGCAATTGGTAGTATGGGTGAAGAGGTTACTGCCCAACAGCCAACGGGACAAGCCACTCCCCGCGGAGGTGAGTTGCCGCCTCAAATTGAGTTTCCGCCCATCTCAGAAAAAACTGAGGTTGATACGGGTGGGCCACCAACTGCATTACCTCCAGAGCGACGTTTGGGATTTGCGATCGTTGGACTTGGCAGACTGACATTAGAAGAAATCATGCCTGCCTTTGCAGAATGTAAACTAGCAAAGCCAACTGCATTAGTTAGTGGTGATGCTGCCAAAGCAAATCAAGTTGCCCAGCAGTATGGCATTAAACCGCAAAACGTTTACAACTATCAGAATTACGACAATCTCCGCAACAATCCAGACGTTGATGTAATTTATATCGTATTGCCCAACAGTATGCACCGGGAATATACGGTGCGTGGTGCGAAAGCTGGAAAGCATATTCTGTGTGAGAAGCCAATGGCAACCACAGTCGAAGATGCTCAACAAATGATCGACGCGTGCAAACAAGCGAATCGCAAGCTGATGATTGCTTATCGCTGCCAATATGAGCCGCACCATCGCGCCATGATTGGGATGATCCGCAGCAAAGAATTGGGAACTGTGAAGGTGATTCAGGCGGATAACGGACAAAACCAGGGAGGTGACTTAAATCAGTGGCGATTGAAACGCGCCTTAGCTGGAGGTGGCTCTTTACCGGATGTAGGAATTTATTGCTTGAATGCAACTCGCTATTTAACAGGAGAGGAACCGATCGCAATTAACGCCCAAATCTTCAGCACTCCCGGCGATCCGCGCTTCAAAGAAGTAGAAGAAAGTGTCACCTTCCAGCTGCGGTTTCCCAGTGGAATACTAGGGATTTGCTCTACTAGCTACGGCTTTCACGAAGGGCGGCGGTTTCGCGTCTTCGGCTCTGATGCTTGGGGACAACTCGATCCGGCGTTCTCCTATAGCGGTTTGCGAATGATGGTTTCACGCAAATCACCAAGTAATAGCATGGCAGAAAATATTAGCGAAGTGCGGATAGGTGAGAAGAACCAGTTCGCCTTAGAAATCGATCACATGGCGGATTGTGTGATTCAAAATAAACAACCTCATACGCCTGGTGAAGAAGGTTTGCAAGACCAAAAACTGATAGCGTTGATTTACGAAGCGGCACAAACAGGCAAAACGATTACCTTACCTCGTGTGTCAGGATTAGATACCACTCGTGGCCCTGCTCCTCGAATGCTGAAGTAATATGTGCATACCGCAGCCATGACCAAATAATTACTAATTCGTAATTCGTAATTCGTAATTAAGAGGGTACAGAGCAAGTACCAAAATCTCTGCTGAAGGTGGTCAACTTTCCCAGTCGAGGGTACAGAGCAAGCACTGATTGCAACTACGAATTACGCATTATCAATTACGAATTACTATGACAACCTCTGCTTGGAGTCCGCTCCGTAAATCTTTGTTTCGCGATCGCTGGATTGCCTCGATTGTCTCCAACATTGGGGGTTGGATGGAGGACACGGCGGGAGCTTGGTTAATGACTTCTCTCACCACCTCTCCCTTGTTGGTGGCACTGATGCAAACAGCAGCAACTTTGCCAGTGCTGCTGTTAGGACTACCAGCCGGAGCAACAGCAGATATTTTCGATCGCCGTCGGTTACTGCTGTTTTGGCAAGTCTGGATGCTGGTTGCTGCACTGATCTTGAGTGGATTGATTTTTGCAGGTACGATTACACCGTGGTCGCTACTGGCGCTGACGTTTTTGCTCAACTTGGGAGCGGCAATGAATGGGCCAGCTTGGCAAGCGATTGTACCAGAACTAGTACCGCGATCGGAACTCATGGCTGCGATCGCTTTAAATAGTGCTGGGTTTAACATTGCGCGAGCAGTTGGGCCTGCGATCGCAGGTTTTATATTAGTGGCGGCAAATGCGGGAGTCGTCTTTTTGATTGATGCCCTCTCTTTTGTCGGGGTGATTTTCATCCTTTACCGTTGGCAACGCAAACCGTTTTATGAAAGCGCCCTGCCCGCAGAGCGAGTATTAGGTTCTATTCGGGCTGGTATTCGCTATGTTCGTTTTTCTCCCGCCCTGCAAGCCGTGTTAATTCGAGCGGCTGTTTTAACTAGTTGCACGAGTGCGTTGTTAGCGTTGCTGCCTTTGGTAGCACAGCAGGATTTGCGACAGGGAGCAGGTGGGTATGGTTTACTACTCGGTTGCTTTGGATTGGGGGCGATTCTCGGTGCAATTTTGATGCCACAAGTGCGCCAACGTCTCACAGGCGATGGAGTTGTGATTGCCGGAACTCTGGTGTTTGCAGTTGCCACATTAATACTGGCATTCATTCACAACGTACCTTTGGTGTTGCTGGCTTTGCTGGCGGCGGGAATTGCCTGGACAAGTATGACATCTAGCTTGAATATCACAGTGCAGCTTGCGGTTCCGGCTTGGGTGCAGGCGCGGGCGCTAGGAACTTATCAAATGGTATTTCAAGGAGGTTCAGCAATTGGTAGTATTGTTTGGGGTGCAGCAGCAGAGCATTGGGGTATGCGGACTGCCTTATTCATTGCTGCGATCGGCTTAGTCGGGGGAACATTCACAGCGCGGCGTTACCCCTTGCTCTCAGGAAAACTTGATTTAGGCCCAGCATTACGGCGAGCAGAACCGCTGGTAGTAATTGAATTACAACCAGAAGAAGGCCCCGTTTTAGTCACACTTGAATATTGTATCGATCCAGAGCAAACAGAGGAATTTATTGCGGCAATTAATGCCCTGCGAGTGGTGCGATTACGAGATGGTGCGATTCGCTGGGGTATCTTTCATGATACATCCCAGCCGAATCGCTATTTAGAGACATTTATCGTCGAGTCTTGGGTGGATCATTTACGTCAGTATGAACGGTTTACGGTGGCAGATCGAGAGATTCGGGAAAGGGTTTTTGCCTTTCATCAAGGCGATGAACCCCCAATTATTTCTCACATGATTTATGCTCGCCAATCCCAAAAAGCACTAGCTCAGAAAAGACCGAAAATAGACTCTTTTTAAACAAATTGAATGTCTTGATTGACTTGAAAACCAATAGGCTTATTTTCAACAATGGCAAATCTAGATTCTTGGAAGAACAAAGAACCACTTAGGGCATCATAACTGAAGTCACTGAGTGAAATAGCGCCAAATCCTGCTTGAGAAACCTGGATTTTGTCACCTTCAACAGCCTTGAAGTCTTTAATAATGTCAACACCTTCTAATACATTAGTAAAAACAAATTTATCTGCACCTACTCCACCGGTGAGAATATCGTTACCATTTCCACCAGTGAGTATGTCATTGCCACTTTTGCCAGAAAGTGTATCGTCACCACCATTACCAAATAACAAATTATTTTGCCCATCTCCAACAATGGTGTCACTTTGATTTGTACCTTTGATATTATCAAAGTTTATAAATGTGAACTTAGCTGTGTTTCCGCCAGGAAGATTATTCACTACGAAACTTTGAGTTTCAAGGTTGGCGTTGACTGATAGATCGGATAAAAATGAAAAGGGTATTGAAGGAGCCATTGAGGCGTCTATAGTATTATTTACAGCACTAGCATCACCAATAAGATTTTCAAAATTACCAAGGAAATCTGTACCTAGTCCACCACCTTTTTTAAGAGTTCCATCAATGAATATGGTAGAGTTTTGACCCAATTTACTGTAATCAGCCGTATCAATACCATCTCCACCATTTAAGGTATCGTTGCCTGCACTGCCTCTAATAATGTCATTGCCGCCACTGCCAGATAATTCATTATCCCTAGCATTACCAGTAATTACGTCATTTTGATTCGTACCAATTATATTTACAAAATTCTTCACATTGACTGCTATTGGCGGCGAACCTACAACTCTGATTTCTAATCTTTCTTTAGATAAGTCAGCTATTATTGATACATTTGTGCTGTCAGAAGTCGCATCAATAATATTAATCTGTCCTGTAGCACCGATCGCAGTTTCAAAGAAATCTTTAAACGTATCATTTCCAACTGCACCTTTTTTGATAACCACTGGCTGGACTATTATCGGTTGTTCTAAGCCACTGTAATCAATGATATCGTTACCTTTTCCACCGGTAATTGTATCGTTACCTGCACTGCCGATAAATGTGTCATTTCCATCAGTTCCAACTAAAATGTCGTCTCCATCAGTCCCTATAAATAGTGCCATAATCTTGCTTTACTGATTTGTGGTTAACTGCTGTATATTACCGTCTTATCAACCACAAGATTCTAAAAAATATCAAACTGAGTTAACTCGATCGAGCAGGGCTATCTCAGTGTTTATATTGATGATGATTTCATTCGTTTCTGTATTTCTATATTTTTCAAATCAACCCCTTGCACCCGTGACATAAGCTGCTGTCAAGGGATGTTGGGGGTATTCAAAAATTTGCTGCACTGAACCTGACTCAATCAATTGCCCAACATCTGACTGCACCCAGAACAGAGCAACTCGATCCGCAATGCGCTTGGCTTGCGCTAGGTTATGCGTCACAATCAGCAAGGTATAACGCTGACGCAAACTAGTAATTAAGTCTTCAACTATTCCACTGGCAATTGGATCGAGGGCGCTACAAGGTTCATCCAATAACAGGATTTCTGGTTGCAAAGCTAAGGCTCTAGCTATGCACAACCTTTGCTGCTGTCCGCCAGAAAGTGCTAAGGCTGAGGTTTGCAGTCGGTCTTTGACTTCATCCCAAAGTCCAACATCTTTCAGGCTTGTTTCGACGATCGCATCGATTTGTTCTTTATGGATACCATGTTCTCGCAAAGGTAATTCTAGATTTTTCCAAATTGATAAAGGAAAAGGATTAGGTTTTTGGAAAATCATCCCAACCTGCCGCCGCAGCGCGTTCGCATTTGTTTTGGGATTTAGCACATCTAAACTACCGATGCGAATCCGCCCTTTGACTCGACACTGGGGAATCATATCTGTCAACCGATTTAAGCAACTCAAAAAGCTAGTTTTTCCACAGCCAGAAGGCCCCACCAATGCCAAAATTTCCCCCAGATTTACACTCAAATTGACATTAGCAAACGCAGTTTTTTGACCGTATTGCAGAGTTAAGTTCTCCGTTTCAATCAACGGTTCAACAATTCCAGTAGCGATATTTGCTGATTTCATCCAGAAAAAATTCTCCTGTGCAACCAACGATCTGCAATCCATGCTGCTGTACCATTAATCACCAGCAGCGATACCAGCAAGACTAATGCTGAGGCGTAAGCATTGGCATCTCCGCCAGAGACATTCATCGATAAATCAAAAATATGAATCGAGAGGGCACGCCCGGAATCCAGCAGTGATTCTGGCATTCTATCTACGTAACCACTAGTAAAAATTAAAGCCGCCGTCTCTGCGATCGCTCGACCAATACCCAGCACTAATCCCACAACCAAACCAGGAACAGCAGCAGGTAACAACAGTTGAAATAGCGTTGTCGTGCGGGAAAAACCAAGGGCTGCGGCTCCTAATCTATACTCATTGGGAACAGCGCGAAATCCTTCTTCTGTAGAGCGAATTAAGATTGGTAACACCATACATCCCAAGGTCAATCCTCCCGACAAAATAGAAAATCCCAGCCCCAAAACTTGGCAAAAGAAGACGTTGCCAAACAACCCAAAAACTATAGAGGGAACTCCTGCCAGTACATCTAAACTACGCCGCACCAACCCACCAAACCAACTATCCACGGGGGTGAATTCTGCCAGTAAAACGGCTGTACCAACACCAATGGGGATAGAAACCGCCATACACACTGCCATAATCAGAAAAGTGGAAACAAGAATGCTGGAAATTCCCCCTTCTCTACCAGCATTTTCTGGTTCAGTTGTTAGGAATTCCCACGTCAAGTGTCCTATCCCATGCCAAAGGAGATCGCTGAGTATCCAAAGGAAGATACCAGTAACTAGGGCAGCAGTTGTCCAAACAATGATTGTTGGCAACCAATCTTTAGGACTTACAACAGGTTTACCCATATATTTTTCCTTGACTGATCGCTTCCGCAACCGCAACTAACAGCACAATCATTCCCATCAAGACTAAACCGCTAACAAACAACGCCGAACGGTGATCTCCTGTGGCATAAGCCATTTCCAGAGCAATATTAGCCGTCAACGTGCGGATGGGGTCAAATATACTTTTTGGCATTTGTACCACATTGCCGCACACCATTAAAATAGCCATTGTTTCGCCAATTGCTCGACCTGTTTCTAAAATTAAGCCTGTGAATAATCCAGATTTGGCAGCAGGAAGCACAACTCTAGAGATAGTTGCCCAACGGGATAATCCTAAAGCTGCTGCTCCCCGAAGATAGGAAGTTGGGACTTTCGCTAAACTGGCATCGGCTACAAGCGCTATTGTGGGCAAAATCATCACTGTGAGAATGGCAATACCCGCGAGTAAGCTTGGCCCTGGTGGATGTATCCTACCAATCATCGGAACCAACACCACCAATCCCCAAAAACCATAGACTACAGAAGGAATCCCTGCTAAGAGTTCAATTAAGCGACGGTATAACCGAGCCATTATTGGTGGGGCGTAGAATTGACAAAAAACCGCAGATAGAATTCCGATTGGTGTAGCAATTACTACTGAGCCAACCATTGCCAAAAATGTACCCAATAACATCGGGAAGAGATTGTATAATCCGGCGGTCGGGTTCCAGGAAGAGTCTGTAAAAAAACGTGTTATTCCGACATGATTGAGGACTGGTAGAGACTCCAGAATCAGAAAGACGATAATTAAAAGTGCGATCGCCCCTGCTATTACCCCTAGAAAACGCAGTATCCAGATTAACCAAAAGTCATTTGGAGACGACGACAAAGTTTTGCTTTTGAACAATGTCATTTACCTGTTGTGATTGCGCGAAATCAAGAAATGCTTTTGTCAATCCTTGAGGTTGGGTTTTAGTTACTAAGTTAAGTGGACGAGAAATCGGAAAAGTCCCATTCTGGACGTTGGCTGTTGTTGCAGCTATCCCATTTACAGGTAGCAGCTTAATAGCTACTCCATTGGCTGCACTATTTTCTGCTGACCCGATCGACACATAACCAATTGCATTCGGGTTTCCTGCTACTGTCTTAATTCCCTGCTGATTGTCACCAATTACTACTTGGGCTTTGATGTCTGTATTTTTCAGTTTGAAATAATGGGTAAATAATTCTAAAGTGGAACGTCCTTCGGCTTTGTTAACAACTGTAATCGCTCCATCTGTACCTCCCACTTGTTTCCAGTTAGTCACCTTGCCTGTGTAAATATCTACAACTTGCTTATAGTTGAGCGATTTTACTGGATTGTCTTTGTGGAGAATTACCGTCACTCCATCACGAGCGATAGAAAATGCTTTTAAATCGTTTTCTTCTGGCTTCAAGGCACGGGAAACCATGCCAACATTAGCCACGCCTTGACGAGCATCAGAAACCCCACGCGAAGACCCCCCTGATTGCACATCAACTCGCGCACCTGGATGCTGAGATTCAAAACGCTTGCCAATTTCAGCCGCTAACGGGGCAATTGTACTGGAGCCTGTAAGTACTAGTTTTCCCTGAAGCTGATTTGTATTATTTGCATCTCGATTTGCTGAAGCACAGCCTTGTAACCAAATGCAGGTAGCCAACCCAATCGCCAGAGGTAAAATTTGAGAATTTTTCATTATTGCTTTTCAACCCGAAATTGGGTTTTTAGTTAAAACAGAGGACACAACAGCCAAGGTTCAAAGCTTTGCCAGTAGTTACTTCCACTTCTGGAGCTAGGCGGTAGAGAATTGCTTTCCCATGACGCGATCGCACAACCAACTGAGAGCGACGCAGAACTTGTAAATGATGGGATAGTAGGCTTTGTTCCAAGCCCAAAATTGCATTCATCTCTCCCACGTGTTTGGGACTGTCGATCAGAAGTTCTAATACTGCTAGACGAGTTTCATCTGCCAGCACCTTCAGCTTTTCTACGCAGTTAACCTGCTTCTTGCTGCTGTTTTTCATTGCTCTAAAGGAATAGGTTTTTCTTGTTTCCGAAGTTACTTGGCAGCGAATACTCTCGTGTTCAGCGAAAATTAACAACTGCTGCGATCGCAAATAAATAGCAATTTATATGAAATTTGATTCATATTTTAAGGTAGAAAGTGCCACCCTCTACAATTAAAATTAAATTTTTTAACCAAAGCTTGATGTTTACCCCATCTCGTGAGATTTACTGAGTTTTTATTGGTATAAACTAGAATCACTCGTAAGGGTTTTACCTTTTCTTGATCACACGCTACGCGAACGGGCATCCTACGGCAGGCATTGGCAAAGCCATCGCTTTTGTGTTTAATAAAAGCAAGTTTGCTAAGTTTCTATATTGAATTCGGGCAGTCGTTGATTGAATTCGGGCAGTCGTTTATTGAATTCGGGCAGCCGTTTATTGAATTCGGGCAGCCGTTTATTGAATTCGGGTAGTCGTTTATTGAATTCGGGTAGTCGTTTATTGAATTCGGGCAGTCGTTTATTGAATTCGGGCAGTCGTTTATTGAATTCGGGCAACCTCCAATTGACCTCTCTCCTAAAAGGAGAGAGGCTTTGAATCTTACTCCCCTTCCCTTATAGGGAAGGGGCTGGGGGTTAGGTCTAACAGCCTAACTTCAAAAAGCTAGTAAAGTATCAGGTTTAAATAATCGTGAAGTTGGGAAAAATTTTGTCAGTATTATTGACGAAGTATTTAAGATTTACACGTTATTCAAGGATGTGATTTAAATGACTAAATCGAAAACAACCCGTAAATCTATTCGCGATCGCATCCTAAGTACAGCATCATGCTTGTTTGTTTTATCGAGAGGAAATTTGCAATGTCGGTATTGACAAAATCGTTGCTGAATCTGGCGTTGCTAAAATGTCGCTCTACAATCATTTAAAGTCATTGCCAAAACTGTAAGTTAGGGAAAATCAGTATTCCGTGCCAACTCTTATGATAGATAAATGACTAAAGTTGGCAACTATCCTGTGGGGCATGATTTCAGTGGTGTTTTCGCTTATCTTGGATAGCAGAACACCGCGATGCCTGTGGCAGTAAACAACGCACCTCAATCTAACGTATATACTGTAATCGTTAAAAGGCAGCAAATCTAAGGAGTGTTTGACACTAGCAGCGATGCACAATGGCACAGCGATCGCATTGTTTGCATTGAGACTGCCTACTCAACTTCATAAACTGCTAGAAACAGAAACAAATGAACGAATTACAAGCAATTTTACAAGGCTTCCAGTCAAGTCAAAAAAATGGTGAAATTACTTTTCTTGCTACTGTAGTCAAAACTCAAGGTTCAACCTATCGCCGACCGGGTGCCAAAATGTTGATCGCAGATACAGGTCGGACGATCGGCACAATCAGCGCTGGTTGCTTAGAAAACGACGTATTTGAGCATACTCAACAACGAATGTCGGACGGCAAACCAATTGTTGTTACTTACGATAACACCGCCTCGGAAGATATTCTTTGGGGCTTTGGTTTGGGGTGCAATGGGACAGTGCAAGTTCTCATCGAACGTCTTGAAAAAGAAAGTTCACCGAATGCGATCGCTTTTATGCAGGAGTGCTTTCATAAAAAACATTTGGGTATTATTGCTACTGTCTTTGCCTTTGAAGGCGAGGTAGATGTGAAACTTGGGTCGCGCTTACTGCTGTATCCTGATGGTAAAACGATCGCTGACATCAAAGATCCAAATTTAATTAAATCTCTGCAAGTAGATACTCAAGCAGCTTTTACTAATCAAAAGTCTAGTGTAAAAAACTATCAGTTACCTTTAGGCAGTGCAGAAGTTTTTATTGAAGTCATCCAACCACCCACGCCTTTAGTAATATTTGGTGCAGGTTATGACGCTATACCCGTAGCACAGTTTGCTCAAGCATTAGGTTGGCAGGTTACTGTAGTCGATTGCCGAGCTAATGAGGCAACTGGAGCGCGATTTCCGATAGCTTGTGATGTGATTCTGACTCGGCGAGAAATTGTACAAAAACAGGTATTTATAGATGTCAACACAGTTGCGGTAGTGATGACGCATAATTATCTTGATGACTTAGAAATTTTGAAAACTTTGCTGCCATCTCCTGCACGCTACATAGGGGTTTTAGGGCCAAAACTGCGGACTGAAAGATTGCTTGAAGATTTAGGTTCGCAAGGAATAGTTTATACTACCGAACAATTAACCAGATTGCATGGCCCGATTGGGATTGATATCGGAGCAGATACACCAGAAGAAATAGCGATCGCTATTATTGCAGAAATTAAAGCAGTGCTAACAAAGCGTAATGGTAATTTTTTAAGAAATCGCAATCAACCAATTCACCAATGTTATGAAAGCAACTCAAACTTGCTACTTCCCACATAGTTTTTATGACTGCTAACGAGAAATCAACCATAGCCATTATGATTCTTGCTGCTGGTGCATCTACACGGATGGGTACACCAAAACAACTATTGCTTTACCAAGGGCGTAGTTTTTTACAATATATTACAGAAATTGCGATCGCTTCAGTTTGTCAACCTGTGGTAGTAGTACTTGGAGCCAACGCAGAACAGATTCATCCCCAAATTAAACAACTTCCCGTTAAAGTAGTTAAAAACTTGGATTGGGCTTCTGGAATGAGTACTTCAATCAAGAGTGGTATTGAATTGTTAAATAATCTTCCGCAAAAAATAGAAGCAGTAGTTATTACACTTTGCGACCAGCCATTTGTTTCTCCCCAAATTATCAATCAACTTGTTGATACATACTATTTGACAAAAAAACCGATTATTGCTTGTGAATATGGAGACACATTAGGTGTACCTGCTCTATTTAGTCAGACATTTTTTTCAGAACTTGCCACTTTAAAAGAAACTTCAGGAGCAAAAAAAGTTATTAATCATAACCTTAATGAAGTTTTTTCTATTCCGTTTCCACTAGGGGATATAGATATTGATACACCAAAAGATTACGAACAATTGCTATCAATTAGTGAAGGAATTTTTGAAGTATCTTGAACAAGATCGCTAAAAGCGAACAAGTAGAGAAGACCGCGCTGGCTCGCCGACCTACACAGATAGAAAAATAGAAAAAGTTGGGTTACTATTTTAAGGCTAGAATTTATTTCCTAGCCTTTTGTCTTTAAAGCATTTTAGCAATGAGGATATTAGTAAACAATTTTATTTAAGAGCGGCTAAAGTCCGATGTCCAATTATTCCATCTGCTCTTAATCCCTTAGACTTCTGAAATTTGATCGCAGCGGCACGAGTCTTGTTATCAAATACACCATTCACACTTCCTGTATAGAATCCTTGTTGCTTTAAAGAATTCTGAACAGTTTTCACTGTCTCTCCTCTGCTGCCTACCGTCAGTACATTACCAGTACTACGCTTTGCCAGATGATTAGACTTGTGCTTGGCACTAAGCTTTGGTACAGCATTAGTTCTTTTCATAGTGTTGCCTTGCTGAGTACTTTGGGCAATGTGGGTAGCAGTATTTTTATTATTAGTTAAAGAGTAAGCAGGCACAGCAGTAGCTAGAGTCAAAGCAGGGAGCAAAGCAAGTACTTTCCAATTCATTTTCTTGTTCCTTACAACTGTATGAGATTTTGCAATTTCTATTTGAAGAGTCATCTTCATAAGGTACTGTGCCTTAAGTGATTCTCCTCTGTAGATTCTGGTATGTGGGTTTAGTCTGAGACTATTTCCGAAGCCAGAGTTATAGCATCACACGTCGTATTGACAAAGTTATTGCAAAATTGTGACAAAACCATGACTAAATGTATTAAAATTTATGTCGCACGAAATTGCGCTAGTAATAAAGAGTTTGTAGTAAGGACTTTAGTGCTTAGAAAATAAGCACTAAAGTCCTTACCCAACGGGTTCGTTAGTCTTATGCAAACGCGAAGCGTCTCGTAGAGAAGACCGCGCTAACTCACTACGAACTTGTTTACCCATCAATTTAAACTTGATAGATTACTAATCCCTAGTACAACACGGCGGAAATAAACATACCATTTCAAATAGTGCAAGAGCTTGGAATACAATTCTTTTGACTTTTGACACTTCGACTCCGCTCAATGTTAACTTTTGATTTCCGCCTTGCGGTACTAGTCTCTTTTATCCTCCGAACCCAACATTTTCAATAATTTTCTGGCAGCTAAAACACCCATAACTCCTGCACCAACCACCTCCACTGCTTGAACAACTTTTTTGCCCACATCATGAGGATCGAGGTGGTGATGAAAAACCTCTTCATCTACCCATTCAGTTGTTGCTTTAAAGTCATGAATTGGTGTTGGTAATAGTGTTAAATAAGTTCCTTGACGAATTAAATGCCCGGATTCTCCTGCAACTTCAAAAACATTAAAAAGGTTAGCAGCAGCATCATTTAACCCTAATTTTAAGAGAGTTCCGCGTATATTTACTTTTACTGGTTTGAGGTTTTCACCTAAAGCTAATGCTTTCAAATTTTGGGCAATATTGGCTCCTTGCTGATAAGCAACTTGGGCTGTTGGCGGTAGGGAATTATCTTGAACTGCTACACAATCCCCGCCTGCAAATACCTCTGGAAAGTCGAGTAGTTGCATTGTAGGAGTAACTAGGAGGCGGTTATGGCGATCGCGGTGTTCTTGAGAAATTGGTAAATCTTTAATTAGTGGGTGAATAGAAGTACCAGCTGTCCAGATTGCAGTATCTGTTGGCAATGTCTCGATTTGCTCATTGCGCTTATATTCAATCGCATTGGCATGAATAGTAGTGGCTTCTGCTCCCGTAAGTATTTCAATTGGAATCGTGCGTTTTTGTAATTCTTTCTCAGCAATTGGGCGCAGAGGATTGTTAATATCACCATTGAGAATTTCTTGACCGTGATTGAGCAATACTACACGGATTTCACTAGAATTTCCTCCCATAGCGCTATACCAATGTGGGAGTAAATCAGCTAGGGTAGCCGCCATTTCTACACCACTTGCACCACCACCAACTATAACTACTGTTAGCAGTTGACGACGTTGTTCTGGATCTTCAGTTTTGATTGCTTTTTGCAAACAATCGCCTAAATGCCGATCGAGAGCGATCGCATCTGCTTCTGTCCAAAAAGGAAAAGCGTATTCTTTAGCACCTTCAAGATGATGATAAGCAGTAACACTACCCAAAGCTAATACTAAGTTACTGTAGTTGTATGAGTTTCCCGAAGCTAATTTGACTTGTTGTTGATGCAAGTCTATCGATTCCACTGCATCTTGAACAAAGATGACACCACTACCCTTAAGCAGTTCTGCAAAACGCGGTACTACTTGAAAAGCATCCATCTCGCCACTGAAATATTCGTAGAGTAATGGCTTAAAGCAAAAGCTTTCATTTCGATCGATCAAAATTACAGAGCGAGGATAATGTTTGTGAGCTAGATGTAAGGCTGTAAATAAGCCAGTGAAGCCACCACCAAGAATCACAGTTTGGTAAACTGGGCTGTTCATAAAATACCTCCAAAGTCTCAGGAATTTTCTAGGATGTTACGCATTGAAATTCAGATTTTTTGGTTTCACGCAAAGGCGCAGAAGTGGAAAGTAAAAGTCTAAAATTAAGACTTTTACGAAAATACTAATGATCAATGACAAATGACAAATGACTAATTAGTTATATGAATAAAAATAACGCAATTAAAAAGACGCTGAGAAATAAAGCGAAACCAATAGCGTATTCGACTCTGCGACTAAAAAATCCCACAGCAGCAATTAGAGCGATCGCTAACCCAATAATGCCAATATATTGCTCTTTTTGTAAACCTTGTGCAATTAGCGGATCTTTACCTGGTGCGGGAGTTTCTTGAACTGCTTTTGGTGCGAGTTCTGAAGCTGGTAATTCTTGAATGAATAAATTCATAAAGTTACTCCTGAAAATACTTGGTTAACTGAAAATCTTTATGCCCGCCAAAGGTAAAGAAGCGAGAAAAGGAAGACCCAAACTACATCAACGAAGTGCCAAAATAGAGTAGTCGCACTTGCACCGAAGTGAGTTTTATTATAATTGCCTGGAATGAATGAGCGAATCAGCATAATTATCTGAAGCACAACACCCGCTAGAACGTGTAAACCGTGGAAACCTGTTAGCAAATAAAATGTGGAACCACCTAATCCTGTAGTGAGCTTGAAATCGAGATTTTTCCACTCAATTAATAGACCAATTAAAAAGTAGATGCCCATTGCGATCGTTATCAGCCATAGCCCGCGAAATTTACCCAGTTGATTACGCTTGAGGGCATTTTCTGCTGGTTGAATCACAAAGCTGCTAGAAAGTAAAACTACCGTATTAATAATCACGAGCTTAGACAATTCTGGGCCAGAAACCCCAGGTGGTAGCCAGTTATTAGTATTCAGTCGCAGAGCAACATAAGTAAAGATAAAACTCAAAAAAATGATACTTTCCGACAACAGGAATACAGTAAACCCGAACATTCCTTTGCCATGATGATCTTCATGACTTCCGCCACCACTTGGCAGAAAGCGCTGTAACCAATTCGGTAAGCGTCGCCGCCACCGATCGAAACGGATCGGACTTTCATCTCTATGAATGCTGCGATGTTGCATAATTCGTAATTAATAAATTCAGGTTCCATCTGATTTTTCAGACATAGCGAATTATCTTTAAAAAACCTCCGCGTCCCTTTGCGCTAACCTCCGCGTACCTTTGCGTTAAAAAAAGCTAAAATTTAGCGCAGCTTTATAAAGAAACAGAACTACTCATCATTATCAGAATTTTCCACGAATGAATATTTTGGATCGCCATAGTCGTAAGGAGGTCTGTTGACAACAGGAATCTCTTCAAAGTTATCTCGCGGAGGTGGTGAAGAAGTTGTCCATTCCAATCCTGTCGCGTGCCAGGGATTATCAACTGCTCTGACTCCATATAGCCAAGAACCGACAATGTTAGCAATAAAGGGCAGCGTAGATGCTCCCAGTAAGAACGATCCCAGGCTAGCGATAACATTCCATCCCTGATACTGGGGATCGTAGGAGGATATTCGGCGCAGCATCCCCTGCAAACCTAACGGATGCATAGAGAAAAAGGTGATATTGGCAGGAATAAAGGTCAACCAGAAATGCAGCTTACCCCAACCCTCGGCGTACATCCTGCCAGTTATTTTGGGAAACCAGAAGTAAATTCCGGCAAAGATTGCCATTGTAATTGTATTAAAAACGATGTAGTGGAAGTGACCGACTACAAAGTAAGTATTATTGACATGAATATCAAATGGCGTAGCGGCAAGCATTACACCAGTGACACCGCCAAAAATAAACATCGCTGCACCTCCCATCGCAAATAGCATTGGTGTCTCTAGGTGCAACTTGCTTCTCCAGATGGTGGCAGTCCAAGCGAATGCCTTAACACCTGTGGGTATAGCAACTAACATTGAAGTGGCCATGAAGGTCATCCGCATCCAGCCGGGGGTTGCACTGGTGAACATGTGATGCACCCAAACGAAGATGCTGACTACAGCAATACCTAAAGAAGCAAGAGCAACTGACCGATAGCCAAATAGGGGATTGCGAGAAAAGGCTGGCAGAACTTCCGCAATAATACCGAAAGCTGGTAGCGCCATGATATACACTGCGGGGTGAGAGTAGAACCAAAATAAATGTTGGTAAATGATCGGATCGCCACTTCCTTCCGGTTTAAAGAATTGTGTACCGAAGGAGAGGTCAAGCAACAGCAGTATCAATGCACCTGTCAAGGAAGGTAAGTTAATCAGCTGCAACAACTGGGCGCTAAAAACTGACCACACAAAGACTGGCATTCTAAAAAATGTCATCCCTGGCGATCGCATCCAAAAGATAGTAGTAACAAAGTTGACAGCCCCCATAATTGAAGAGATGCCGATTAGTACTAGGCTAACTATCCAAATAAATTGACCGTTAATCAACTGACCGGCTGGAACTTGCAGACTAACTGGTGGATAAGACCACCAACCAGCTTGTGCAGTCCCGCTTGGTAGTAAGAAACTAGACAGTAGTAAAAGACCGGCTGGTGGCAAAATCCAAAAAGAGATGGCGTTGAGCAGGGGAAAAGCCATATCCCGCGCTCCAATCATCAGCGGTACTAGGTAGTTAGCAAGACCTGCATTGAAGGGAATAATCCACAGGAAAATCATGATTGTCCCGTGCATGGTGAATAAACCATTGTAGAGGGGGCGGTCAACTAAATTTGCTTCCGGGGTGAGCAATTCAGCCCGGATAATCATCGCCAACAGCCCGCCGAGAAGAAAGAAAATGAAGGTCATCACCATGTACTGAACACCGATTACCTTATGGTCAGTACTGAAGCTGAAATATTCCCGCCAGTTGTTTTCAGGTTCTCTATTGTTGGCTATAGCTTCACTCAAATCATGTGTCATTATTTATCTTCCTTTGATTGGCTACAGCAGGTTGAGCAGGTGCGACGGTGTACCAGCCACTTTTGAATAATGTCTTTGGTGGTTGAATATTTTCGGCAACTGCCTGATTTTGAGTGTTTGTAGTTTCGCTAGACACTGTTTGCGCGAGCCATTGATTATAATTCTCAAGGGATTCAACGTATACATCTGCTTCCATTAAGGCAAAGTAAGTACCACTGAATTGAGAATCTTTCAGCCGATATTTACCTGGGCGAATGGGTGTTAGCACAATGTCAATGTTCCGCCCTGGAACAATATCTTGCTTTAAGCGAAACTCAGGAACGTAGAAACCGTGGATTACTTTCTCTGCTTGCATATTTAAGCGAGTGCTGCGATTGAGCGGCAAGTGCAATTCCTTACTGGTAAGATTATTTGGATAGTGGAAAGACCAATCCCATTGCCTAACGAAAACATCAATTGTTTCAGACGCAGGTTTGGGGACATCGCTAACCTTTGCAGCATAGGCGGGTGGAGATTCTAGGGGCGTATGCAAATGCACGATTTGGTTTAGACCGAGAATATTTAATTGCTGATAAATATTGAAGCTTTGGAAGGCAATCCATACTACTAATAAAGTTGGGGTCGCTGTCCACAATATTTCTAACTTCCCATTACCTCTAGAAGGGTGTCCCTCACTGTAGTCTTCTGGGCGGGCACGATGGAAGGCGATCGCATACACAATAACACCAACCAGCCCCAGCAAGATAAATGCTCCAATTGAGACTAAAAAGCTAAATAAATCATCTACTCGTTGTGCTTCTGCTGTCGCCTGGGGAGGCATCCAAGAAAATGCCTGTTGTCCAATCCACCGACTGACAATTAGCAGTCCTGCTACATAAAATGCTATTAATATATATTCCCAAAAACTAAACATAATAATTTCATCTAAGAGTACTTCCCACTTGATTATTTGAGTAGTAAATTTGGGTTTTTACCTTCTTGGAGTAACTTCGCAGCAGTAACGTGAATTCCAAACTCTTCTCCCAATTGCGCCCCCAAAGTTCCGTGGACAAACAAGATGCCCAATATTGCAATACCTGCTAACAAGTAACTCCACTGCACCTGCCTAGAAGCATCCTTGCGCCAGCGATAGCGTTGTAAACCTCTCCATACTGTCATGGCAACAATGATCCCCAACAATGAAATGCCACCCAAACCATGCAAAAGCATCGTCCAACCAGCAGTTAAACCCCAAACGCTTTTTTGATCGATTGGTGGATTTGCTAGCAATAGCTCGAAAAAACCTGCTGCAACGGTGAAAAAAGTGATAAAAGCGGCTCCAATGAGGTTATACCAGCCGACATCAAAAAAACCAGAACGGAGAGCAGGCAAACCCAAAAATTTGAAGATTGGTTTTTCTAAAGCAAAAAGCGCTCCGGCAATATCAAAAATAATCGCAAGAATGAACAAGCCCAATGTTAAATGCACCAATTGCGGATGTATTGGAATTTCATAAGGTAATCCGTTAGCATTCAGCCTCAATCTCAACTGGTCAATCAATTGCCAGTTCATGGCACAACTCCCTGCTTCATCCCTTGCACGACTGGCTCGATGTGTAACCCATACACCCAAACTAGCTTGCTTCCTAGATAGACTTGCAAGCACACTAAGCAGACTAAAAACGTTGCAGCACCAAGGTAAGCAGGTGGTACTTTCCGTGGAGTGCGTTTGCGAATCACGAAACGCCAAGCTGTAATGCCAACAACAATAGCTGCCAGCGACCAACCCATGACCGTATGAAAATTCAGTGTTGGTTGGACTGCTGGGTAGATGTTCGCCAGACCTGCTTCAAACTGACCCAGAATCACCGCTATAAAGATAGCTGCTGAGGCCACAAACATATTCCAGAAACTCACCTCAAACAACCGCACGTTACGGGTAAAATAACCCAGTACATCGCACACGAAAGAAAAAAGCACCATCGCGATTACGAAGTGAACAACGATCGGATGTAGAGGGTCAGGGTATGGTAAATTTTGGTTATTCAGAGACAGAGCAGGCATCGCTTTCTCCTTCATGGGTCAAATATATATGCGTTGCATGGAATTGCCATCCGCTTAACGCACCATTCATATTTTCCAGAATACTGTGCTAACGTCACAGATCGACCAATTAAAAAACATTGACAATTTCCGATACGCTGCAATTTTTTAAGTAGCTTTTGAAATAAATAAATACATAATTACTATTTTTCAGTAATCATTTTATCCAAAGGTCAAAACTCACTAAAACAACTACATTTCTGCTTGGTATCATATCTTGATTAGGATTTCCAAAAACTAAAAATTCTCTTTTTGATTAGATGGGATTGCTAATAGCCAATCTAATCAGACGCTTGAGAGGCTGCTAAAAAATCTTTAACGTATTATATGCTTCTCTTCTTTAGGTCATCTTAAATTTTAGCTTTATTAACTAATAAATTTACTTTAATCAATAATCAAACTTGTTTTGAATATACCATAAATCTTTCTTGAGATTGAAAATCATATTTTTACAAATCTTAAAAAGAAAAACATACTATTGTCACAGAAATGACAAATGATTTCAACATTTATTAGTAAAAAATATGCTGCTTCTCTTTCTCTGGATAGATTAGAAAAATACTAAAAATTTTTAAAATCATAAGAAAGCAAAGCATTTTTAATCCATATTTTCCTGATTTAAAAATTAAAATTGTCAGGGTAATACTACGCCCGAAAAGCAAAAACATCATCAAGGTCTTGCAAATCTTGAAATATTCACAACGAATACAACTTTTAAAAATATCGAAAGCATTATGAGCTATTCCCCTTACCTGCTCAAAGGTCAAAAAGCACTTGTGACGGGTGCTAGTTCTGGCATTGGCCAAGCGATCGCTCGCTATTTAGCTTTATCAGGTGCAGCAGTCGCGATTAACTATCGTTCGGGAGCCGAGTCCGCACAAAACCTTGTTGATGAGATCAAAGCGGCTAATGGTGAAGCATTTGCTATTCAAGCTGATGTCAGCAAAGAAGACGAAATAAAGGCGATGTTTAGCCAGACAATCGAGCAATTCGGCACTATTGACATTTTGATAAACAATGCAGGTCTTCAAAAAGATTCACCGTTTGTAAATATGACTCTCGATCAGTGGAATAGAGTTATTGAGGTGAATTTGACAGGACAATTCTTATGTGCGCGGGAAGCTGCAAAGGAATTTTTGCGTCGAGGTGTACAGCCCGATATTTCATCTGCCGCAGGTAAGATTATTTGTATAAGTTCAGTACATCAGGTAATTCCTTGGGCGGGTCATGTTAATTATGCTGCGAGTAAGGGCGGTATAAATATGATGATGCAAAGTATTGCTCAAGAACTTGCACCCCATAAAATTCGCGTCAATAGTATTGCCCCTGGTGCAATCAAAACTCCCATTAATAAATCAGCTTGGGATACTCCAGAGGCAGAAGCAAAGTTATTAAAACTGATTCCAGCAAAACGTGTGGGTGATGTAGAAGATATCGCTAAAGCAGCGGTTTGGTTAGCTTCTGATGACTCCGATTATGTCTATGGTACAACTCTATTTGTAGATGGTGGTATGACCTTGTATCCAGGTTTTGCAGACAATGGTTAATTGATAATGCCTACAAAAGTTACTGTTAACCCTGGTTTGATAACAATCAACGATTAAATTTGGCTGTAGGAGACGTTTTGGCACAATGTCGAACAAACCCAATGGGAAGTTACCCATCTGGATGGTGAATTAGAAGTTTCTGCATAATTATTATTTACTCTCATGGCATCTGATTCATCTCATAAAACTATATTTGCAGCGATGGGCGCTAACTTAGCGATCGCTATTACTAAATTTATCGCCGCCTCCATTACTGGCAGTTCCGCCATGATATCTGAAGGGATTCATTCGGTGGTAGATACTGGCGATCAACTAGTACTTTTGCTGGGAATTCGGAGAAGCCAAAAGCCAGCAGACGATAGCCATCCCTTTGGTTACGGTCAAGAACTTTATTTCTGGACTTTCATCGTTGCTATCCTGATCTTTGCCCTTGGCGGCGGGATGTCAATTTATGAGGGAATCACTCATTTAATTAAACCTAGCCCTTTAGAAGACCCAATGTGGAATTATATTGTGTTAGGTATGGCAATATTATTGGAGGGTTATTCTTGGACTGTAGCTTTAAAGGAGTTTTTGCCGACCAAGGGTAAACAAAATTTCTGGCAAGCAATTAAAAACAGTAAAGATCCCACAGTATTTACAATATTATTTGAGGATACTGCTGCAATTTTAGGTTTATTTGTTGCCTTAATCGGAATCTTCTTAGGACATTTATTTAATAATGTTTATTTTGATGGTATTGCCTCAATTATTATTGGCATTATCTTGGCTATAGTAGCAGTGGTACTAGCGAGAGAAAGTAAAGGATTGTTACTTGGTGAAAGTGCTAATCCTCAAACCATAGCCAATATCCGCTCTCTGTCCAAAACAGAACCAGGCGTGCAAGAAGTTGTACGTGTACTAACAATGCAGCTTGCTCCCAAGGAAGTATTACTCAACTTAGAAATTCAATTTTCTAACAATCTTACAGGTGAAGAAATAGCCTTAACTGTAGAAAGTTTAGAAGCAAGTATTCGCCAAAAGCATCCGGAAATCAAACAAATTTTTATTGAAGCAAAATCCTTAACTGCCGCTCGTAAATTTTCGCCAATTTCTCAATAAATTTTTAATCACATAAATATAGTAGTTGCCAGGTAGATTAGGACATAATTACAAGCGTAAATCTCAGGAATAGCAAGGTTTTTACCTCCTGCCTCCTGCTATATCAAACACAGCATTTTCAAAATGCACTCAAAGCTTATCGGTACAACAATGCAGTATGGTAAAGATTATTAGTCAAGCAGAAGCTTTTGGCTCACCGGGTATTGAGCCTCGCTGGACTCATGCCAATAAAGATGGAGTCGGAACAGCTTACTCTACCTCTAGTAACATTTGGTTTACTCTTTGGAACGGTATTGTCACTGAAATCTACCATCCCACAGTAGACAAACCCCAAATTCGGGATTTGCAGTATCTAATTTCTGATGGAAAAAGCTTTTTTCACGACGAGAAACGCGATCTCGAATCAAAAGTGGAACGGATGTGGACTCATGGTTTAGGATACCGCATCACTAATTCCGATCCACAAGGACGTTATGCCGTAATCAAAGAAGTGATTGCTGACCCACATTTCCCCTGTATCTTACAGCACACCACATTAACAGGAAAGAGCGATTTTATCTCCCAACTCCATTTATATGCTTTGTGTGCGCCGCATCTGGATGTTGAAGGTATGGGTAATAATGGTTACGCTGTAGAGGTTGCTGGACATCGTATTTTGATAGCCGAGAAACAAGGAACATGGCTAGCACTGGGTGCAACAGTTCCTTTTACCCGCCTTTCTTGTGGTTACGTCGGTGAAAGTGATGGTTGGACAGATTTAGCTGATAATTTCCAGATGGATTGGGAGTTTGATAATGCTGTAGATGGCAATCTTGCTTTGACTGGAAAACTAAATTTAGATAGTACTAAAGAGTTTACTTTAGGACTGGCATTTGGTACAAACTTGCACAATGCAATTTCTACACTATTTCAGTCGCTTAATATTCCTTTTGAGCAGCAGAAGCAGCAATACAACGAACAGTGGAAGCGATCGCGCCGCAATATCCGACCGCTAGAATATGTTTCATACAATGATGGAAAGTTGTATCACAACAGCATTAGTTTGTTGTTAGCACATGAAGACAAAACTTATCCCGGTGCGTTGATTGCATCCCTGGCGATTCCTTGGGGTGAAGCCAAAGACGACCAAGAACAAGGAGGATATCACCTTGTCTGGACGCGGGGGTTAGTAGTGTATCAGGTTTGGTGGCTGCTGGGGAAACAGAAACAGCAGTGCGATCGCTAATTTATCTTGCAACCAGCCAGCAGGAAGATGGCGGTTTTGCCCAAAATTTCTGGGTTGATGGTAAACCTTACTGGCAAGGTATTCAACTAGATGAGGTGGCATTTCCGATTCTTCTAGCATGGCTATTGCACCAGCAGAAGACTTGCTTAAACTTTGATATTTATCCGATGGTTCTGCGGGCGGCGGGTTATTTAATTCGTTACGGCCCGGCTACCCAACAAGAACGTTGGGAAGAAAACAGTGGTTATTCACCATCAACATTAGCATCCAATATTGCCGCCTTAATCTGTGCTGCTCAATTTGTTCGCAAACGTGGGGATGAAGCAACAGCAAAGTTTATAGAAGAATACGCTGATTTTTTAGAATCTCACATTGAAGCTTGGACAGTTACTACTGAAGGAACTTTAGTTCCTGGAATCAAACGGCACTATATCCGAATTACTCCTTCAGATATTAATAATCCTCACCCCAACGAAAATCCTAACCAAGGAACTCTTTTCATCAGCAGTCAGCCACCTGGTGAACCAGCAGAATTTCCAGCCAAGGAAATTGTCGATGGCGGATTTTTGCAATTAGTACGCTATGGAATTCGCAAACCTGATGACCCGATTATTGTTGATTCTGTCAAAGTAATTGATGCAGTTTTAAAAGTAGATACACCTGCTGGGCCTTGTTGGCATCGTTACAACCACGACGGTTACGGCCAGCAAGAAGACGGCAGTCCTTATACTGGTTATGGCAAGGGACGCGCTTGGCCTCTTTTGACAGGAGAACGAGGACATTATGAACTAGCTGTTGGCGGCGATGTCAAAACATATATCAAGGCGATGGAAGGATTTGCTTCAGACACTTGTTTGCTACCAGAACAGGTTTGGGATGAGGCAGATATCCCTAATATCTATATGTATTTAGGAAAACCAACAGGTTCAGCGATGCCTTTAATGTGGGCGCACGCAGAGTATATCAAGCTGCTACGGTCAACTGATGACGGACAAGTGTTTGATTTTATTCCAGAAGTGGCAAATCGCTATCTAGGCGAAAGAAAGCAGTGTAAATCATTAGAAATTTGGAAGTTTAACCGACAAATCAGCCAAGTAAAAAAAGGTCAGACATTGCGAATTCACGCTTTAGCATCTTTTCAATTGCACTGGTCAGATGATGATTGGCAAACCACACAAGATACGCTTTCTACTTCTACAAAGTTAGGAGTGGATTTTGTAGATATTTCTGTTTCTGATAACCAGTACCAGCCAATTAGCTTTACCTTTTTCTGGATTGAAAGCAGTAAATGGGAACAACGCAATTATACGGTTGCGGTTGATTAGTGCCAAGATGTTGGGGAAAGGTTAAAGGGAGAGGGAAAATTCCATACCTTTCCCCTTTCCCCTTTTTCCTACTTCTGCAAGAAGTCTGTAGTGATAGCGGCAGTTAACTGACAGTTCAGAATCGCTACCTTTATCTAATTAAATAGTAACGAAAGATTAAGCATAGCAAATGACTGTGCGCC
The DNA here is from genome assembly GCF_056620565.1 of Nostoc sp. LEGE 12454. NCBI lineage: Bacteria > Bacillati > Cyanobacteriota > Cyanophyceae > Nostocales > Nostocaceae > Nostoc > Nostoc sp. LEGE 12454. The sequence goes on from NZ_JBWQXL010000006.1 coordinate 222,919, forward strand.
ATCACTCAAAGTAATCTTTCTTAAGGCAAATAGATAAAAGTGAAGCTAGGGAGTAAAATATTTGAATAAATTAAAACTGATTTAATTCAGAACAAATAATATGTTGAGTATACTTTGGGGTATTGTTGTTATACTGGTTGCTTTTTGGGCATTAGGACTGGCACTTCATATTGCCGGAAATCTCATTCATGCAGTGCTACTTATAGCCATTGGTCTTGCTATCTATAATTTTTTCAAAGCGCGTGATGTGTGAATAAATATAGCATTTTCTTATTATGGTGAATGATATATTGCCAAGTGCATAATACAGCAAAAATACTCTTGTAAGGCGGGCAAGACTTCGGCTACGTTCTGTCGAATGCTGCCCACCTCATAAGAAGTAATTGGATGTTTTTTATTTGGAAGTCTCTGTGAGAACTTTTAAACCAGTGCTGCCGTTGCTTTTAATCTAAAAATCTTCTCAATTACATCTTCTACTACCTTATCAGGCGTAGAAGCACCAGAAGTAATGCCTACAACAATTTCCCCATCAGGCAACCAGTTTTCTGTAGTTATTAACTGCCCATTTAATTGCCGATGTTCAATAGAACTTACTGATTTAAGGCGTTCAACAGTATCAATATGATAAGAAGGAATTCCTCGCTCAAAGGCAATTTGTTGCAACTGAGTAGTATTCGAGGAATTAAACCCACCAATTACTACCATCAAATCTAAATTATGTTCCACTAATTCCAACATGGCATCTTGACGTTCTTGGGTAGCGTCACAAATGGTGTTGAAGCTTTGGAAATGCTGATTTAATTCAGTCGGGCCATACTTCTGTAACATAGTCCGCTCAAAAAGCTTGCCGATTTGCTCAGTTTCGCCTTTTAGCATTGTAGTTTGGTTAGCAATGCCAACTCTTTCTAAATCGCGATCGGGGTCAAATCCTGCTGAACAAGCTTTAGCAAATTTTGTTAGAAATTCTTCACGGTTGCCACCATTGATAATATAGTCAACAACATATTCTGCTTCTGGCAAATTCAACACAATTAAATACTTGCCAGCGAAGGAACTAGTCGCAACTGTTTCTTCGTGCTTATATTTACCGTGAATTATTGATGTATAATCGATTTTTTTGTGTTTTTCTACTGTATTCCAAACTTTAGATACCCAAGGACAAGTTGTATCAACAATTTTGCAGCCTTTATCGTGAAGTATCTGCATTTCTTGAACGCTAGCCCCAAAAGCGGGTAATATGACCACATCACCAATTCCAACAACAGAAAAGTCTTTATTCTTTCCTTCAATGGGGATGAATTCTACTTTCATCTCCTGCATCCGCTGATTTACAGAAGGGTTGTGGATAATCTCGTTAGTAATCCAGATGTGTTCTGTGGGGAAGTGCTGACGGGTTTCGTAGGCCATGGCCACAGCCCGTTCTACACCCCAGCAAAAGCCAAAGGCTTGTGCTAGTCGGATTGTCACATCACCCCGTTGTAGGGTGTAATTGCGATCGCGAATTTCCTGAATCAAGTTACTCTGATACTCAGATTGCAACTGGGTAGCAACTTCTGCTTGATGACCAAAGCCCTTGCGATTGTAATTTTCTGAATGTTGGAGGCTGCGCTTAAAAGCTTTTGTATCCATTAGATTTGTCTACTTAAACTCACTATTTCTTATTTTCTCGCGCCTAGACGCGATTAATACAGAGTTGTCTTCAAAGATATTACTTCTTTTTGGGCTTTAGCCTTTTTCTCCCGCAGGACGTTGACGCTGGGATTTTAATTCAATCTCGCTATAAATCTGCAATGCAGAACGCCAAACCATATAGCCTTCAGGACTTAAGTGTAAGCCATCAGTAGTAAATTCGCGGCGGAGATTTCCTTGCTTGTTGGTAAACAGAGGATGTAAATCGAGGTATTTGACACCTTTTTTGGTAGATATGCTTTGTAGTTGCTGATTCAACTCGCGAATGCGACTATTGGCAACAGCCAGAAGTTTATCTCGTCCTTTCCAAGTTGCTGCTTCTGCCCCATGTGGCAAAATCGATTGGACAACAATTTGCGCTGTGGGATGAGTCTTTCGTAAATAATTGATAATTTGCCGCTGATTATCTAAAATTTCTCCATTGCTCATCCCCCGAATTAGGTCATTAATGCCAATCATTACAAAAATCACCTCTGGCTGGGTGCGGTCAAATATTTTTAATCTTTTTAAGAGTCCATTGCTGGTTTCGCCAGAAATTCCTTGATTAAGCCAATTTTTACCTTCGGGTAATAACTCAGGGGGAAACCACAGACTTAGGGAATCTCCCGCCAGGATGGTTAAATGCGGAGGATGTTGGTCAGCGGCGACCTTGGCTTCTTGGTTGAGGATATCTAGCCACTCTTGATAAGTGAGTTGGTGACGGCGACCTAAATCAGGTGTAGCAATTTGCGGGGAATTATTCAGGTTGATTGGCTGTGGGGATGCGATTATCCCAAAAAAAGCGGCCAATCTCTGCTGTTGCCAAATTAGCAGGATGACCGCCAACATTAAGATGCCGTTGGTTAACAGCGAGAAAAATGCCCAGATAGGAAAGGTTTTTGCAGATGTAGACACGACTAGCGAAATTTACCAATTATTTGAATCAAATTTTAACGCTAGCGATCGCAAATTACCCAATCTTCAAGTGGAAAGTGAGGAGAAGGGCAAGCAAACAGACTAACTCTTAACTCCTAACTCCTAACTCCTAACTCAGCACTCATTATTGAGTAGGACGATCGCCAAACTCGGAGTTGTAACCTTCTTCGCCGTGTTCGTTGATATCCATACCTTGCAATTCAGCTTCCTCTTTGACTCGCAGCCCGACTGTAGCATCGATAACTTTGAGAATAATCCACGTACCAACACCTGCGATTACATAGGCAATGGCAATTGCTACTAGTTCAACTCCCAATTCACCAAAATTACCACGCAGTACTCCATCTTTACCTGCTCCGTTGACTTGAGTAGTGGCAAAGATAGCCGTTAAAATCGCCCCCACTGTACCACCAACGCCATGCACGGGATAAGTATCTAAAGCATCATCAACTTCTAGTTTGTGCTTGAAACTGATGGCATAGAAGCAAACAAAGGCGGTGATGAAACCAATTAAAATCGCTGATAGCGGTGTGACAAATCCGGCAGCGGGAGTGATACCCACTAAACCAGCAACGGCTCCTGTCGCTGCTCCCACAGCGGTTGGTTTACCCCTTAAAACACTCTCCAAAATTAACCACATTAAAGCCGCAGCCGCCGCAGCCGTATTGGTAGCGATAAAAGCTGTTGTTGCCACATTTGTGACGATATTACCAGAAGTTCCACTAGCCACAGATAGGGCACTCCCAGCGTTAAAACCAAACCAACCAAACCACAGCAAGCCAGCACCCAGCAAAATAAACGGAACGTTGTGCGGTGGGCTAAGGCGATCGGGATGGGTTTTGCGAGGGCCAAGGACGATCGCTGCTACCAAAGCTGAAACCCCAGAACTAATGTGAACTACTGTGCCACCTGCAAAGTCCAGAGCACCTAATCCACCAGCCAAACCTAAAAATCCACCTTTTGCCCAGACCATGTGGGCTAGGGGAGCGTAAACAAAGGTTGACCACAGTAGGACAAACAGCGAATAGGCACGGAAACTCATCCGCTCAACGATCGCCCCAGAAATTAAGGCTGGGGTGATAATGGCAAACATGGCTTGATAGATCGTGAATGCCTGATGGGGTATTGTTCCGGCATAAGAGACGACTTCCGGCGGGTTTGACCCTTTGAGATAATCGGTTACTTCTAATCCGACACCATTCAACCCCAGCCATTGCAATCCACCGATAAATGGTAAACCTGGCGCAAAGGCAAGACTATAGCCCCACAGAATCCAGGTAACTCCGACGATTGCCATTAACACAAAGCTCATCATCAATGTGTTTAGGATGTTGCGCGATCGCACAAATCCACCATAGAAAAACGCCAATCCTGGTGTCATTAGCAGCACAAGTGCTGCTGAAATCAGCATAAATGCTGTGTCTCCAGTATCAGCAGTAGGCGGGGCAGCAGTTGGGGTTTGGGCAAAAGCATTGCCCATCAACGGCCCTCCTAAAAATAGTAGGGTGATAGCTCCAATCATCACAACTTTCTTCAACACTTTTTTTTTCTTCCTAAGCACCAACAATTTGTATCCTTAACTACATTTGATTACTTTTATTGACACATTTTTGTCTTTAAAGTTACTTAACCTGAATTTTCTTGAAATGTTAACAAAAATATAATCCTGATTGTAGTTGCCAAGATTTAAATTAGCGTATAAACACGCAATCATTACATTGCATCTTTTTTTTTAAAGAATAGAAGAATAGTATTTTATTCAAGCGGGACAAAATTACGAATTTTTAGTTACTTACTGTTACAAACCAAAATAATTGTAATATTTGACGAGTATTGTAAATTATTGTCAGTATTTTCCGATAATTTCCCCAAATATGCAGCAGATTTCAACTTCTCTACGAACGCGAACAGGGTGTCAAAGACAGAGGCTACGCCAATATGAGGTACAGAAATACCCTACTCGTGCGATCGCGATCGTCTCTTAGAGAAGGGAGAAGCAAGCCGCATGAGGGTTGAGGAGAAGTATACCTCATGGGCAAATGCTGCATCATGAGTTCTCTTTATATCTCCCGCATAAACACGTGGATATTCAGATACCTACTTCTGACAGGTTAGTTGCGAAAAAACTTTTGCAATTTTGCGTGAGATTATTTGTTTAACAGGGAACACTATAAAAGTTCAAAATAATATAGAAATTTTACTTAACTTCTGGGAGCAAACATGATAATTAAAACACTTACTAAAGCTAAACATACTCCGATTAAGTCGTAGCGGTCTGGAGTTACCCTGTCTACCTTCCAACCCCAAAGCATTGCCATTGCGATAAACACGCCGCCATAAGCTGCATAGACTCTGCCAAAATTTGCCGATTGGAAAGTTGCAAGAACCCCATAGAAAGCTAAAGCAATTCCCCCCAATATGCCCCACCAGAACGGCTTACCTTCGCGCAACCACAACCAGATTAAGTAGCCACCCCCAATTTCAAATAAACCAGCCCACAAAAAATACAGCAGGGACTTAATCATTCGATCGAATATTTAACAACATATAACTCAGTAAAATTACGCTAACGCTTTTAAGTAAACTATTGCCATTAATTAAGGTAAGTTTATTGACCAAATTGGGCATGGAGCACAAGAGCAGAGGGGCGGAGGGGCGGAGGGGCAGAGGGGAAAAAACTTGTACAAGAACTCTCCCCTGCTCCCCTGCTCCCCTGCTCCCCTGCTCCCCTGCTCCCCAGAATGTAGATAAGGCTCAAGGATGAAAGCACCATTACCTGATAACGAAGCCCAGAGAATCGATGCAGTTTTGCAGTATAACATTCTCGATACACCATCAGAAGCCACCTTTGACGATCTGACTCGTTTAGCCTCGTATATTTGTCAGACTCCTATTGCCTTAATTAGCTTCATTGATAGAAATCGCCAATGGTTCAAGTCAAAAGTCGGAATGGAAGCCCCAGAAACGCACCGAGATTTCGCATTCTGTGCCCATGCCATTCTCCAGCCTGATGTTTTGGTAGTGCCTGATGCAAAAGATGACAAACGGTTTGCAACAAATCCACTGGTGACATCTGACCCAAATATTCGGTTTTATGCTGGTGTACCTTTAACTAACCCTGAAGGATACGCCCTCGGAACCCTGTGTGTAATTGACTACGTACCGCGAGAACTTAATCCAGAACAAATAGAGGCATTACGTACTTTAGGTCGTCAAGTCATAAAGCAACTGGAATTGCGCCGAAATTTAGCAAGTTTGGTACTTGTTACCAAGAAAAGCAACCAGGCACAGAGGGTACGCAAGCAATTTTTCAAAAAGATTGCAGCAAGTTTTGGTTTGTCGTCACTAATTTTAGTTCTGATTGGCGTGGTTTCCGATCAAAATACAAGAGTATTTAGTAATTTTAATCGCAGTATCGTAAAAAATACTTATAAAAAACTTAACAGCCAAGAGCAAATACTGTCCCAGATAAAGGATGCTGAAATTGGGCAACGTAGTTACATCTTCACTGGAGAAAAACTTTATCTAAAATCGTATCAAACAGCACTTAGTAACGTCGATCGAGAAATTGCCAAGCTGAAGAATTTAACAGCAGATCGAGCGAACCAACAAAAGCAGATGGCAACGCTTGAATTTCTGATAACAGCTAAACTTGCTGAACTAAAACAGACTATCGATTTGCGCCAGAATAAGGGATTAGAGGCGGCGTTGCAAGTACTGCTGAAAAACGATCGCCAAAATCTCATGGATGATATCCGCAAGGCGATCGATGAGATGGAAAACGAGGACAGGGGACGAATCCGACAGCAGTCACAAGCAGCAAAGGCCTGGACTCGGAACACAATTTTCACATTGGCGATCGCTATTTGCCTAAGTTTTATCGTTCTTACTGTAGTCTACTACTCGATCTATCGTGAAGTTATTGAGCGGAAGAGGACAGAAGAAACCTTAAATCAAGAACGCAACTTTATCTCAGCAGTCCTTGATACAGTCGGTGCGTTGGTAATAGTTCTCGATTCTCAAGGGCAAATCGTTCGTTTCAATCAAGCCTGTGAGCAAATAACTGGTTACTCTTTTGATGAGGTGAGGGGTAGGTATAGCTGGAACTTGTTACTACCTCCTGAAGAGGTGGAGGCAGTTAAAGCAGTTTTTGACCAGTTACGATCTGGTCAACTTTCCAATAATTATGAAAATCATTGGGTAATGAAAGATGGTAGTCGGCGGGTGATTGCCTGGTCGAATACCATCTTAAAAGACTATGAGGGCTGTGTTGAATACATCGTTGCTACTGGCATTGACATTACCGATGCCAAACGCACACAAAAGCATCTGACAGCACAATATGCTGCAACCCGCGTTTTAGCAGAGTCCGCCACCATTAGCGAAGCTACTCGCCAAATATTGCAAGGAATCTGTGAGAGTTTGGCATGGGATTTGGGTGAAATTTGGATGGTAGATGAGCAAGCAAATGTGCTGCATTTTCTCGATATCTGGCATAAAGCATCCATTGAGATGCAAGAGTTTGAAATACTGAAGCGCCAAACCACTTTCGCACCCGGAATTGGACTACCTGGTAGAGTTTGGGCTAGTTCTGAATCTGTTTGGATCGCTGATATCGCTAAAGATATTAATTTCCCTAACTTCAAAATAGCTGCTCAAGTAGGATTACATGCAGCTTTTGGTTTTCCGATCCGCAGTGGTAACAAAATCCTCGGTGTGATTACCTGCTTCAACCGCGAAATCCAGCCTCTTGACGAAGATTTAGTAAAAACGATGAATTCTATCGGCGAGCAAGTAGGGCAATTTATCCAGCGTAAACAGGCTGAAGAAGAAATACAACGCCAAAATTTGCGATCGCAACTATTTACCGAAATCACCCTGAAGATTCGTCAGTCTTTGGACATCGAAGAAATTCTCCAAATCACTGTCGAAGAGGTACAAAAAATTCTCCAGACTGACCGAGTTTTAATTTATCAGCTTTTGCCAGATCAGTCTGCAAATACCGTTGTTGAAGCAGTAGTTTCTGGCTTACCAGCAATCAAAGAGCAAAACAACGCCGCTCCCTACTTTGAAGCAGAATATCTCCAACAGTACTATCTACAGCAGTACCGTCAAGGCAAGATTTTCGGACTGGATAACTTGGATCTCCTGGAAGTTGAACAAAGTCATCTGGAATTAATGCAACAGTTTGGGGTCAAAGTCAATTTAGTTGTACCTATTCTTGTTAAAGAAGAACTTAGCGGTTTGTTCATAGTTCATCAGTGTGACGATTCCCACCACTGGTCTAGCTTTGAAACCGATCTTTTGCGGCAAATAGCCGACCAAGTAGGTATTGCTTTAACCCAAGCCCAACTATTAGCAGCAGAAACTCGTCAGCGACAAGAACTTGAAATTGCCCGTCGTCAAGCCGAATTAGCTTCTCAGACGAAAAGTGCCTTTTTGGCAAATATCAGTCATGAAATTCGCACTCCGATGAACGCTGTATTGGGGATGACCAGTTTGGTCTTAGATACTCCCTTAGACGAAGAACAACGAGATTTTATTGAAATAATTCGCAGTAGTGGAGACGCTCTTTTAAGTTTAATCAACGAGATTTTGGATCTTTCCAAACTTGAGGCTGGAGAGATGGCTCTCGAAACTCTCGATTTTGACTTATCCACTTGTGTAGAAGAAGTGGTGGAATTATTGGCTCCCTCAGCCCATAACAAGGGATTAGAAATTGCCGCACTGATCGATCGCAACGTCCCCACTCAACTCAAAGGAGATACTGGTAGGCTGCGGCAAATTTTGATGAACTTAATCAGCAACGCCATCAAGTTTACCAGCGCTGGCGAGGTATTAGTGCAAGCCGAATTGCGATCGCTTTCTCCGACTACAGCCACCATCCATTTTGCCATTACAGATACAGGTCTTGGCATTAGCCCTGAAGACCAACGCAAACTCTTTACGCCATTTACCCAAGTGGATGCTTCAACCACTCGCAAGTATGGTGGTACGGGTTTGGGATTAGCCATCTGTAAACAACTTGTAACTTTGATGGGAGGAGTAATTGGGGTAGAAAGCCAGATGGACAAAGGATCTAAGTTTTGGTTTGAGTTGCTTTTTACCAAACAAGTTGAGCCTGTTGAGCCAAAATGCGAACGCGGACTTTTGCAAAATAGCCGCTTATTGGTAGTGGATAACAACACTACTAATTATAAAATCATCTCCCATCAAGCTACTCATTGGGGAATGCAGGTAGATCGATCTGACAGTATTGCTGCGGCCGTTAAAGTTATTCAGCAAGCTAGCGAACAGGGGAAATCATATCATCTTGCCTTGGTTGATATGCAAATAGCCCAAACAAATGGCATGACGATAAAAGAACAAATTCCAGCTAATTCTGCAATTGCTAAGATCCCTTTGATTATGCTCGCCTCTACTAATCAACGGGATGAAGTACAACAGGCGCTCAAAATCGGATTTACTACTTATTTATTCAAACCCATTAAGCCATCACGACTCCTTGATGCCATCATAAATATTTTAGAAACTCAGCCGGAATCAGAACAAGGGTGTAGAGGCAGAAAGCTAGAGGCTACAGAAGAAATCCCCAGTACAGAAACAGAAACTTCAAGTATTCTTACTTCCTGTCCCCCTAATCCTTCTACTAAATCCAAATTAAGAATTCTCTTAGCTGAAGATAATTTGGTGAATCAAAAAGTAGCACTAAAGCAGCTTCATAGTTTGGGCTACAAAGCCGATGTCGTTGCTAATGGAAAAGAAGTTTTGCAGCTATTAGAAAAAATTCCTTACGATTTGATTTTAATGGATTGCCAAATGCCAATTCTCGACGGTTTGGAAACCACAAAAGAAATTCATCGTTGGCAAGAGGATGCTTTTGCATTGGGTCATCGTCCTGTGGTAATTGCGATGACGGCTAATGTGATGAAAGAAGACGAAGAAACTTGTCTAAATGCCGGAATGGACGACTATTTAAGTAAGCCAGTATTTAAAGAAAAATTGGCTGAGACTTTAGAGCATTGGACAGGTGTGATCGTTTCCCAGCAAGAGGCAGGTGTGTATGAACAGACAGTTTTCACTGACTTAGAAATTGATTGGGAACACTTGCATCGGATATCGGGAAATGATGAAGAATTTGAATTAAATTTATTGCAAATATCCATTGAGGATATTAAACCACGTTTAGAAATAATTAAAGCAGCGATCGCAGCTGATGACTTTGGGCAAATAGCACGAGAAACTCATCATCTTAAAGGTGCTAGTGTCAACATTGGGGCCACATCTATGTACTTAGCAACTGACAAACTAGAACAACTAGCTAGCGATCGAGACCTTAAAGGTACTACTAATTTAATTTTAGAATTAGAAGAATTTGTCAACTGCATTCAATACTTTTTAATTAAAAACAAAGTCGTGAAGGAGGCAGGAGGCAAGAGGCAGGGGACAGGTGGTCACTGAGCGACTTAGCTACGGCAAATGGACTGTACAACGCTGGCGCTCTTGGATTATGCACCAAGTCAACCTGCTCTGTTGCTGGCTGAAAACCAAGATTGTGGTGTTGACTTGAAAGACTGTCATGAAAGAAGGTACTGGTTCCGCCGCGCTCGTGCCAAATGGTGAAAAATGTTCGATGCTGTCGGGCAATGGTTTCCATAACACTACATCAAGGACAATTGCCCGATCCATCCCGACACTTGACATTATGTAAATTGCATATTACATTTGTAGTATGCAAGAAAAGCCTCCTCAAAAGCATTGCAATAATGCTTTCCTTGGGTCTGTAGCTCTAACGGTAGAGATCCCGGATGTCACTTGTGCCCTGACAGAAAAAGCTTACATACTTGCTCAATGGTAGAGCGATCGTCTCTTGAACGATAAGTTGCAGGTTCAATTCCTGCGGTGTAACCACAGCTTTTTCGACTCGCACGAGGTGTGAGTGTAACTCTCACAGGGAGGGTATCGGTTCAATCCCGATCAGATCCACTAATATCAGTTCGTAAATACAACAGGAGGCGATCGCAATGGTTCATATTCGATTTGAAGGACGTTCTGTTGATATCCCAAAAACCCAATTGGGAATTGCAGTAGGGATGAATGATGTAGCAGTGAAAGAGCGCGTTGCTCGGCATTTAGATGTGAATAGCGATCGCCTTTCTGCTTACGTAATCGATCGCCGTCCTAGTGGCGATTTGATCGTTCGTCCTGAAGCTGTCTATGGTTAACTTTCAGAGTCATCCGTGCCCTAACACAAGAAGCATACATACACATTGATAACGGCCCTAAGGTAGTAAAGTTCGAGCGATCGAATTAAGCGAAGCATGATTTCTAAGTCTCTCGCAGATTTAGCGTGCGTGCCCACTGCCAATATTTGGTAAGAGCGGCCGTAGCTGTAAAAAGCTTCTTGAACTTGCACGGAATGATTTAAGACTTAATTCCGCGCCCTAACTTGTAAAGTCTACACACTCCGGCAACGGAATGCAGGTTCAAATCCTGTCGCTCCCTTTGATGGGAGCGTAGCCAAATTGGTATAGGCAATTGTGAAAACTGCTTTGCTAACTTGTGCGGAATTTCTATTATTTAAATCGGATTTATCTATAACCTTTACTCAATACGGAGGTGAGTTCAATGATGTTAGCTAACTCATGTTTAATAACAACTCAATTAGAACAACTGCATTTAAACAACGTGAGATATGAGCGAACATCGTTTGAGCGAGATTGTAATTGAGCGTCCTCGCGGTGGGAGGAGAATTAGCCTCAAAAAGGTGACTGGCTTTAAGAAGCAATTATACAAAATCACCCAGGATGCCATTCAGGATGGATTGTTGAATCCCTACCTGATTAAACCAATAAATAAATCTAAGTATCTTTCAGACCATCTCGGGCCTTTGCGTCGGTTTTTGCGATCGCAAGTCGGACAGCCTTGGAATGAGGTTTACAGCCAACTGTGTCAACGACTAGATCCCAGCACAATGGCAGGACAGCATGTTATCGGTCATGTGTGGGACTACGTTGAACGGCATGTGGAAATAATTGATGGTGGTTTTTATAGCAAGCCTTACCAAGGGTATCGAAATTAGCTAAATACAAGCCATCGCGATCGCTTCTATATCCATCCTGAAACCGGAATTCTTTGTGCAGTCGAGACAGTGCCTCGAAAGCAGAAGCAAAAGCAGGAACAAACTGATATTGTCATCATTGATAATTATCATCAATACCAGAAGCTAAACGAGATTTGGTATTTCATTACCTTTGAAGATTTTCCACCGCCACCAACTCATTATGTGACGGATGTTGTCAAAGGGATAATTCATCGTTCTGCGGCAATGTATAGAGGTCGAATGATTTACGCTGTTAGGAAACAGCAGTGTAACAAGAAAGAAATTCGATTTATTTTAAATCAACTTTCTAAAACCTAAATTTTTCACTTCGTGCCCTAACTGAAAAAGCTTACATACTAGCCGAATGGTAAGGCACTTGACTGAAGATCAAGCAACTACGGGTTCAAATCCCGTGTGTGAATCAACAGCTTTTTCGACTTGCACGAAGCGATATTATAGCGCTTCTCGGTTGAGCGCAATACAGACCTAACCCCCAACCCCTTCCCTACAAGGGAAGGGGAGCAAGATTCAAAGCCTCTCTCCTTTTAGGAGAGAGGTTTGGAGAGAGGTCAGAGTGTATTGCATCCACGCGAGAACCGCTATATTTCATTAATGATTGATGAAAACTTCTCTTTCGGTATTTTCTTCGTGTCTTTGTCGAGTTGCAAAAATTACTTTTTTAAACGAACCGCAAAGGACGCAAAGGACGCGAAGTTGAAGAAAAAGACAGAGAATTTCACATACTAATTAGGATTGCTACATAGTTATTGGCAGTTGTTGCCGCGCCCCGATCGCAGAAGCTTACATAACTCTGCACAAGTTATACATAATGCTTCTACAACTTGCGCGGTGATATCACCTCGCGTGCAACATCTGCCTCCTCATCCATCACAACTAGAGGAGGTTCATAATGAATACCGCAGAACGTGACCTGCGTTTGGAAATGCTCAACAGTTTGCTCACAACTCCTCACCGTAAACTTGAGCAAGTCGCAGAAATTCATCAGTTAATTGTTGAACTCGATCCCATCTTCTACGGACACCTGGCAGTTTGGTATCAGCGTCATGGTGATGTCCGCGACCACAAGGAGGTGTTTGTTGCTCATTTGTTAACTAGCAATCTGACTGAACACCGAGATGCTGGATTTATGATGCTGCAAGAGTTTCCACCCTATCAGGTGGCTCGTGTGGTGGACTTCATGAAGCAGCAGCAGAATAAACTGCCTCGTTCCGCTCGTACTGCGGTACGGCGTTATCTAAAGGTGCGGGAGAGCAATCCGGCTCTGTTCGATCGCGCCGCTTTGCGAGGTCGTAAGGCAATGAAGCACTTATATGCTTCGCTGCACATCAAGCCAAATGAGCGGGCAAATGCGATTCTGTTCCGCGATACTCCTCCAGAGGGTTCCTTAGCAAATGTGCTGAAGCAGGTTGCTAAGGCTGAAAATGCCGCAGAACAGGCACGGCTGATTGTGGAGTTTAAAATTCCCTACACGATCGCAATTGGTGCTATCAAGCAACTTACACCAGTTGTATTGGTGGCGTTAATCAACAGCATGTCTCCTCAAGAAGCGATCAACAACCTCAAGTCTCTCCAGACTAGAGGTGCAATGGATCATCCACAAGTCAAGAAGCTGATTGACTCTAAGCTGGAAGCAGCGTCTAAGAGTGGGCGTGTCTCAGCATTCAAAGCACAAATTGCCACAGACGCGGGAGATTTTGACGCAGACACCGTTGCCCAACTGGAAAAGGTGACAAACGAACAGGTAAAGCGGCGTGGTGCGATCGCTCGTCCAACTGCTTTATTGGTGGACAAGTCTGGCTCAATGGAAAATGCGATCGCGATCGGTAAGCAACTCGCTGCCCTAATGTCTGGTATCACTCAGGCAGAACTGTTTGTCTACGCCTTTGACACCATTCCTTACGCTGTTACAGCAAAGGGCAAGGAGTTGAGCGACTGGGAGCGTGCCTTCCAGCACATCAATGCAGGTGGTGGTACTAGCATCGGCTGTGCATTGGAAGCAATGCGGAAGAAGAAGCAGGTAGTTGACCAGATAATTTTGGTGACGGATGAGGGCGAAAATGCGGCTCCTTATTTCGGTGAAGTCTACAAGAACTACTGCCGGGAGTTGGCGATAATGCCCAATGTGGTGATTGTCCGTGTGGGTACTCATTACAACTGGGTGGAGACTCAACTGAAGCAGCAGCAAGCACCTGTAGATACGTTCACTTTCGCCGGTGACTACTACAGTTTGCCGAACATCGTCCCACTCTTGACGCGCCCCTCTCGCCTGGATTTGCTGATGGAGATTTTGGATATGCCGTTGCCTGTAAGAGAAGATAAGTGAGGTTAGAATATGGCATTGCTCATTAAATAAATTTGTGGGCAGTGCCATTTCCAATGTTGCTACTGTCATTCAATTTTTGAGGGGAGAGAATGTCATTATGGTAAATCCACAGACAGATAATGAATGGACAATACATTCTATAAATATTCATGGGGTATTTTTTGAACATTGGTGCGAGAATCTGTTCCAGTCTGTACCTGAACTAAAGGTTGTGTCAACCAACTATCCAGTAGAATTTCCTCCTCCCAATGGGCCTTTTAGAGGTAAGGAAAGCGCTCTTGATATTAGAGTTGAATTACGTGATGGTTCTAAAATCGTTACTTTTATAGTCGAATGTAAAAAGAATAATCCGGATTTTGTTGATTGGGTTTTCTTTCCTAAAAGGGGAGAGATGGCTCAAAGACAGTTTGTTGTTCGTGTGATAGAAAATCAAACAAAACAAGAACCAAATGTAGGATGGGATGTGAACACTCATCTGATGCGGTTGCCAATTAATTCAGTTACTTTGTTTAGTGAAGCAAGGGAGACTCGTGGTGACTATCAATCTTTTAAGAGTGGGCAGAAAACAAAAACTTCAAATGCTGCCGTGACAGATGCAGCTTATCAAGTTGCTTTAGCTACACAAGCAATATGGATGGAGGAAACACAACATACCCAAAAACAGGCTACATATAATCCTATTCCTAAGTTGGATTATGAAACTCAACTTATTGTTCCGTGTATTGTAACTACAGCGCAGCTTTATTCTTGTAGTTTTAATCCGAAAGATGTAGATTCAGCTACAGGTGAGATATCTTTGGACAAGGCAACTTTAAAGCAAGTGCCATTTGTTATTTATGAATATTCTTTACCAAAACATCTTCAAACTGCACCTTTAGATTTAGTTCAGGTTATTTCAAGTAAAAATATGGAATTATTAGTACGGATGGACATTCTTATAATTAGTAGTTCTTACTTAAAACATTTGCTGACTGAAGATATACCTATAGATAGTATGATTCGTGCATTTTTTGGTTAGCAAGATTTTTGCTGATATTGTTAATTAATTAAAATTATAAGCTTAAACTTTTATTGATAGAGAAATGAACTATCACGCTATAAAATGATCGCTCTACTCCAAAACCTCTCTTTTCATCTCTTCCAATTTTATGTAGTATATTGTATTACATTAATATCCTGCGTGCCCCAACTCTTGGAGCCTACATACTAGTACGAGAGGAAAGGTAACACTGCCAAATGCAGTGGGTGTGTGTGAACGGGGAGTGCGAAGAACCTGGGAGGTAGGCTTAAAAGTAGCCATCCTTGAAAGAGTGTATAACAACTCACCAGCGGAGTCCCTCTAGTAACTGAGAACACGCAATGCTCCACCAACTTGCACGCAAGAATTGTATTAATTCCTAAGTAAAAGGCTATCGATTAACAAAATGAAAATTAACTTCAAGTCTTTGACTTTAATACTTCTATAGCTTTAAATCCTTCTATAGTCTGACCTAAAAATATCATGGGAATAGCCAAGCCAAACGGTTTACCTGTTTGAATCAAATTGTAAATAGCAGTTAACACATTTAGCGACATCAATCCTACTGCAATACCTAGTGCAATTTTTGATTTACGTTGGACAAAGAAACCTAGAACTAGATAGAGTAAACCAAAAAATAAAAAACCAATTCCCAATACTAGATAATCAGGCAATCGATTACCAGCAACAAAGAATATTATGCTTAGAAAAATACACAAAACTCCAATTGCGTAAACTGCACGGTAAGCAGATGCTAACTTTTTTCGGGATTCTGATATTTGTTGTATTTGGGTAGTCATTATTTTTCTATTTTTTTGGGTTGATTGAGCATAAAATATGTTTTTTTATATACTCGATTACTAGCAATAATCTTGAGTAATTATGCGTAAAGAGAGATAATGATGACTGAGATCCTTAAGCTAATCAACCAAATTGCGATCGCAGAAGCACAATTGTCTACAACCCAATTTCTCGCACCCTGCGTCAAAGGTGGACGAGTTCGCACACGGGTAGCCGGGATGATCTACACCTTCAGTCCAAAGCCTAGTAAATTTCAAGGTTGGGGCATCTTTCAGGCTGTGGATGAGAAAACAGCAACGGTTGTAGAAGAAGCAGGCTTACCCCAAATTGGGGAATACCTGCAACACTTTCCCCAAATACGACTGCGGTTAGCACACCAGCTGCGGGGACAAACTTGGTTAGCATACCCTGTAAATGAAGTAGATATGCGTCAACGGTTGAAGGTAGTTAAGCCGATCGCAGTCCACTTAGTTACCGAGGGCGTTACCTTTGAGCAAATCATTGCCCGATGGAATGGACATTCATGCTGGTTTGAGGAAGTCGATCGCCGTACCGATCCGGCAATTTCTGAAACTCTGCAATCTGCCGTCAAGCAACTCATTGCTGCTGAAGAATTACAGTTTAAGGGTATTACTCCAGAAATCCGCACAGTGTATGAATTAGCAACGCGGCGCATTGAGGGATTTACTCAACCCCAACAGGATGAAAAGCGATTGAGAAAGGCTTTGCAAATGGGTGGCGGTGAATTAAATCAATTCCACGATCGCAGCGATTATTGGACAGTCGATTGGACAACTGCTGATGGTGTTCGCCATAGTAGTGCGATCGCTAAAGCTGACTTGACTGTTGTCAGTTCTGGTATTTGTCTGAGTGGACGCGATCGCGATTTTGATTTGCAATCTTTAGTAGGTGTAATGGAACAACAAGAGTGGTGAGGACAATGAGCATCTTTTTTCACGAACAGCTTTACCGCAGTAATGCTGTGATGGCAAAACTAAAAAATTATCCTGTAACAATTTGTGGCGCTGGAGCATTAGGAGCTAACATTGCGGAAAACTTAGCTCGGTCTGGTTTTGATAAACTTACAGTAATAGATCGCGATCGCATTGAGGAGCGTAATCTTTCGACTCAGCCTTACTATCGTTCCGATGTTGGAGCGTTCAAGGCGAAAATTTTGGCGAACAATTTATATCGAGCAATTGGTACTAAAGTTGATGCCAAAACAAAGGAGTTGACACCAGCAAATGCAACTCAACTACTCAAAGACAGCCAGCTAATTGTCGATGTTTTTGACAATAGCGTGGCACGTCAAGCAGTGAAAGATTATGCTGAACAATTAAGCATTCCTTGTCTTCATGCTGGACTATCGGCTGATTATGCAGAAGTGATTTGGAATGACGTTTATCGCGTTCCTTCCGAGGTTAATGATGATGTCTGTGATTATCCGCTGGCACGAAACCTGGTGATGTTAACCGTTGCTGTGGCGTGTGAAGCGATCGTTTCATTTATTGCCACAGCAGAACAGCGTAACTTCAGCATCACCCAGAAGGATCTGACTGTTCAATCTCTGTTTTTGTAGATTGTGTCGTTATCTCCCCACTCCCTACTCCCCTATATTCAGCAATTTCGCCATCGCCAACCGTTGCAGTTTCCCGGTAGCACCACGAGGTAGTTGTTCTAAAATGTGAATTTGCTTGGGAACTTTGAAGTCTGCCAGCATAGTTGCACAGTGAGCTAAAAGTTCTTTTTCGCCAACTTCTGCTTTCAGAACCACAGCCGCGTGGATATCTTCTCCTAAAGATTTGTGGGGAACGGCAAAGGCTAAGGCTTCGGCGACGGCAGGATGGCGCAGCAAGACATCATCCACTTCTAAAGGAGAAATTTTTTCTCCACCCCGGTTAATCAATTCTTTAATCCGTCCAGTCAAGCGGAGGTAGCCGTCTGCATCCACTGCACCCCGATCCCCTGTGCGGAACCAACCGTTCACAAAAGCAGTGGCGTTAGCTTCTGGATTGTTTTCGTAGCCATCTATAACGTTGGGTGCTTTTATCACCACCTCGCCCAAGCTTCCCTGAGATAACAGGTTGCCTTCGGAGTCCATAATGCCGACTTCTACACCAAAGCCATAACCTACAGTACCTGGTTTTCTGACTTTTGGCGGTAGAGGATTGGTAGTCATTAAGTGAGATGCTTCAGTCATGCTGTAAGATTCCACCACAGGAGCATTCAGAGTTGCCTCTAGCTGTTCAATGATAATCGGCGGCAAAGAAGCGCTACTAGAGCGAATGAAACGAAAGCGGTTTGCTTTGACAATTTCTGGGTTGCGACTAGCGCGCGCCAAAATTGTCTGGTGCATGGTTGGCGCTGCGGAGTACCAGCTGGGTTTGTAGGTATCTACCAGTTTCCAAAACTCCAAGGCATTAAAACCATTGGGACAAACTAATGTACCACCCGAAGCCAGAGTTGCCAGCAAACAGCCCACTAATCCGTGAACATGGAACAAGGGCATTAGGCAAAGTGTAGTATCAGCTGCTGTGAGTGAGTAAGCACTAATCAGGTTGCTGGCTGAAGCGATTAAGTTGCGATGACGAATCGGCACACGCTTGGGACGACTGGTAGTGCCGCTAGTGTGGAGAATCATCGCTATATCATCAGCGTTGGGGGCTGTGGGATTCGCGGATTCTGCTGGTTCTGAGACTGTTTTGACTGATTCAAAGCTTAATGTGCCGTCAGTATTTATCTTGGCATTAATCAGTATCATATCGGGTGTGACACTAGCAATAGCTGCTTCTGACCCCTCAGACAACGTAATCAGTGCTTTTGCTTGGGTATCTTGATAGTAAAAGGCAAATTCTTCTTGTTTGTATTTGGGATTTAAGGGTGCAGCAGTGCCACATAAGGCAGCAGCCAAAAAGGTAATCGCCATTGGTGAACCGTTAGTCATGGCAATGGCAATGCGTTCTCCCCGTTTCAATCCAAAGCTGTTGAGTTGAGATACCAGTCCAACAACATTCTCGCGCAATTGCTTATAAGTTAGCGATCGCCCATCAGGCGTAACTAGGGCTAGATGATTGTCTTCTCCTACTAAAAGCTCAAATAAATTCATTGTTTTTCCGACTTGTAAATACATGATTTAGCTTAAACAAAAAATTGTTACTTAGCTTTTAGTTATGACAGAGTGCTAGAATGCTGTTATTAACAACAATTTTTTCAACATCCTCATAACAATTTCTATGACAGAATTTTGTTATAGAGATCATCCTGTAAAATCATAAAAGTGTACATTGAATAAATTTGTGGATCTGCGCTCAAGCAGATAGAGTTATTAGGATTAATTCTCAAAATGCTCTGTGAGTGGGCCTTTGGATATAAACTAGAATAAATTCGTTCAATAGCTTATATAAATAGCCGTGTACTCAATTTCCAAAACATATTAATAGCAATTATGAGTCCCATAAAAATTACTATGTTGGGCGAAAGCTTGGAGCGCCAAGGTGGAATAGTTTCTGTAGAAAAGCTCATTATTGAAGAAACTACCTCTGATATTCAAATTAAACACATTACAACTTTACCGAATGGTTCTACTGTTTATAAAGTTTTAGTTTTTTTGCAGGCAATAGGTAAGTTGTTTTGGAACTTATTAAACCAAAATACTGACCTAATTCACATCCATGTCTCAGATAGAGGTAGTGCTTTTCGTCATTCAATCACTACTCTTATTGGTTGGCTATTTCAAAAACCAGTAATTATTCATACTCATAGTGCTGATTTTCATTTGTTTTACTCTAAACTACCCCAATGGCTTAAGCAGTGGTTAAGTTGGTCGTTTTGTAAATGTACCCGTTTCATTGTTTTATCAGATAGCTGGAAAAAATTCTACATTGAGAATCTTGGCTTGAAATCAGAGCAAGTTATTGTTCTGCCTAACCCAGTAAAAATTCCCGCGCAAATTCCACAGCGAAGAGATTCTAAACAAATATTTTTCTTATTTTTAGGGCGCATTGGTGAGCGCAAAGGTACTTTTGATTTAATTAAAGCATTTGCTTCTATGCCAGTTGCTCAACAAAGTCAAGCCAAGTTAGTTATAGCGGGGGATGGAGATGTAGAACAAGCTCGTAGTTTGATACCAACTCTAAATCTTACTGACTACATCACTATTCTTGATTGGGTAGATCGAGAAAAACGTGACGATCTTTTAACTAAAGCTGATGTCTTTGTGTTACCTTCCTACAACGAAGGTCTGCCTATGGCACTACTAGAAGCAATGAGTTGGGGTTTGGCAGTTATCACTACCGCAGTAGGAGGAATACCCGAAGTAGTTACTCAAAATCAGAATGGTTTATTAGTTAATCCGGGGAATATTCAACAATTGTCAGAGGCAATGCAATCGTTAATTGCAGACGAAAATCTGAGAATATCTTTGGGAAATAACGCACGACTCAGAGTTAAACACTTGGACATAAACAAATATCTTATATCTTTAAGAGGCATTTATACAGCAGTTATCAATGGATAACCATCTTAATAAAAGAAAATAGGTTTAATTTACTTAGCCTATGTATTAAACACCAAATTAAAAAACGACGTAATTTATTCTGTATCAAGGATAATAGGCGTTACAAAGGTATGAATTTAATTTAAAGTTAGGAAAATTTAAGGTAGCGATAAAGGTATTATTATTTTGTTGTTCTGATTCTTCTAAACTTGGTATACTGGCTAATAAGTGAGGGAGTGCAGAAATGAAAACTTTTCCGGAAGTTAAATTGTTTGATACAAGATTTCATAAAGTTCAAGTACAAGAATTAGTTGATTATTTAATAGAAGCAGCAAAAAATCAAAAAAAGACAGTTGTAGGACATGTAAATATCAGAGCAATGAATTTCGCTTATGAAAAGTCTTGGTATCGAGATTTTTTGAATAAGGCTGATTTAGTATTTTGTGACGGATTTGGTGTAATGGTAGGAGCTAGATTCAATGGTTATTCAATGCAATCTGCACATCGAATGACAGCACCAGATTACATAGAAGATTTAGCATTAAAGTGCGAACGAGAAAACCTTTCTTTATTTTTGTTAGCTGGAAAACCTGGTGTAGTTGATAAGGCAATTACTAAGTTAGGATCGATTGCGCCTAATTTACGCGTACAGGGACATCATGGTTATTTTGAAAAATCCGGCAAAGAGAATGATTTGGTAATAGAAAAAATTAATAAATTCCAACCAGATATTTTATATATTGGTTTTGGTATGCCATTACAGGAACGCTGGATTTTAGATAACTTCAATAAAATTGAAACTACTGTATTTTTACCTTTAGGTGCTTGTCTAGATTTTTATACTGACTCTATATATCGCGGGCCGCGTTGGTTGACTGATAATGGTTTGGAGTGGTTAACACGCTTAATTACTGAACCTACTCGTCTAGCAGACCGTTATATTTTAGGTATTCCATTATTTTTTTATCGTGTAGTTAAACAGCGAATCACTCAAGGAATGATAACAAATCGCTAAATAAATTTTTTCTAAATTTCGCATTTGTTATGACCATGACTGCCCAAAAGTGGCCAATTGTTTCCCCTACCTCTGCGGTCAAGACTAGAATGAGAATTGACGTGACATTCTCCTAGTAGCCAAAGTGCCAGACTCTCTGCCATTAAGCGATCGCTATCTTGCCTTAATCGATGAAATTGTCGAAACCACTCTCAAGGGCAAAATTAGCTCTGTAGAACAGGTGTATCAAATGCTGCTTAAAGGAATTACTTCCGGTACAGGGGAAGTCTTTGAGCTAGCTTTGAGCGATCGCCTGAATTCCCTCCAAAGCCAAGTAGATAGCGAAAAAGACGAACTCAAGAAAGCCAAGGCGACTCGCAGTTTGAGAGCCATTAAGACTATTCAAAGTCAATGGCAACGCTGGCAAGAGCAAAATAAAGCCACAGAAGCGATCGCCTCCGCAGTTACAGAAATCACTACAGCCCCTGCTGCCGAGCGTCTAGCGACATTTATCCGAGTTACTGACCCAAATCAAAAGTATCCGCTAAATTTACAACAGTTACAGCAGTTGTCCAAGGCATTGCAACAATTTGCTCAGGCAGATGCTGATTTACAACAATTTTCCGAAGGGATTACCCGTGGTTTAGCTTCTTGGCAGCGATTGCAAGACAACTTGCTCAGTTGGATGTACGAGCAAAAAGAATCTCTAGGGTTTGGCGGTGTACCGGGAGAACGCGGCCCTTGGGCAAGTTGGGCGAAACAACTCAATAGTGAGTTACCCCAAGCACTGCTTCGCACTTTAGCTAGGGAAGAATCCGTAATTGAATTTACCGAGCGACAGCGTGGTATCACCCTCAGAGATTGGGTGGAAATGGCATTAATTTTACAGTTTTTGCAACGGGGACTAATTGGCTGGTTTGACCAACAAGCTTACGATATTAAGGCCGGCCCAAAATTGTCCATTTCCACTTTTTTGACCTTTGCGGTGATTTGGAGTCAATTAGCAAGTGGTTTTAGAAGTATTGGGACAATATACAGCGATGCCTGTTCTCAAATCATGCTCCAGATTTTGCGAACCTTTGCCCAGCGTCCATATTTTCCCTTTTACGGCGGGATTTTTGCCTCTTTTACTGGTACTTATTTACGAGATGCCCTCGATTATTTAGATGAACCGCTACGAAGAGGCGAGGGAACCCAGGAAAAGGCACGTATTTTGACACTTTTAGGCTATTCTCAGCGTGCTTTAGGACAATACCAGCGCTCAATTGATTTTCATCAGCAGGCGTTAGAGATAGCCAGGAATGCAGGCGATCGCACCTGTGAAATTGCCAATCTCAACCACCTCAGCCGTACCTACGTGCAACAGCAAAATTATGCTGAGGCAATTAACTACAGTCAACGAGCATTAATACTGAGTCGGCAAGCAGGCGATCGGACAGGAGAAGCAAATGCGTTAGTGAATTTGGGTTACAGCGAAGTCATGCAAGCTCAAGAACTGGAAAATTTAGAACCAGAAACTTATGAAGCCGCAATTAATTATTTGGAACAAGGTTTAAAATTATCAGAAAAATTAGGCGATCTTCAAAGTAAAGCCTTATGTGTCAGCAGCTTAGGAATTGCCTATTTAGTAATCGGAGAACACCAAACTGCAATTAAATATCTGGAAGATGGTTTTAAAACAGCGCAAGTTTCCGGTGATTTGTATCTCCAAGGGCGGAACTTAGCTTATTTAGCAGAAGCTTATTATCATCTGCAAAATTCGGAAAAAACTGTTTATACAGGTTGCTTGGGAATGTATCTTTTGGAGCAAATCGCCTCTAATGAGTGGCGTCAAGCAGCAGGGTTACTGACAATTTTACAAGGGCAAATTGGGGCAGAAGCTTTCCAAAAGTTCTTACAACAACATCGCCCGAAAATTATTGCTGTTATCGGTGTAGATGGGTACGATCACATTCCGCAATTGTTAGAAGAATATAAGGGAGATATGTAAGGCTTTGAAACCCCCATTTACTATCAGGCAATGGGGGTTAGGTTTGTGAGGCTTTGATATTACCAAAAATGCTTTTAAAACAACTTCTTAAGAGAAAATTATGCAGATGGATATAGAAGATCGCATTGAGGACTTCCCACATCTCGACTTCACGCTTGCGACCACCTCTTTTGGGTTCTGGAATCGTCTCACTGAGAAATTCATATTATGCACGAGTCAGATTGCTGGGGTATGCTTTACTCACGTTGTTCTCTCGGTGCTGTCTATATATCTATTCACAGCGTATACCGAGATAGCTTTTTTACAAACTTACCGACTTTTCAAACAGCCTCTTAGCAAATTCTTTTAAGTATATACCTAAAAAAGAATTTTATGCTACTATTTTTGTGAGTAAATCAATAAAATAATATCTTTTTTTAGAAAATATGACAATAGAAAAAATTAAAGTATTTATTAGTTATAAATGGGAAACAGATCAAAATTTAAGGGCTGCTCTTACTTCTTACCTAGAAAATATTAAAAATGTTGAAGTTATTATTGATGTAGAAGCTATTAAACCATCTCAAAATATTCATGAAGTAATATCAGTAAAACTCGATGAGGCTGATTGTTTACTAGTATCAATTAATTCACTTAGCTCCAATGAAGTTGTAAGTGAATTAATTAGAGCGCATGAACGCTCAAAGCAAATTTTTCTTATGGAAAAGAGAGAGGATGATCGGATAAATATACCATCTTATCTGTATTTTTTGACTGACAGTTTGCGGTTTAAATACTCTACGATAGATGAGCTGAGAATGCAATTAAGAGAGTATTTTGAAGGTAAATCTAAAATGGATTTTCAATTAATTCCCCAGGAGCTAAGTTTAATTAAAAATTCAATCAAAGATTTACGTAATTTATTAAAATTTAGAGCCGATTTAATCAGAAGAATTCTTGATGAGGCTTATAAAGAGATTAAAAAAGTAAAAGACCAAGAACAAGAGTATAAAATTGACGTGGGAATCGAGAAAAATTTTCTAGTTAGAGCGCGTTCTATGTTTGAAAATGCAAATGAAGTGTATGCAATCAGCAGTGAATCTGTGTCAACTTTCTGGACCGATTCAAAAAACAAGCTATTAGCAAAAGATTATATTGCTAAACAACCTAAAAACACTATTAGGTTATTCGTTTTCTCTTCCATAAGAACAGCTAGTAAGTATCGATACATACTACAAGCTAGCCATAATAGTTATGGTAAAGATGGTCGAGTGTTTATTTGTTCGCTTCGTTCATATACAAATTTTTTAGAAAAGTTTAGCAATGGTAGCTCAGAGGTAGTTAAAACATATTTAGATCAAGATTTTGGCATTCTTGTTTATGATTTGAATTCTCAAAAAAATTATATTGAAGCATTACTGGATCATTCAGAGTTAAGATTCAAAAAAATCGATATTAATTTATTAGATAGAATTAATTATAAAGAAATAATTTCATATTTAAATGATCTCAAAAAGCTAGAGTTTGAAGATATTTTTGAAGACAAAAATGGTGATAAAAAGTTTTATATTAAAAGATGGAATCCAAAATGTTTAGAGTTTGAAGACTTGTTTAAAAGAGATTTGAAGAGACTTTTTCCTGGAGAAATATCTGGTGATGCGTATCATCTTATATTTTTTAAGGATTATGATAATAGCTTAGAACGTAAAATACTTGAGGTCAAAAATAATTTAAATTATTATAAAAGAGATATGGGAATTCAATTTATTTGGGTTGGAAAAAAGACAGACAGAATTGCAGTTAGTGACTTTTCTTATGGCGATCTGAGACTTAACTTTGATTATGACTATCTTTTAATGATGAGATTTGATAGCTATAATGATCTAAGAATTTATTACTCAGATCAACGCCATTCAGATATTAGAAAAAACTTTTATAGTAGTTTTAATGAAGGAATAAATATACTGTATCAGTATATTGATGAATTAAATAAAACAGAACCAAATAAAACAGTTCCCATTTTTGAACAAGTAATTGAAGAGATAGTTTCCAACTACATGGTTCGATACGATTTTGTTGATAAAGAGGATATAGATTCAATTATTAAAGAATCACCTTATCCCTTTTCTTATAAGTATGATTATGAGTATGAATAATTCTGCTTATCTCTACACCTCACACCCTACTCTCTTACACCCTAGCTTAAGTAAAATTGATTACCCCAATTTTTCCGCTCCGGATTGTGACAATTATTCTTCTCTATACACGAGACACCATACACTGCAATGAATAGCCCCACCCTTAACTTTTATACGATTTATTTAGTAGTTCGGAAAAAGTAAGTAGGTGTTATCTCGGCTTAATACCGTAATCGCCGCAGGAATGCTGTGGCTTAAAGTCGTCTAATAATCCTTTATACTTTATTGATTCAGGACTTTGATCCTTGTTCTACTAATAATTTGCATGGCTAATATTTAGTTTTACTAATTAAGGAAAGGATAATTGCGATCGCGTCTGGTTTTTTTAGTAAGCTTGCTGATTCAAAGATTAAGCCTTATTCCTAAAGGCATCCGGTGTAATCGCTGTATAGTGCCGGACTGTCATATTTTCTTCTCGTCAGCGTCAACTCCATAGTATCGACATCTGTGGTAGCACGATGAATTTGCCTTAGTTGCTTTCGTGACATTTCATCAAGCTTGAGTCTTTTGAGCAGGAACAATATCTTCTGTTGCTAGTTTTAAGGTTCTAGGGATCTGAATTCCCTGCACTAAAACCCTAGTCACCATGAATAAAGACATCGCCAACCACAATAGATGGACACTCTGTAACTTCCAAGCCAGGGCTGCTGTCGGAATAAACCCTAACCCAGTTGCAATAAAAGCCGCATTCCGGAGTATTAATGCTTCTGCCAAACCAAAGAAATAAGCCTCAATTGAGACGACGAAGGCATACAGCGCCAGTACGCTCATTAGCCAGGGAATGTAGCGATCGATCTGGGTGGTTATTTCCGTATGATTTGTGAGTAGCCCAAATACCGTCTGAGGAAACAGGATGCAGGTAAGGGACATGGTAATTGCAAACATCAGAGTCACGCCTACAGAAACGCCAAGCAGTGGCACCATCCGCCTCTGCTCGTTTGTGCCATGAAAGTTGCCTGTCAAGGTTTCTGTTGCATAAGACAAGCCATTGAGTATTTGAATTCCTAGCGTCATAAACTCAAGCAGCAAGACATTTTCCGCAAAGGCGATTCTTCCCATCCCAGCAAAGAGATTGGTAAAAGCCCAAAAGGTGAACCCAACTGCCAGTGTCCGCACAAAAAGCTCCCGACTCAAGGCAAAAGTCTCATTCCAGGCAGATTTGTCCCAAAGCTGAGGCGCGACGGCACGGATCTCTTGCCACTGGATTTCACTCT
The DNA here is from genome assembly GCF_056620565.1 of Nostoc sp. LEGE 12454. Lineage (NCBI taxonomy): Bacteria > Bacillati > Cyanobacteriota > Cyanophyceae > Nostocales > Nostocaceae > Nostoc > Nostoc sp. LEGE 12454. The sequence continues at coordinate 249,659 of NZ_JBWQXL010000006.1, forward strand.
TGATCCAAATTAGTCCAAGCACCATCATGAGAAATTGGCTCAAAGCTTGTGCCAAGCCTGCTCCCACGCTGTCCCAACCCGCTCGCAGAATCATCTGGTAACTTAAGACGATGTTAAGGACGTTACCAAAAGCCGATAAGGCCAACACTTTCTGGCTCTGTTCGCGCCCCATCAACCAGCCGAACAGCACCATATTCACCAGAACCGCAGGTACACCCCAAATCCGCATATTGAAGTAGTCCACTCCAGACGCTTTCACCTCTGGAGCATTGTTCAAGACAATAAACCCCAACTCTCGCAGTGGGTATTGTAGGAGCAAAACAGCAAATCCCAAGCTGAGGGCAATTAAAACATTCCGTAAGCCTAGCAGTAGTACTTCTTCTCGATCGTTCCTTCCAGTCGCCTGGGCAGTTGTGCCAGTCACAGAGAGACGCAAAAAATTGAATGTTCGATAGAAGTAATTAAACAGAACTGTCCCCAGTGCAACGCCAGCTAAATGACGAATGTCTTGCAGGTGTCCTAAAAAGGAAACACTAACCATTCCAGACAACGGCACCATTAAATTCGAGAGCATATTCGCGATCGCTAATCTGAAATAGCGAGGAATCCATCGGTCTTGCAAGTCATTATTTCCTAACATTTGGAATGAGTTAGCTGATGCGATTGGATATTTAGCTAATTCGTAATTCGTTATTTTCGGCGCAACACCACACCAAATTGTCAAATTGGTGATTTGGAATTAGTTGTAAATAAATTTACTACTACTTTAATCAGGAATTACGTTTGCAACGTAGGAACTTGATTACAAATTACGAATGATTTTAACTCCTATCAAACCCGTTCTTCTATTTGCGTATAATCATAATATCCAAAGATTGCTTCCGGGTGATGATAATGTTTAAACTCTATCAAGTTATAGAAAGGATCTTCTAAAAAAAAGGTGTCATGCTCTATAAAAGAATCAGCAAAACGGAGTTCAGGTTTTTGTCTAAAAGTGAGCTTTTGTTCCTCTGCCCTTGAAAGCACTTCTTCCCAATCACTTTTTAAGCTAAAGACAATTCCGCAATGCCTGGGGTATATAGGTTGAGGTACAAGGGTTTCTTTAGTCAAGAAAGCAACAAATTGATGTCCGTGGAGATTAAGAATTAAAAGTTGACGGTTTTCTCGACCAGGAATACAACCCAAACCATCGACATAGTATGTTTTTGCCAGAGCAAGGTCTGTCACAGGGAAAGTAAGATGAAATAAAGTTTTGTTCATTGTTAAATACTATTTTCAAACATTCAAGGCAAGGTAATTAATCGCTTGTTTTAAACTCCTAATAGTATGCTGGAGTAGCCAACAAGATTAGAAGTGTAAATGCATCACTGATATTAATACCGCAGGCAATAATTCAGCTAGATAAGCAACTATTTTCTGATTATCTTATACAGAGTGCATATTAATTAATATTTTTCCCTCTTTTCTGGAACGCGAAGACTCGAAAGCATTTAAAATGTCTCTCAAGGGGAAAGATGAAGTTACAAGTTTTTCAATTCCACAAAGTTTTCCTTTGTGAATCATAGTGATTACGTTATTAAATATGCCATACCCAGAATGTCCGCGAGAACCTACTATTGTATGTGCCCCACTTACAAGACTATTCAAATCTATAAATGCTTCTGACTCTGCCCTACCTAAATAAATAATTTTTCCTCTTTTGGCAATATTTCTTTCCATCATTGGGATGGTATATTTAGCTGCTCCTGCGGCTTCAACTTGGATATCGGCTCCCCAACCTCCTGTAATTTCTTGAACCATTTCCGAAAAATCATTTGTGGAGGCTATATTGTAAGTGTAATCAGCTCCCATTGATTTAGCAATATTGAGTCTTTCTTCAATAGAATCAACTGCTATTACTATTGCTGCACCTGCTGCTTTAAGTAACATCACAGCACCTAGTCCAATTGCTCCTACACCATAAACTATGGCAAATCCACCAGGTAAGAAACCATTTCCCGATATAAAGATACCGTTATAAGCACAACCGATAGGTTCTATTAAAGCACCTATTTTACAAACCTCTTCAAAGGAATATCTTTCTTGTAAGTGATTAAGTTTCCAACAATATTTTGCTTTGAGAGTTATATATTCAGCGAAGCCACCATCTACTGTTAATCCCAACAGTTCTACATTTTCACACTGATTCGGCATTCCTATGCGGCAAGGTGTACAGTGTCCACACCATAAAATGCTTTCCGTAGTTATAATATCACCCTGGTAAAATCCTTTAACTTCTTTACCAACTTCAACGATTTCACCTGAAAGCTCGTGTCCTAAAACAATGGGTAACTTGGTAGGGCCAGAAAATAGAATATACCCTTCTTTATCTGTCTCATAAACGTGAGTATCTGATCCACAGACACCACAATATTTAACCCTTACTAAAACCTCATCATGCCTAAGAACAGGGAAGCTTTTATCAACAATTTTAAATTGTGGATCTTTCCAAGCAAGGCTCCCGGTAACACCTAAATTTTTGTTCAGGTTTTGCTTCTTGGGTGTCCATGTGGCTTCAGCCAGTAATGCTTTCATTAAATAATTTCCAATTACTTGTAATCAATGATTTTTCAGGGATTTCTCACCGCCCGCGATGTCTGCAAGCGGATTGTCTTGGTAAAACCCTGGAGCAAAATACTATGGCAGTAGTTTGCGAAGTGCCAAGATATATGTGTTAATTGTGACAATTGCTATGAGAAATTATTGAAGTATGATTTGAATATCATTTTTACCCCCACCTTCAAGGGCGTTTATAATTGCCTTACGAAGAGCTACAGAACCTTCTGCAATGTTTCTGCTGCCTTTTACATCCAAAATAGTCACGTCATTGACAGTTTTTTTTACCGATATATTTATGTCCTTTTTTTTGCTCAATGAAAAAATATTAAAATTTAGTTCAACAAAAAGCAAGGACAGTTAAGACAATTAAGGAATTTAATAAAAATTTTATAATTCTCCTAACAGGGATGTATGAGTGTTGTGAAAGTACGATCGCCTCTGAGTGGGCAGAATAGCAAAAAAAATCGCAATGATAAGATACTCAAAACCCACATTCTGGCTGAAGCAGATCGTATTTGCGATCGCGTTCCGCCCACCATAGGCGATCGCACATTGCAGAACCTGAGTAATTTTCCTTTCCTGACTCAAAGAAGTCCTGCTGATTCATATAATCGTTTGAGCATTGCTGAAATCTTTGCACTATAATCCAAATCTGCTGACCACCGCCCTGATAGCTGATCGATTAATGGCGCAATCCCGCGTGTGACAAAGCGAAATCTGGGATCTACTACTTCTTGTACCAAAGGTTCTAAACTGGCGTAAGCTTTCAAATGTTGGATGTGCGCCCTGACTCCAATTCTGGCACTTGGAAAAGACGCAGCCTCCGAACCACCACCGATCGCACCTAAGCCTGCAAAGTTATTTTGCTCAGGTCTAATATCGCCACCAAACCGTAAAAATCCAGTTTCTACACACATTTGGCAAAAGGCAATATCATAGTTCACTCCTTCTATACCTGCTTCTTCCCGATAAAGTTTTGGGATATCAGGAAACTTTGCTAAAGCATTTTCATTATTATTTCTCAGAAATAATTGTAACTGTATTTCGGAAGTATTACCGTTCGACATTACCCGCGAAAATTGACCAGGGCAAACCGCTAAATTCGAGCGTAAGCTAACAGTACGCGTTGCCGCATCCCAACTGACTGCAACATTAAAATCTCGTAGTTCGATGGCTTTGACATAAACTATTTTGTGATAGGTAATTTTATTGACATTAGCTGCTTTTGAAAGGTCAATTCGTAGAAGGTCTACTAAATCAATTGGAATGTAAGCATTACCATTAACTAAAACTCCTTGTTCTGTGTAACTTTGTCCATTAATATTAATATTAATAGGCGGATAATTTGCTTCGGCTGGAGTTCCGGGAGTGGGGTCAATCACACGACTCCAAGTCACCAATCCATCGACAATTCCCAAAGCAAAATCGCGGCGACGAGTTTGCAGTAAAGCCCGATCTTCTGGATTGCTGAGAAACCCCACTTGCATCACCAAAGCTGGCAGCGTTGTCTGACGACAGAATGCTAAACTACCCAATCCACTATCTGTATCTGGCTTGACTCCCCGATTCGGTAATTGGGGTACGCGGCGCAACAATCCCACTAGCAACTGTTCGGCATTGCTCTTGCGATCGCTATTATTAGCAATGTAGAAAACGCTAGCCCCACGCACAGAAGGGCTGTTAGCCGCATTAGCTGCAATTTCTAGGGCGACATCACCCCGGCGGCCGCGGGAATTGATCCAGGTGATAGTTTGGGCGGCACTCAAGTCATCAGGAACCGCTAAAATTTCCAAACTCCGCGCTCTCAGTTCCGTGACAATCAAATCCCGCAGCAGAATCATTTCTTTGGCTTCACTTGTACCACCTGCGATCGCACCTAGATCTATTCCTCCCGCTTCTTTGCCTCCATGAGCTGCTGATATAAAAATACGCCCCATTTTCAGTATTTCCTCTGGTAAAATTAAGTCTAAGCAATTGTATATATCATTCTTGGTCTGGCAACAAGAATATAATAGCTATCAGAAGTCTAAAGTCATTTGTCCTTTGGTATTTCTCCAAAGTTCATGACCAATGACCAATGACCAATACTTCGGCTTCGCTCAGTACAAGTGACAAATGACAAAGCCATGCAAATCCCCCGCTTGCACCCAGACACAATTGAGGAAGTTAAACTACGAGCTGATATTGTAGATGTCGTCTCGGAATACGTAGTTTTACGCAAACGAGGAAAGGATTTTGTCGGTTTGTGCCCCTTCCATGATGAGAAATCTCCCAGTTTCACCGTCAGCCAGACCAAGCAAATGTACTATTGCTTCGGCTGTCAAGCTGGGGGAAATGCTATTAAGTTTGTCATGGAGTTGGGAAAGCGTTCTTTTGCTGATGTGGTACTGGATTTAGCACGGCGTTACCAAGTACCCGTGCAAACCTTAGAACCCGAACAACGTCAAGAATTACAGCGTCAGCTATCTTTGCGCGAGCAGTTATATGAAGTTCTGGCTTCTTCAGCCCAGTTTTATCAACACGCCCTCAGACAATCGCAAGGACAAAAAGCACTTCAATATTTGCAATCTAACCGCCAACTCAAAGAAGAAACTATACAGCAATTTGGTTTAGGTTATGCCCCCGCAGGTTGGGAAACTCTCTATCGTTATTTAGTGGATGATAAACATTACCCAGTGCAAATACTGGAAAAAGCGGGATTAATTAAACCACGCCGGGAAGGGGGCGGTTATTATGATGTATTTCGCGATCGCTTGATGATTCCCATCCGTGATGTCCAAGGGCGCGTCATTGCCTTTGGTGGGAGAACTCTAACTGATGAACAGCCTAAATATCTGAATTCACCCGAAACCGAACTTTTTAGTAAAGGTAAAACTTTATTCGCCCTCGATCGAGCCAAAGATGGAATTTCTAAACTCGATCGGGCCGTGGTGGTAGAAGGATATTTTGATGCGATCGCTCTCCACGCTGCTGGTATTAATAACGCCATCGCCTCACTCGGTACAGCTTTAAGCTTAGAACAAGTCCGGTTAATATTACGCTACACCGAATCGAAACAATTAGTACTCAACTTTGATGCTGATAAAGCTGGAACCAATGCAACCGAACGGGCGATTGGTGAAATTGCCGAACTAGCATACAAGGGCGAAGTTCAGCTAAAAATTCTCAATTTACCCGATGGCAAAGATGCTGATGAATACTTGCATAGCCACACTCCAGAAGATTATGGAGAACTGCTAAAAAATGCGCCACTTTGGCTAGACTGGCAGATTCAGCAAATTATTCAAGACCGAGACTTAAAACAGGCTACTGATTTTCAGCAAGTAACTCAGCAAATAGTCAAATTACTTAAAAATATAGCTAACAGCGATACACGCAACTATTACGTTTCTTACTGTGCAGAAATACTCAGTTTAGGAGATACCAGACTTATACCCCTAAGAGTCGAAAATCTGCTAACTCAAATTGCTCCGGCTGCGGCGACATATTCTAAGCCTGTATCAGCGAAGAAAGCATGGGGAGGTGGCAAATCCCCACTCTCCATTCCCAACTCCTCACTCCCTACAGAACGCAGCCTTTTAGAACATGCAGAGGCGTTATTATTGCGAATTTACTTGCATTGTCCCGAACAACGTCAAATAATTGTTGACGAACTAGAGGAGCGAGATTTGCAATTTAGCCTTTCCCACCACCGATTTTTATGGCAACAGATTTTAGAAATTTCATCCGGTGATGGAGAAACAAAAAACTTTGCGTCTCTACCAGATTTAATTTCCCGCCTCCAAGATCGGTTCTTAGAATTTGACAGCGAGATCGGGTTAATTTCCCATTTATTTCATGTGGATGAAAAAAACCAAAAAGAAATACTGCGGACTCCGCAAGTAGTTCAAGCTGCGATCGCTTGTATGGATTTAGTGATGCTTGAAAAACGCTATCGTCACTTTTTGGAACTATGGCAACAAACCGATCCAGAAGCGGAACCAGAGCGATATGAATATTATTATCAGGCTTTCTACACTGAAAAAATCAAGCTTCAACAAATAGACCGACAACGGTTATTTTCTATCACCGAGTTGTTGTAGCCTTACACTCACGCTCCACCGAAATCTTGATTAGACCTCAAGATATTTCAGTTAACAATTTCTTTCTTCTCTGTGTCTCCTCTGGGGTAAGCCGCTTCTCTACGTTCGCGCAGCGTGTCGCAGACAGACGCTCTGCGAATGCGCCTACCTCTTAACTATTAAGTATCCCCGCGTTTTCTTGGTAACAACATCAACAGTATTCATCGCCGCCCAAAGTGTTGAGGCTGAAACCCAAACAGGAGGATATTTATAAGTCGATACGTCCAGAATTAGAAATTTATCCATCTTCTCGGAATAAGCTGCGATCGGAGAGATATGCCCTCCACCAGTTTGCCCTAACTGCGAACGGTCGTAATTGACAATTATGAAATCTTTATCGTGTTTTAAATTTGCTTTGGCTTGGGTACGGAATTGTTCTAACGTAGTGCTTGATGCATGATATATCTCCACAGTACGATTATGGCTTTGCACAAGTGCTGCTAGCTCATCAAGGCTCATACCAAAAAAAGTGACTAAATAAGGTGAGCGAAAACTTTGAGCAACGCCATTGAAAAAACTTTCTTGATCGAGACGCTGATACGCACTTTCACCTTTGCCTAAAGCATTAAGCACCGTTACTCCACTGGCAACACCACAATAAGCGGGACGTTTTTGAGTTTCTAGATAAGTAATAAGTGGCGTGTAATCTTGTTTTATCTGAGTAGAACTTAATATTTTCTGCCCTACTGATGATTCTAAAGAAATCAGATTTTGCGAAAGTGGCAACCGTTTTATGGGCGGCGGTACAAATGCATAATATCCTACTGCTGCAACACCACTGATACCTAATAATCCAGTGACACTGCCTATAATCGCAGCAATTTGCCGAACTCGACTCTTTGCTTCATTAATCGGAGGTTTTATTTTTGTTACTTGCTGCTGAAAGCTTTTATTATCTTCCATTGTCTACTTTCTGCTGATTTTTCCAACGTTTTAGTGTAAACAGTTACTTCCACTTATCTTAATCCGATGCATAACCATGCTGTCATTTTTTCGGATGAATAGTAAGACAATAAAATAAATTAGCATTACTGAGGTTGATGCTTCTCAAATGCGCGGTGTATATATCTGCGCCACTGAGGTCAATGTTACTAAAGTGACTTCCTCGTAAATTAACACGCCTTAAACTGACTCCAGAAAAACCTCGCTCCCCAGCAGTATACTGACATTTATAATGAGAGCGAATAGCCCTGCTACCTCTAAAATGGTTGCATCCCCAGCAAAGTTGGTAAATCCAGAGAGGCGAGGTGTTGATAAGCTCGATCTATAACTCGCTTACCTCTAAGAAAGCCTGTATTAGCTCCAGGACAAATATACTGGAGAGTTTCTGGTGTAAAACGTTCTAACAATAATCTAATGCTCTGAATTTGCCTTGGCCAGTGGAAGGTTTTAGCTGTCCGTAATGGTACTGCTTGACCGTGCTGGTTAGGGAGTAAATGGCGACCAGAAAATAATATACCTCCAAGTTTACTGTAGTAGAGACAAGATGATCCGGGAGAATGCCCTGGTGTCCAAATCACTTGTGTTGCAGCATCAAGAGTAAATTCTTGCCTGAAAGTAGTTACGGTTAAGCCTGGTAATAAATACGCTTCTTGCTCTTGAATCAGCACCTCGCAATCAAAGTCTTGCTGAAATTCAGCAGTCTTGCCAATAGCGCCGCGATGGGTGATAAATAACCAACGCACGCCTCCATGCGCTGCTAAAAAATCTTGATTTGTTTTTTCTAGTGCAGGGCAATCTATGAGGATATTGCCTTCATTTCTTACAATAAAATAAGAGGTTCCCCCTAATGTGTCCCGATTGGGTGGAAAAGCAAAAAAGCTCTCTTGTGCGAAGTCCGATTGCAGAGAACCTCCGCTCAGAACTTCGTCAGGGAAGACAGCCCGTGGTGGCTTAGTTGTATGACTTGGCTGTTGAGGTAAAGGGCACATAATCAAAGAACCGAAACTGAGGAGTTGTGGACAATTTGATTACAGTGCGGAAATGCTCAAGAATTGAAACTTGAGCGTTAACTAGCACTGTTAACCGTTGTGAAAAAAATTGGAATTTGAGAGTCTGCCTTGTAGTTAATGCTATGGTGCTGAAGCTACTGGTGGGGCGTTTTATCAAAATTACTGAAGAGAACATGGCATTTTGGTTTCTGTTTATCCTCCTGCTGGGGCTAGCTACTTATCTCATGGTGCAGCGCAGCGTTGCTCACATCACCCGCACACCAGTATGGTTGTTGTGGCTGGTTTTAATGACACCAGCATTTCTGTTGAGTGGATGGACGCTAATCTACGGGGCGAAACAACCTCCACCGCCAGGGCTGATCCTCTGGTCGGTATTTTTCTGCACAGTCTTGTACTGGGTGTTGTTTCAATGGGGGCGTCAAGTACCAAGAGATACAACACAGACCGACGAAGCCCAAACCCCAGCCTTAGAATCACAGCCGACTATCCAGCCTACCCCAGAACCAATAGTGCGTCCCATTGAACCAACGGAAGAAACCCAATTGCGAAATTGTTTTCCTTGGTCTGTATACTACGTTCAAAATATTGAGTATCGACCACAATCTGTGATTTGCCGGGGGCAGTTGCGAACTAAAGCCAGCAACGCTTACCAGCAGATTAAAACTAATATTGAAGCACAATTTGGCGATCGCTTCTTGCTGATCTTTCAAGAAGGCTTCAATGGCAAACCTTTCTTTGTCCTGGTTCCGAATACTCAAGCTGCTAAACAGACAGATACACCACGACGCAATCAGGAACGATTAACTCGACCAGGATTAGCGCTGATGCTGCTAGTAGCTACTTTGATCACTACTACCTTGGTGGGGGTGGAAAATGCTGGTGTTACTCTGCCGCCTATTTGGCAAATTGGATCTTTGTTCAAACTTCTATCTAACCCAGATGTCCTATTGAAGGGATTGCCTTATGCTTTAGGACTGATGACTATTTTAGGCATTCACGAACTTGGGCATTATTTGACAGCTAGATTCTACAAGATTCGCTCGACGTTGCCTTACTTTATTCCCGTGCCTTTCTTCTTAGGAACATTTGGCGCATTTATTCAGATGCGTAGTCCCATTCCTAACCGCAAAGCTTTATTTGATATTAGTATCGCCGGGCCAATTGCAGGTTTTGTTGTTACCTTGCCATTACTAATATGGGGTTTGGCTCATTCTGATGTGGTTTCCCTGAGTGAAAAAACCCAACTTTTAAATCCTGATGCTCTCAATCCTAAGTATTCAATTTTACTGGCTATCCTCTCAAAGTTAGCTTTGGGAAGCCAATTAACGGCAAAATCAGCCCTCGATCTGCATCCAGTTGCAGTAGCAGGTTTCTTAGGACTAATTGTCACAGCCTTAAATTTAATGCCTGTGGGACAATTAGATGGAGGTCATATTGTCCATGCGATGTTTGGACAACGAACTGCGATCGTAATTGGTCAAATTGCTCGCGTGTTGTTGCTATTACTTTCTTTAGTTCGGGAAGAATTTTTGGTGTGGGCAATTATCTTATTATTTATGCCGTTGATTGATGAACCTGCACTGAATGATGTCACTGAATTGGATAACAAACGTGACGTTTGGGGGTTACTGGCAATGGCTTTGTTGATTGTAATTATTCTGCCATTACCGCAAGCGATCGCTAACTTTTTGCAAATTTAAAAAGTAAACATATCAGCGATCGCGTTCTCAAGCCTTAGCGTTTTGCTAATTCTGGAGTCCGCCCCTTTAAGCCAATCATCAATTTCAGCATAAATACTTTTAATATAGGTACTCGCTGCAAGAACCATAAACCCAAGCGACGAACCACCACCACAGGGAAGAAATTATTAGAAAACATCCGATCTAACAAATCGGTGAAACCTAAAATTGTCAGATTCTCTAGCTTGCGCCAGCGTTCATAACCTTTGAGAATCTGAATATCGCCAATATCTTTACCCGCTTTGTGCGCTGCTTGAATTACTTGCGCCAAAGCTGCTGCATCCCGAATGCCCAAATTTAAACCTTGTCCGCCGACGGGATGGCAATTGTGTGCCGCATCACCAATTAATGCTAGGCGGGGGAGAACGTAGCGATCGCTTTGCATGAGTTGTACCTGAAAAACAAAGCGATCGCCTAGTAATTCCAATTTCCCCATCTGATCGCCATAACGACGGGTTAGTTCTGCCAAAAATTGCTCATCATTTAAAGCACACAAAGCTTTTGCTTCTTCGTGGGGGGCAGTCCAGACAATGCGGCAACGGTTCCCCGGTAAAGGTAAAATCGCAAAGGGGCCGCTAGACCAAAATCTTTCGTAAGCGGTGTTATTGTGGGGCTTTTCTGGTTTGACAAAGGCCACAATGCAAGATTGCCAATATTTCCAGCCCGAAGTTTTGATTCCAGCAGCTTGGCGAATTGGCGATCGCGATCCATCTGCTGCTACAACTAATTTGCTGCGAACTGTCTTTAGGCGATCGGCAATTTTTATTTCTATCGCGACTATATTCTGCTGGTATTGTGTATTTACCACTTCCGCCGGACACAGATAAGTCACGTTGGGGCAATTTTGCACAAAATCTTGCAACGGCTGCAATAGGGCTTGGTGTTCCGCCACATAACCCAACTCTGCTGTATTTATATCATCTGTGGTAAATTCCACCACATCGGGATGATCGGCATCCGAAAGACGAACTCGGCAATACTTGGCGATTTGAGGCAACATTTTGTCCCAAACGCCAATTCCTTGATAAATTAGCGACGAAAGCTGATGAACTGCATAAGCTTGTCCCTTCGCTACCGCGACTGATGCGACTTTCGCCTCAATTAGTAAAATACTCAAACCAGAATCTTTTAAAGCAGAGGCTAGAGTTAACCCAATAATCCCACCGCCGACAATTACCAAATCATATTCATATCCCCGCTCATTTGGCGGTGTTAGTTGAGGGGAAATTTGCTCAAGCTGCGTTATGGTCATTGTTAAGTTAGATTACAGCGTCTTAACTCTTATTTTGACGCGATCGCGCCTTCTTGAGCAAGTTAACAATTCAAAATTAAATAGGACTTACGCACCCAAAAACCTGAAAACTTGATCCCCCCTAACCCCCCTTAAAAAGGGGGGATATAAAAAGCCCCCTTTTTAAGGGGGTTGGGGGATCTCTTATTCATCTAAATTATTTGCTGACTCGATAGATTGGTCTAACCTGACGATAAGTATTAAGCAAGCTGAGAAATTTATGACCATCAAAATTTATCGGGTCAACTTTTTTACCAGAACGGTCTACTAAATGGTGCGTAGTGATGCGATCGTCTGGAACTTGACTTTGAGCAATTAACCAAGCAAGAGAATGATATTGAGCTTCCGTGTAACCGCTATGGGTTTGTTGACTGCCACTGTCATAACTATCTGGCGGTGTTTCCAAAGAGACGTGATAAGCAAAATTATTCACAGACGCGGGTAAAGTCGGATTAGTCTGCACAGTTTCCACTCCCTGTGGAGTCTCAAATACTGAGTTAGCTGCACCAAAAGCCCGCTTGTCTGGCGGTACTAGATAAACCACCGTTCCGTCTAACTTGATTAAGGCGTGGTAACTTGCTTGCACCCCTTCATCAGTATGAGCTACTTGAAAGAAATTGATGGCGCTAGAAGCTGAATAACCAGTTTCATGGATGACGATAATTGGTTGGTTGCTGAGAGGAATGCCATTAACATCTTGGGCGTAACGTTCACCGTAGTTACTTGGATCGACTGAGACAACTTGATAATTAGGTCTGTACTGGGCAAAAGCTTGAGTGGTTATGTACCTTGCTACAGGCTGGTTAGTCTTGACTGGGGACTTGATAACATTTTGAAATTTCTTCTCTGGCTCTTTCGCTGATTGAAATTGCGCCTGGGGATATTTACTGAAAGCTGTAACCTGTGGATTGGATGCACGGGAGGTTGTCGGATTGTTGTGTAATTTTGTTGCTCGTCCAATTAGCAGTACTACAATTAAAGTGGCGAACATCAGCCAGATTAGTAGCACCCTAGTCACCCAGTCTGTAAACTTCATTTTTCTAATACCCGTAAAACCGTAGATATTAATTTATAGCTAAACTGGCGTGTCAGTTGTAGAGGCGCACTTCCGTAAACCCCTACTGCTTATGGTATCCAAATAATAATCGCTATAATACCTTAATTCTAGTCAAATATACCTTGATAATCTCTGCAATAGTGCTGTTAAAAGCCATTTAATTTCAATGCCGTGGGTAGTGGATTCGTGGGTGTGAAAGTCTTCATCGTGTAGCGCTCTTAATGATGTTTTACCCACATTTTCTTCACCAACTACCAGCAGTTTAGAAAAATATTATCCTTTAGCTTCTAACCTGGCTCGAAGATAGTTCAAAATCGCCTGCGTTCCCTGCTCAACAATTTCAGGCGGTGGCGAGGTTAATGGATTGTGATCGAGGTCTAGCTCATCTAAATTAGAGAGTTGGCCAATTTCTGGCCGCAGAGTGCTGAGTTGATTGTTATAGAGGGATAGGCCAACCAGGCTGGAGAGTTGGCTAATTTCTGGCGGTAGGCTGCTGAATTGATTGTTATTGAGGTCTAGCCATGTCAAGCTGGAGAGTTGGCCAATTTCTGGCGGCAGACTGCTGAGTTGATTGTCATTGAGGTGTAGCGTTGTCAAGTTGGAGAGTTGACCAATTTCTGGCGGCAGACTGCTGAGTTGATTGTCATTGAGGTGTAGCGTTGTCAAGTTGGAGAGTTGACCAATTTCTGGCGGCAGATTGCTGAGTTGATTGTTATCGAGGTATAGCCATTTCAAGTTGGAGAGTTGGCCAATTTCTGGCGGCAGACTGCTGAGTTGATTGTTGTTGAGCTTTAGCCATGTCAAGTTGGAAAGTTGGCTGATTTCTGGCGGCAGACTACTGAGTTGATTTTTATTGAGGTATAGCCATGTCAAGTTAGAGAGTTGGCTGATTTCTCGTGGCACGTTGCGGAGTTGATTGTTATCGAGGACTAGCGTTGTCAAGTTAGAGAGTTGGCTGAATTTTGGCGGCAGGCTGCTGAGTTGATTGCAAGATAGGTATAGCATTGTCAAGTTGGAGAGTTGGCTAATTTCTGGCGGCAGGCTGCTGAGTTGATTGAAAGAGAGGGGTAGATGCGTTGCCTTTTCTCTGGCAGCTTTTTCAATAATTTGCAACAGTTCTTCGTTTGTCATCTGCAAACCTCACCAACTCTGTAGCGATATTTACCAGATTAGTGTATCGCAGGTTATGGGGAGTGGGGCTAGATTAATGTGTTCTATCTGCATAGAAAGGGCTGTAATGTTTAAATTAGCAGGGTGCGTAGGTGTAGCCCGTTGTAGACATCACTACCCTCGCAATAACATTCACTCATTCACGAGTATAAAAGACTCGTTAACGGAGATAAAAGACTCATTGACAAAGCTCTGAGGTTCATCGACGAAGCTCTGAGGTTCATCGACGAAGCTCTGAGGTTCATCGACGAAGCTCTGAGGTTCATTCACGAAGCTTTGAGGTTCATTCACGAAGCTTTGAGGTTCATCGACGAAGCTCTGAGGTTCATCGACGAAGCTCTGAGGTTCATTCACGAAGCTTTGAGGTTCATCGACGAAGCTCTGAGGTTCATCGACGAAGCTCTGAGGTTCATTCACGAGTATCAAAGGTGCGTTACGCTTTCGCGCTAACACACTCTAAGACTACGATCGCTTTATAATTGCGATGTCTACGACGGGCTATTCGGTGTCGCAGCTATGAAACAAATCCATAACTACTTATCCCAATTCTCTTGATGGAGAAACGGTTTCGTTAATTTGAGAAGATGGTTTATTCAAGAAGAAATTCCAGAGCCTTTGAATAGCTATTATTAGAAAACCAATCACGATCGTTCCTGCTACCACTGGTAAAGCTAGCGCCAGCACAGACAGTCCGATTGCGATGAGCAACTCAATAGTTGACACAACTGGATTGGTTAATCCACCTGAAACGCCAGTAGAACTTATCCGCAATATATTCGTTAATCCCTGAGTCAATCCTGCGGTTCCACCACCAGCAACTAAAGCTAACGTCCATTGCACCAGTGGATTCATCTCTGGAGCAACGGATGCTGTGACAATTGTCCCGGCGATAAATGCCGCAGGAGTGGCTACAATATCCAGCAGATGATCCAACCAAGGAATGTAATACCCGATAATTTCCAGCGAACAAGCGACTGCAAAGACAATTACAGCTTGAGGTGTTTCCACCCAATCAAAGTTAGTCGGCAAATCTAAATGTCCAAAAACTGAAGCCACACTCAATGCTAGCAGTGGTACAAATACTCTGAAGCCAGCCGCCGCGCTCAAACTAATCCCCAGTAATAATTCTATAAATGTATTTAGATTGAACAAAGAATTTAAATCCATAGTAAGACTCAAGTTATACTCCTGGTGTTTTTTCCATCTTTGAGCTGAACGGAGTGACAACTCTAAGTTGTGATCCCAAGATAAGAAACTTGGCGGAAATATTTCATCTGACTATATGTAGAATCAGTTAAATCTCACCTGTGTCAATACTGTGTAGGTTTTGCCTAAAAAATAACTCCAATGTAGGTTGCGTTTCCTTCCTCAACTCAACATCTTCAGGGCTTTGTTTGTAAGCCGGCGACTTCTAGAGTGATATCATATCCGCATAATTTAGTTATGCTAGCCACAGTCATTACACCCCACCCCCCGATGCTTTGGCTGCGGTGTACGCACAAGTCACCAGTTTTATTCCAATACGCTTGGGATAAGCCAGAAACCCCTCATGTAGAGACGCGATTTATTGCGTCTAAAAAACTGGCACGTTAGAGAGACGCGATTTATTGCGTCTAAAAAACTGGCACGTTAGAGAGACGCGATAAATCGCCGTCTCTACAAAGAATGGACTCGTCAATTATTCCTTGACGGCTTTTGCATAATTCTGTCGTCGTCAATCTTGAGAAATCAGGTAAAAATGAACCAATGGTGAGTTTCAGCAAAACAGACTTTATGAAAAGATGCCGAAAATATCACAATCTTGGAAAATAATAAAGTAAGTCGAGTATCGCATGACTCACTTGATATCCTCATTTATTCTAGGAAAATATGACTCATCCTTTCCTTGAACGTTTGCGTAGTCCAGATAGCCCAGTCCTCGTTTTCGACGGGGCGATGGGAACCAACTTACAAACCCAAAACCTGACTGCTGAAGACTTCGGCGGCCCACAGTATGAAGGTTGTAACGAATACTTAGTCCACACGAAACCCGAAGCTGTCGCTAAGGTTCACCGCGACTTTCTCGCTGCTGGTGCTGATGTCATTGAAACCGATACCTTTGGCAGTACGTCCCTGGTGCTGGCAGAATATGACTTGGCAGACCAAGCCTACTACCTCAGCAAGACAGCCGCAGAATTGGCCAAGCGTGTGGCTGCGGAATTTTCCACGCCAGAAAAACCCCGGTTTGTGGCAGGTTCCATCGGCCCGACAACTAAACTCCCTACCTTGGGACATATTGACTTTGACACCATGAAAGCTACTTTTGCTGAACAAGCAGAGGCACTGTGGGATGGTGGTGTCGATTTATTTCTGGTGGAAACTTGCCAAGATGTGCTGCAAATTAAAGCGGCGCTGAATGCCATTGAAGAAGTGTTTGCTAAGAAGGGCGATCGCAGACCGTTGATGGTGTCTGTGACAATGGAAAGCATGGGCACAATGTTGGTTGGTTCCGAAATCAGCGCTGTGCTGACAATCTTAGAACCTTATCCAATTGACATTCTCGGTCTAAACTGCGCCACCGGCCCAGACTTGATGAAACCACATATCAAGTATTTGGCAGAACATTCACCTTTCATCGTTTCCTGTATACCCAACGCAGGTTTACCTGAGAACGTCGGCGGTCAAGCGCACTACCGTCTGACACCGTTGGAATTACGGATGTCATTGATGCATTTTGTTGAAGATTTGGGTGTCCAAGTGATCGGGGGTTGCTGTGGGACGCGTCCAGAACACATTCAACAATTGGCAGAAGTTGCTAAAGGTTTGAAGCCAAAAGTTAGACATCCTAGCTTAGAACCAGCAGCAGCATCAATTTACACCACTCAGCCCTACGACCAAGATAATTCCTTCTTGATTGTTGGTGAACGTCTCAACGCCAGTGGTTCTAAGAAGTGCCGCGATTTGCTAAACGCGGAAGATTGGGACGGACTCGTTTCAATGGCGAGGGCGCAAGTAAAAGAAGGCGCACACATCCTTGATGTCAACGTCGATTATGTGGGACGTGACGGCGTGCGGGATATGCACGAATTAGTTTCGCGCATTGTTAATAATGTCACATTGCCCTTAATGCTTGACTCCACCGAATGGGAAAAGATGGAGGCGGGTTTAAAGGTTGCCGGTGGTAAGTGTTTGCTGAATTCCACCAACTACGAAGATGGGGAATCGCGCTTTTTAAAGGTGCTGGAGTTAGCGAAAAAATACGGTGCTGGTGTAGTCATTGGTACTATCGATGAAGATGGAATGGCGCGGACAGCAGATAAAAAGTTTGCGATCGCCCAACGGGCATACCGCCAAGCTGTAGAATATGGCATACCACCCACAGAAATATTCTTTGATACCCTAGCGTTACCAATTTCCACCGGGATTGAAGAAGACCGAGAAAACGGTAAAGCCACCATTGAATCTATCCGGCGGATTCGTGAAGGATTGCCTGGATGCCATGTGATTTTAGGTGTTTCCAATATTTCCTTTGGTTTGAATCCAGCCTCGCGGATGGTGCTGAACTCGGTGTTTCTGCACGAAGCGACGACGGCGGGAATGGATGCAGCCATTGTCAGTGCTAACAAAATTTTACCGCTCTCGAAGATTGACGCCCGCCATCAAGAAATCTGTCGCCAGTTGATTTATGATGAGCGGAAATTTGAGGGTAATGTTTGCGTTTACGATCCCTTGGGAGAGCTTACCACAGCGTTTGCCGGGGTGACAACTAAGCGCGATCGCTCCTTAGATGAAAGTCTCCCCATCCCAGAACGCCTCAAACGCCACATCATCGATGGCGAACGTATTGGCTTAGAAGAACATCTGAAAAAAGCCTTAGAAGAACATCCCCCCTTGGAGATTATCAACACCTTCTTGCTAGATGGCATGAAAGTTGTCGGGGAATTATTCGGTTCTGGACAAATGCAGTTACCCTTCGTTCTGCAATCTGCCGAAACCATGAAAGCGGCGGTGGCGTTTCTAGAACCCTTCATGGAAAAATCAGAATCAGGTAACAACGCCAAGGGAACCTTTATCATTGCCACAGTTAAAGGCGATGTCCACGACATTGGTAAAAACTTGGTGGATATCATCTTGTCCAACAACGGCTATAAGGTGATTAACCTGGGAATTAAGCAGCCGGTAGAAAACATCATCAACGCTTACGAACAGCATAAAGCTGATTGTATAGCCATGAGTGGTTTACTGGTAAAATCCACCGCCTTCATGAAAGAGAACTTGGAGGTATTCAACGCAAAGGGAATTAGTGTCCCCGTGATATTAGGTGGTGCGGCGTTGACTCCCAAGTTTGTCTATGAAGATTGCCAAAATACCTATAAAGGTAAAGTTGTTTATGGCAAAGATGCCTTTTCTGACTTGCACTTCATGGATAAACTAATGCCAGCAAAGGCAACTAATAACTGGGAAGATTTGCAAGGATTTTTGAACGAAGTCGAAACGGCTGAAGTTTCGACAAATGGTCACAAAGAACCAAAAGCTAAGACTGCTGAAGAAACATCTGCTGAACCAAAAGTAGTAGATACGAGACGTTCCGAAGCTGTGGCTGTAGATATTGAACGTCCCACACCGCCTTTCTGGGGAACGAAGTTATTGCAGCCTAGTGATATTCCCATTGAGGAAATATTCTGGCATTTAGATTTACAAGCTTTAGTTGCTGGACAGTGGCAATTCCGCAAACCAAAGGAACAATCTAAGGAAGAATATCAGGCTTTCTTAGCGGAGAAAGTTTACCCAGTTTTAGAAACTTGGAAACAGCGAATTATTGAAGAGAATCTGTTGCATCCCCAGGTGATTTACGGGTATTTCCCTTGTCAAGCCGAGGGTAATTCTCTACATATATATGATTCAGAGAACCACTCACAACAGGTTACAACTTTCGAGTTTCCCAGACAGAAATCTTTAAGGCGGCTGTGCATCGCAGATTTCTTTGCACCGAAGGAGTCGGGAATTATTGATGTCTTCCCGATGCAGGCGGTGACTGTGGGTGAGATTGCCACAGAGTTCGCCCAAAAGCTGTTTGCTGCCAATCAATACACCGATTATCTGTATTTCCACGGCATGGCGGTGCAGGTGGCGGAAGCTGTAGCAGAGTGGACACACGCCAGAATTCGCCGCGAGTTAGGTTTTGCTGCTGAGGAACCCGACAATATTCGGGATATATTGGCACAACGCTATCGTGGTTCGCGGTATAGTTTTGGGTATCCAGCTTGTCCCAATATTCAAGACCAATACAAGCAACTGGAGTTATTGCAGACTGACAGGATTAACTTGTATATGGATGAAAGCGAACAACTTTATCCAGAACAGTCTACCACTGCGATTATTACCTATCACCCGTTAGCCAAATACTTTAGCGCGTAGAATCTACTCATTAACCCAATACGCTTGGTGTTAGTGATATTTTGCCTTGGAAAATCCCCCTAACCTCTTCCCTACCTCTCTCTTATTTCTCCTCGTAGGAGAGATAAGGGGAGTAAGATTCAAAGCCTCTCTCCTTGTAGGAGAGAGGTTTGGAGTGAGGTTCAGATGTTACTTTGATGATTGTTTCGGGAATCCTGTAGTTGTATACGCACCAAATTTGTTAATCTCTCAGCTTAGGTAGGCTTATTTATGCAACTCATTAGCTCGTTAGATATTAGAAATTCAGAATATTTATCCAAAAATCGCCTCATCAGTTATCATCACCAGTTGCGTCTAATTTTTTCGCTGGGTAATCAGGTAAAAAACGTTCTGGAAATTGGGATTTTTAATTCTCTGTTAACAGACATCTTGAAGAATAATGGATACAATGTCTCCACTGCTGATGTTGACCCCAGCCTCAAGCCAGAAATAATTTTGGATTTGACTACAGATTTTTCCTTACCAAAAGATAAATTTGATGCGATTGTCCTGTTTCAAGTGCTGGAACACTTCCCCTACCCTGAGTCAGAAGAAGCATTGAGAAAACTTGCTATTGCAACTAAGAAATTTTTGGTGATTTCGATTCCCTATTGCACTCAATACCTCTCGTTTCAGGTGAAAACCTCTTTCTCAGGTAGACCAAGGCATTTACTATTCAATGTGCCAAAATTCTGGAGTACAACGCCAGTCTGTGACGAACACTGCTGGGAAATGGGTTTAAAAGGATATCCGAAAACGCGGATTTTAAACTCTGTTGCCAAAGCTGGGTTAACTGTTAAGCAAGAATTTATCGATCCTACTTATCCATACCATTATTTTTTGGTGTTGGAGAAAAATTCTAGTAATACTTAAACAGCAATCTGTGGGGAGTGGGAAGTCGGAAGTAGGGGAATCCGAATCAGAAAATGGCGGCAAACAATGCTCAAAAAAGGTGCGATCGCCTCAGCTATGCTTTTAAAATCCTAATTGGTATCATGCCCTTCTGTGTTCTCCGGGTTTATCCTGGAAAACAGATGGCTAGGTTGTATTACCTACTATCATCATTTCAGATACTAACATCGAAAATTACCAATTATGCTAGAACAAGGCACTATCAGTATTCATACTGAGAATATTTTCCCGATCATTAAGAAGTCGCTTTACTCAGATCATCAAATCTTCTTGCGGGAACTGGTATCCAACGCTGTAGACGCCATCCAAAAGATAAAAATGGTATCCCGCGCCGGCGATTATGCTGGAGATATCGGCGAACCAGAAATTGAAATTGCCATTGACAAAGATAAGAAAACTCTATCCATCTCCGATAACGGTATCGGGATGACCGCAGATGAAGTTAAGAAATATATCAATCAGGTTGCCTTCTCTAGTGCGGAAGAATTTATTCATAAATATGAAGGCAAATCAGATCAACCGATAATCGGCCACTTCGGTCTTGGTTTCTACTCTTCCTTCATGGTGGCGCAAAAGGTAGAAATTGATACCTTATCCTACCAAGAAGGAGCGCAGGCAGTTCACTGGTCTTGCGATGGTTCTCCAGCTTTCACTCTCGAAGAATCTTCTCGGACAACTCGCGGTACTACTATTATTCTCAGCCTGCAAGGGGAAGAAGAGGAATTTCTCGAATCTGCACGAATTAAGAATCTTGTCAAGACTTACTGCGACTTTTTGCCAGTCCCAATTAAACTTGATGGCGAAGTAATAAATAAGCAAAAAGCACCGTGGCGAGAGTCTCCAAGTAATCTGACTCAAGAAGATTATTTAGAGTTTTACCGCTACCTGTATCCTTTTCAGGAAGAACCTTTGTTATGGGTACATCTAAATACAGACTATCCCTTTATCATCAACGGGATTCTGTATTTCCCGAAAATGCGACCGGATGTAGATGTTACCAAAGGGCAGATCAAGCTATTTTGCAATCAAGTTTTTGTCAGCGACAACTGCGAAGAAATTATCCCGCAATTTCTGATGCCAATGCGGGGTGTGATTGATAGTACCGATATTCCCCTGAACGTATCGCGGAGTGCCTTGCAAGGCGATCGCACCGTGCGGAGAATTGGTGACTACATTGCCAAAAAAGTAGGCGATCGCCTCAAAGAACTTTTCCGCGACAACCGCGAACAATACATTAGCGCCTGGAAAGACCTCGGCACTTTCGTAAAATTCGGCGTTCTCAACGACGAGAAATTCAAAAAACAAATCGAAGATATCATCGTCTTCCGCACCACCGCCAAATTGACAGAAAAAGTTGCGGCTGAAACGCCAGTGGTTGAAGTCCAGTCTTCAGACGGCGATGCTTGGCAAGATGTCACTCCTTCACCCAGTTCTGACTCAGCACCCAGCGCTCCCTATACTACGCTGAAAGAGTATCTAGAACGCAACAAAGAACGCAACGAAAATCGGGTTTTCTACAGCACCGATGAAGCAACCCAATCTACATACATAGAACTGCACAAAAATCAAGGTTTGGAAGTCCTGTTTATGGACTCCTTCATCGACACCCACTTTATCAACTTCCTAGAGCGCGAATATCAGGATGTCAAGTTTACGCGGGTAGACTCAGATTTAGATAATACTCTGCTGGAACAAGATAAAGATAAGGAAATTGTCGATCCCAAGACGAACAAAACTCGGAGTGAGACGATCAAAGAGTTATTTGAGAAATCCCTCAACAAACCCAAACTCAACATCCGTACCGAAGCTTTGAAATCAGACGATCCTCAAGGTACACCACCTGCGATCGTGCTTTTACCAGAGATTCTCCGCCGCCTGCGAGAAATGAACGCCATGATGCAGCAGGGAACAGCAGAGTTTCCCGAAGATCACATTTTGCTGGTGAATACTGCTCACCCGCTAATTCAAAATCTGGCAAATCTGAACCAAGGTAGTATTATCCAAGGTGACGGTCAATCGTCTACAGATCAGTTAGTCAACTTGATTTGCCAACACGTCTACGATTTAGCTCTGATGTCTCAGAAAGGATTTGACGCTGAGGGAATGAAATCTTTCGTCGAGCGATCGAATGACGTACTCACCAAGCTGACGGAACAAGCGAGTAAGTAGTGCTGAGTAGGAAGTTAGGAGTTAGGAGTTAGGAGTTATTTCTCCTCTGCTCCTCTGCTCCTCTGCCCCCCTGCTCCCCTGCCCCCCTTCCCCCTCATCTCCCCACTTCTGCTGCCTAAGACCTAAAATGGAAAGGCTGTATTAAAATAACAATCTGGAGATAGTAGCTATGTCCCGTCGCTGTGAACTAACTGGTAAGAAGGCAAATAATGCTTTTGCTGTTTCGCACTCCCACCGCCGTACTAAACGCCTTCAGCACGCTAATCTGCAAGACAAGCGGGTTTGGTGGGAAGCCGGAAATCGCTGGGTGAGATTAAAATTGTCTACCAAAGCAATTAAAACCCTACAAATTAATGGGTTAGAAGCAATGGCTAAAGAAGCTGGGATTAACCTGAATCATTACTAAGTAATCTGGATTTCATAACCCGAAACTTTCGTAGCTTGGAATATAGGTGATTTGTAGGGGCGCACAGCTAGCTGTGCGCCCCTAGTGTTTATTAAATCTTGAGTAGCAGGCAGGCTATCTATAATTTCAATACAGTTCCGTTAAGCATTTCTTTTTTCTCTCTGCGTCCTCTGCGCCTTGGCGGTTCGTTAAAAAATTGACTTTGACAAAGGATTTCAGCTTTAACCGAACCCTATTGCTCTATATAGCAATCCTATTTGAGTTGTGAAAACTATCGAACCGCCAAGTCGCCAAGATCGCCAAGAAAAGAAACAGAGAATTTCCCAAATGATTTAGGATTGCTATATTTTGAATTCTGTTGACAGTAAGAGAAAAATATAGGAATCCATTTTGATTCGGAGATCTAACTTGGTTTTGCAGGCAAAAGGCAAGAGCAAGAAGACTATTTGAATTATACTGAGCTTTTTGACGCAATCAATATGAGTTCTTTATGTAATTTTTACACTACGGATAAATCCCGGTGTCTCTGAATAAAAATACTTACCAGTTTTCTATTTTTCATAATTTAAGTTAGACCGCTTTATACCCAAAATTAATTATGAATTGATTTTTTAATTGCTCAACACTCTTAACAAGAGGGCAAAATAGAGATTAACTGAATAAATAGAAAAACTGCCCGACCTCAAACAACTATCGAACGAGGCAAAAGAAGCCTTGATAGTAAAGCTATGAAAGAAAATCCAGAAACTAAAAACCGCACAGCAAACTACAAGTAATCAAGACTCTCCACTAACCAAGACTAGTTGAGCAATTACAAATAAACAAGGGAATACTGAAAGCAGGTAGTGTATTTTCTTTATAATTTATGACAGCGAATAGTTATGAAGCGTCGAACCACTTAGGCTTGCAAGAGTGTCACAAACAGCTACAGCTAACGGTTCAATATCAAAAAATATTGGCGAGAATTCTAGCTAAGATTCGCGCATCTGTAAACATCGAATCCCTATGTTCAACTTCTTGCCAAGATATTTGTCGGCAATTGAAGATTGAGCGAGTTGCAATCTACCGCTTTAATGAAGATTGGAGCGGTAGTTTTATCGATCGCTTGGGCTTTGCAGAACATCCTTGGGATGCATTAACTGCCTTTGGACAAGATTTGGTGTGGGAAGATTCGCATTTGCAAGAAACCCAAGGCGGACGCTATCGCAAAAATGAGCCGTTTGCTGTAGCTGACATTTACGATGCAGGGCACGCTCGCTGTCATATTGAGGTATTAGAACAGTTTCAGATTCGGGCGTATGCGATCGCACCGATTTTTATTGGTGCAAAATTGTGGGGAATGCTTGCAGCCTATCAACACTCCGCTCCTCGGCAATGGTATCCTCACGAAGTTGAATTCTTTGCCCAAGCTGCCAGCCATCTTGGTGTGGCAATGCAGCAGGCAGAAAATTTAGAACAAACCAAACAACGCACAGCAGAACTGCAAGATGCGATCGCGCGGCAACGCGCTTTGACGGAAGTGGTAGGAAATATTCGCTCCTCTGTGAATCCCGAAATTATTCTAGACACTGCCTGTCAAGAACTCTGCAAACTCCTGAAGTTAGAGCGGGCAGCAATTTACCGCTTTAATGAAGACTGGAGCGGCGAATTTGTCAGCCAATTCGGGATGGTAGAGGCGCAATGGGATAAAATCAATCCCTTTGGCAGAAATCTCGTTTGGCAAGATACCCACCTCCAAGAAACAAAAGGTGGACGCTACCGCAATAACGAAAGTTTTGTTGTCAACGACATCTACCAAGCCGGACACTCGCGTTGTCACATCGATATTTTGGAGCAATTCAAGATTCGGGCATATACCTTAGCACCTATCTTCATCGGCCCAAAACTGTGGGGACTGATAGCAGCCTATCAACACTCCGGGCCGCGCCAATGGGCAAATTACGAAGTTGAATTCCTGGGACAGGTAGGGGCACAATTGGGAGTGGCGATTCAGCAAGCCGAGAATTTGGCTCAGTCGAAACAACAGGCAGTTGCCCTCAAAGATGCGATCGCTCGGCAACGAGCATTAACTGAAGTGGTTGGGAAAATTCGCTCCTCTTTAAATATTGATTTAATTCTAAAAACTACTTGCCAAGAAGTATGTAAACTGCTAAGAGTTGAGCGGGTTGGTGTTTATCGCTTCAATGAAGACTGGAGTGGCGAATTCGTCAGTAATTTCGGCATGGTTGAGCCACAGTGGGACAGCATCAATCCCTTTGGCAAAAATCTCGTTTGGGAAGATACCCATCTCCAAGAAACCAAAGGCGGACGCTACCGCAACAACGAAAATTTTGCTGTAGAGGATATTTATCAAGCTGGACACTCACGCTGTCACCTCGATATTTTGGAGCAGTTCAAAATTCGCGCTTATGCGTTAACCCCAATTTTTGTAGGACGGAATTTGTGGGGATTGGTGGCTGCCTATCAACATTCTGCACCACGCCAGTGGGATACTGTGGAAGTGGAATTTTTAGGACAGGTTGCTAGCCAACTGGGAGTAGCACTGCAAAGTTCTCAAATGGTGACTCAAATTCAAACTCGCGCTGATGAACTGCAACAATCGGCTGAACAGCGCCGGATTTTATTTGATTTGGTTGTCAAAATTCGGGAATCTTTGGATTTAGAGACGATCCTTAAGACTACAGTACAGGAAGTGCGGCGATCGCTAAATACAGATCGAGTTGGCATTTTCCGCTTCGATCCGAATGTCGGTTTTTGCAGCGGTGAATTTATTGCTGAAGATGTCTTACCCAAGTTCGATTCCGCCCTCGCCGTGAAAGTGCAAGACTATTGCTTCGGCGATCAATACGCACCCCAATATCGTCAAGGGGAAGTGCAAGTAATATCTGATGTCAACAGCGTTGGTTCCAAAGTACCTCATCTGGATGTAATTGAGCGATTCCAAGTCAAAGCACAGATTATTGTGCCGTTGATGGAAGGTGATGAACTTTGGGGGTTGTTGTGCATTCACCAATGCACCCATACACGTCATTGGGAAGAAGCTGAATTGGAATTTGTCACCCAAGTGGCGGCTCAACTCAGCGTAGCACTGCGTCAAGCCAACTTGTTTCAACAATCCAGTTTGCTGGGTCAAACTCGTGAAGAAGCGAATCAACTCGCGCAGACACTGAATGAACTGCGTACTGCCCAAATGCAAATTATCCACGCTGAAAAAATGGCCAGTTTGGGGCAACTGGTGGCGGGAGTTGCCCATGAAATTAATAACCCGATTAATTTCATCCACGGCAACTTGGAACACGCCCACCAATACACGCAAGAATTGCTTCGCTATGTGCAGCTTTATTGGCATCATTATCCTGATGCCGCACCAGAAATCCAAGAGTTCTTCAAAAAAGCCGAAATAGCGTATTTGATCGAGGATTTACCTCAATTATTCCAGTCCATGCAGGTCGGCACTGAACGCATTCGGGAAATTGTCACATCTTTGCGGAACTTCTCGCGCCTAGACGAAGCTGACTTCAAACCAGCAAATATTCACGAAGGCATCGACAGCACATTGATGATTTTACAAAACCGTTTGAAGCCCTCAGCCGATAGCCTCACCATTCATGTAAGCAAAGATTATGGTACTTTACCTCTAATAGAATGCTATCCCGGTCAGTTGAATCAGGTATTTATGAATTTGCTGTCCAATGCCATTGATGCCTTAGAAGAACGAACCATGCAGGAATCTTCTGAAGCGATCGCAAAAAACCCCAGCAAAATCAAAATTTCTACCTCCCTGCTCAATAAAGATTGGATTGTCATTCGCATCGCCGACAACGGATTCGGCATAGATGAAAAAGTCCTCTCTCGACTGTTCGATCCATTTTTTACTACCAAGGTTGTCGGTAAAGGTACAGGGTTGGGACTGTCTATCAGCTATCAGATAGTCACAGAAAAACATAACGGCAAAATATACTGCCAATCTGAACTTGGCAAAGGTACAGAGTTTGCGATTGAGTTGCCAATTCATCAGGTCGCAGCTAGAAAATCAGTAGCTAAAGTCAAGGTGTTAGACCAGGTATAAGCAAAGAGGTAAAGTGATGATTTTTACCAGTTAAACTGAAAAATTATCACTTTTTTACTCAGCACTCACTACTGTTTTGGTAACAGTAATATTACACAATTGTTTTACCTTTTCTGTTACCCAATCAACACGATCTTTTCCCCAAAATCTCTCGCCTTCGACTACCCAAGTCGGGACTCCGGGACAGCCAAACTGTTCGTATTCTGCCAAAGCTGCCACTGCTGCAAGTTTTGCTGCTTCCCCGTGGATTAACTCAAGAATGCGATCGCCATTCAACCCAACATCATTTGCAACTTTCTTAATCACAGACTCATCGTTGACATCAAGTAGGTCAACGATGAGTCGCTCGAAAGAACGCGGCATCAAGCAGATGCTCCTTCCCAGTTCCACAAGCAGCGTAATAGGCTCTCGCGGGAAGTTCTTCGCGGCCAAACTTCATTTTCTCCCAGCGCTTGACCCACTTGGCAAATTCTTCAAACTCCTTGAGCCGAATTTCAATGCCGTACTTTTTTGCCCACCGCAGACAATCTTCTTTGTGATAGGACGATAACACGGCGCTTTCACTTCGTCCTTGAAGGTCAGCGACCTTTATACCTCGTTCCTTCGGTATGTAGATTGGTCGTCGTTCAATATCAACAGGTAAACCTTGCAAAGATTTTTCGGCAAGAGCAATACCAATATATGAATTTGACGAGTGGTATATCGAGTATGAGTAAACTTTGATTCGCTGCGACATCTTGGCTCCCGTAGCCACTTAGCTCATAAATAATTTTTGAATTTATTTTCGCTGAAGCATTGTATGTTCTACCCAGAATCTAGTCAAAGAGAAAGACTTTGCCAATAGTTTAATGCCCATTCAAATGAACGTTTATCAAACCTTTTACCAATTTGATATACCTCTTCCCAAGAATATACTTTTTTTGAAACTCTCTCCTGTGTGCCTGCTAAGTTGGAGATTATTATGTAGTATTTGCCTCGTCCATGAACCTGCTGCTTGACTGTATCTACTACTCTACCTGCTGGTCTAAAAGTCATTTGAACATCATCAACTGCTGGTTCCTTTTTGAGCATTACTGCGGGATGACCTTCTGAGCATATGCAGTCTCCTTCATCTTCAGGGTCTTGTTTATCCTTAAAAATAGACCACTGATGTCCAAAGTCGCACATATATGCTCTATATTCTTTCATATATTTTTGCTATCCTGCGCTTTCTCAACTATTCACACTAAAATCCTTAATTTATCTGTAGTGCTGGCATTTTTCCCCTTGAAAAATCAAAATTTACACCCAAAGGACGGTTTACTACTTCAATAACGGTAGGTATCTGGTTGCTACAGTCGCCGTGAAAACTACTAAGCTGGTAAATAGCACGTTTAAAATTTAGCGGAAATTCGGAATCGCATTCATCGGCGGTTCAAAATTCCTCATTGGCGAACTACCTGTAATTACATTATGTTTGATGCATTATCTGACCGTTTAGAATCCGCCTGGAAAAAACTGCGAGGACAGGACAAAATTTCTCAATCCAACATTCAAGATGCATTGCGCGAAGTGCGCCGCGCCTTGTTGGAAGCAGATGTCAATCTCCAGGTAGTCAAAGATTTTATTAGCGAAGTCGAAGCCAAGGCACAGGGAGCCGAGGTGGTTGCCGGCGTGCGACCTGACCAACAGTTCATCAAAATTGTTCACGATGAACTAGTGCAGGTGATGGGAGAAGAAAATGTTCCCATAGCAGAAGCCCCGGAACAGCCTACCATCGTGCTAATGGCTGGTTTACAAGGTACTGGTAAAACCACAGCTACCGCTAAGTTAGCTTTACATCTCCGTAAATTAGACCGTAGCTGCTTGTTGGTGGCGACAGATGTATATCGCCCAGCAGCGATCGACCAATTGGTGACGTTGGGTAAGCAAATTGACGTACCAGTATTTGAACTAGGAAGCGACGCCGATCCTGTAGAAATTGCTCGACAAGGTGTAGAACGCGCTAGGGCAGAAGGTGTCAACACAGTAATTATTGATACTGCTGGACGCCTGCAAATTGACGAAGATATGATGGCGGAATTAGCCCGCATCAAAGCAACCGTTCAACCCCATGAAACTCTGTTGGTGGTGGACGCGATGACTGGTCAAGAGGCGGCAAATCTTACCCGCACCTTCCACGATCAGATCGGAATTACTGGGGCAATTCTCACCAAGCTGGATGGTGATAGCCGTGGTGGTGCAGCGCTTTCAGTGCGAAAAATTTCGGGAGCGCCGATTAAATTTGTGGGCGTGGGTGAAAAAGTCGAGGCACTGCAACCGTTTTATCCCGATCGCATGGCATCGCGGATTCTCGGTATGGGTGATGTTCTCACTTTGGTAGAAAAAGCCCAAGAAGAGTTTGACTTAGCTGATGCTGAGAAAATGCAGGAGAAAATTTTGTCAGCAAAGTTTGACTTTACTGACTTTCTCAAGCAGTTGCGGATGCTGAAGAACATGGGTTCTCTGGGAGGCTTGATCAAGATGATTCCAGGGATGAACAAGCTCTCAGACGATCAACTCAAACAGGGAGAAACCCAGTTAAAGCGCTGTGAGGCGATGATTAACTCCATGACTCGCCAAGAACGCCACGACCCCGATTTATTAGCCAGTTCTCCCAGTCGGCGGCGGCGGATTGCTGCTGGCTCCGGCTATAGAGAGTCAGATGTGAGCAAACTGGTGGGTGATTTCCAAAAAATGCGATCGCTAATGCAGCAAATGGGTCAAGGCGGCTTCCCTGGAATGCCGGGAATGTTTGGCGGTGGCGGTATGGGCAACGCCTTCGCAGGTGCTGGTAATCGTCCCGCAGCCCCCGGATGGCGAGGTTATGATGGTGTCCCAGCCACGAAAAAGAAAAAACCCAAAGATAAAAAGAAAAAAGGCTTTGGCAATCTTTAGTCAAGAGTCATTGGTCATTGGTCATTAACCAATGACAAAGGACAAAGGACTAATCACTAATGACAAATAGCAGCAAATGCTAGGCAGTGCTAAAATTAGCATTTCGACCTCAGAATTTATTAGCAGAGGAAACTAACCCTCAATTTCTCGGCAGCAGCCAGATTTAGGTTACTTCCTCACCAATTAGTTGCTAACTAATATCTAACAACAGGAGAATGATTCTTCAACCATGATCAAACTGCGCTTGAAAAGATTCGGTAAAAAGCGGGAAGCAAGTTACCGCATTGTCGCCATTAACAACCTCGCTCGCCGCGATGGCCGTCCCTTAGAAGAATTGGGTTTTTATAACCCCAGAACTGATGAAGTGCGACTAGACGTTCCCGGTATCGTCAAGCGACTACAACAAGGCGCTCAACCCACTGATACCGTTCGTCGCATTCTAGTAAAAGCTAATGTTTTTGAGCAGGTCAGTGCAACAGCCGCATCATAATTTCGGAACAAAACTCCCAACAGCTAGCCCCAACTATGTTGAGCTGGTTCGGTTTTTGGTGCAGCCGTTTTTGGAATCTCCAGAGACATTAAGTGTCGATTGTGAAATTTCTCAGGCCCTTAACCGGGTTTGGGTTCGCATCGCCTTTGAAAGCGCAGATAAAGGAAAAGTGTTTGGTCGAGGGGGACGCAATATTCAGGCGATTCGTACAGTAATTGCCGCAGCCGCAGCCGCAGCTGGGCAATCAACATACCTGGATATCTACGGCAGCACCACGCCGGGCCGCGAGGGTATGTCTTTTGATGAAGAGACAGAAGAGCGATCGCCACCGCCGACTAAGAGAGAACCGCGAAATGATGGGCCTAAACCCATTGTTAAACCGCGCCTCCGTTAGGTTGAAACTAGAAAGTAAATCTGAGCGGTTGTTGTTACCTCCGCTCAGAATTTTTATAAAGATAGAAAGTAGCAAAAAGATTTTTAAATCTTTTTTTGAACTCTTCACCAGTAGGGGCTATGCCCTCACCCCCAGCCCCTCTCCCATGTTGGGAGAGGGGAGAAAATTCTCCAGTTCCCCTTCTCCCAACATGGGAGAAGGGGTTAGGGGATGAGGGCAAGCTGTACGCCCCTACGGACGATTAATTTGTTGCAAATATTTTTCAAAATGTAGGTAATAAAAGCATAATTTCGCCGTTAGCGAGAAAATATTAACCTTTGTCAAATACAGATCCTCAACAATTAAGAAATACTATGGCAGGTGCCTTAACAATTCAGCTGCCGAATGTTACCAGTGCGATCGCTCTTGGCGGAGATGGAGAAGAAAATCTCAAAATCCTATCTCGGCAAACAGGAGCCGCTTTAGTGCTACGCGGACAGGAATTAGTGATTTCTGGTACTGAAAAGCAAATCGATCTGGCTTCTCGATTAGTGCGATCGCTTGAAGACCTCTGGATTAAAGGCAATACTATTTCCAGTGCCGATATTTTAACAGCCCGTCAAGCCATAGATAGCGATCGGCAAGGAGAACTACAAGATTTACAGCGAAATGTCCTCGCCAAAAGTCGCCGGGGTGAAGAAGTCCGTGCCAAAACCTTCCGCCAGCGCCAATATATTGACGCACTCCGCAAACGCGATCTCACCTTTGGAATTGGTCCTGCTGGTACCGGCAAGACTTATCTCGCTGTTGTTGTCGCCGTGCAGGCACTCCTTGCCAACCAAGTTGAAAAGCTAATTCTAACTCGCCCTGCCGTCGAAGCCGGTGAAAAACTCGGTTTTTTGCCTGGAGACTTACAGCAGAAAGTGAATCCCTATCTTCGCCCACTTTACGATGCTATTTATGAATTCATCGACCCAGAAAAAGTACCCAGTTTAATGGAACGCGGTGTGATTGAAGTTGCACCACTCGCCTATATGCGGGGACGCACCCTCAATAACGCTTTTGTAATTGTAGATGAAGCTCAAAATACTACACCCGCTCAGATGAAAATGGTTTTGACTCGTTTGGGTTTCCGTTCGCGGATGGTGATTACAGGCGACATGACACAAACTGATTTACCACTTCACCAACAATCAGGTTTAGGAGTGGCTTTACAAATTTTAAAACACGTTGAAGGCATTGCCTTTTGCGAATTTTCCCAAAGAGATGTGGTACGCCATCCTCTAGTTCAGCGTATTGTTGCGGCTTATGAACAATATGAAAAATAGTTATTAGTCATTAGTCATTGGTCATTAGTCATTAGTAAAAAACTAATAAATGACGTAGACGCGCCAGCGGCTACCCGCAGGCTAGGACAAATGACAAATGACAAATGACAAATGACAAGTGACAAGTGACAAAGGACAAATGACAAATGACCACAACATTGAAAGAATTTTTAGAAGCTTGCGAGACTCTTGGAACGTTGCGTTTAATTGTTACTAGTAGTGCTGCTGTTTTAGAAGCACGAGGTAAGGTAGAAAAGTTATTTTATGCAGAATTGCCTAAAGGTAAATATGCGAATATGCATACTGAAGGCTTTGAGTTTCACTTGAATATGGACAAAATAACTCAGGTGAAATTTGAAACAGGTGAAGCTAAGAGAGGTAACTTTACAACCTATGCTATTCGGTTTTTAGATGATAAGCAAGAAGCTGCTTTAAGCCTCTTTTTGCAATGGGGTAAACCAGGAGAATATGAACTAGGACAAGTGGAAGCTTGGGAAACTCTAAAAGAGAAGTATGGCGAACTTTGGGAACCTTTACCAGCAGAAATTTAATACAGCTAAACTGATAGGGGTGGAGGAAATCGGATATCTGCACTGAACTGCTCGATATTAACGCTGCGATGAATCGGTAAAATATATTCTAAATTTTCGTGGGGACGGGGAATAATGTGATGAGAAAGTACCTCGCCACCGTCAACTCGCATCACCGCCTTTAATCCTGCTGTCACTGCTACATTCACCTCGCCTATAGCTCCTCGAATTAAGACAGTAATTCGTCCCAAATCAGTGTTTTCATAACCAACAAGGGTTACACGGGCAGCTTTACACATGGCATCTCCTGCTTCCACAGCAGTGGGAACGCCATAAACTTCAATCATGCCTAATGCCAATGTCATGCTATCACTATAAATTCGGGATAGGGCTAATTATCTCATTACAAAGTTTTAATTTTTAATCGATAAATAATAAACATTAAATACAAAACTGCTAATGCTTGTAATGAAGGTAATTTGGAGTTTTTGCTTGCTGTTTTTTTTCCTATTGTGGGGTGGTGAAGCTTTTGCAGGAGAGTTATCTGAAAGGTTAGCAAATTTTCCCCAATGGGAAAAACTAACTTCAGTGCAACCGGCTTCGGGTGATTTGGTTTACCCTGAATGGATGGCTGGAACTTGGAAAGTTACAAGTACCTTAGTAGATTTAGCTGCGCCTTTAGCACCAGAGATTGTAACACCAGGGTTTGAAGGTAATCGCCGACAATTAAACCAACCTGTGAGTTTTGTAGTAAGATTTGTGAAAGAGCAACCATCTATTTCTGGGTTAAAAATACTTCCTCAGATAGGTTACAAATCCCCAAATTTAGTAGCAGATAGAGCATTTAATAGCTTGAATTTGGCAAGAGCTTATTTAGGGGATGAAGCAGTGTTATTAGTCAAAGTAGATCCAGATTCACCTAATCGTCAAATTACGTTCTTGCGTGGCAGTCGCCAACTAGTTTCTATTGTGACTGCACGTGCTACAGAAACTACCCCTAATGGCAAGTTCATCACCACAGAAGTGTTTCAACAACTATTTAAAGGTGGCTCACGCCCCTATTTAAACTCTGTAGAATCGACTACGGCTTATCATAAAGTTTCAACATCTAATCCGGCGATTGAAGCAGATCAAGTTACTGCTGTTTATCTTTCACCCCAAGATCCAGATTATTTTAAAGCGGGTTCTCAACCAGTTGCTCTCTACCGCTATCGCCTCGAATTTTTCCTTCAAGAACTACCAACTACTCCCAAAGAGTGATTTGTCATCTAGCTCTTGACTACTTTGTAATACATTTGTAGTATATAAAATCCAAGTTTTACGATCGCGCTCTTGGACGGTGTGCATCATGGCCAAATTTCGAGATATTGTCAATTACTTTCGCTCTTACTGGAAGCAGGGTGTTTTCAGTATTACAGCATCTAGCATTTACGAAGTTATTGATTTGGTTGTTCCTTATGCGATCGGGCAGATATTAAACGTTTTGTCTGCTCAACCCTTGGATAAACCACTTCAAAGTGCGATCGCAACTTTTTCGGACATCACCAATTACCCAGTTAATAAAACTCTATCTTTGGGTGTATTACTGGGTTTAATTTTCGTTGTCACCATAGTGAGAGCGCCAACACAACCCTGGTTAACCAATTGGTTTCATTGGGATATAGCCTTCAGGTCGCGTCGAGAAAAAAACGAAACAGCGATCGCTAAAGTTCTTACTCTGCCACTAGAATTTTATGATGAAAATAATCCTGGACGCATTGCCGGAAGAGTAGCTAGAGGTATTTCTAATCATACTTTTAGTTACCCTGAAGTTGCCGGACAGTTGATTCCTAAACTGGCTCGTGTGCTGGGGATTTTTGTGTTTATCTTGTTCATTGAGTGGCGGATTGCAATTTTATATCTAATTTCCTTTGTAATTATTCTCAGCTTCAGCTTGAGGAGTTTACAACAGCTAATTAGGCACGAAAGTCGTCTGGATAAGTATGGAGAAGACACCGAAAGCCGCACTTCCGAATTAATCACCAATATCAAAACGGTAAAAGCCTTTGCTACAGAAGCTAGGGAACTGAAGCGGCAAAAGCAACGTTTGGATCGCGAACTAATGGTGCTTGATTATCGCATCCACAAAGGTTATACGATATTGGGTACTTGGCAAAGAACCGTAATTCAGTTTTGTGTATTTACAATTCTGGGTTTGACTTTAGCAGCAACAGTAAATGGGAGAATTTCTCTCGGTCACTTTGTCATGACCTTAACTCTTTCTAGCATGGCTTATGCCGAATTAGAACCTATTAGTAATTTGGCAGAAGTTTTTGCCCGTCGTTATTCTCCCATGCTGCGGTTTCATGAATTTCTGCAAGAGCCAACTGCATCTGATTCAGCTAGTCTTTTAGAAGAGAG
Source organism: Nostoc sp. LEGE 12454 (assembly GCF_056620565.1). Classification (NCBI taxonomy): domain Bacteria; kingdom Bacillati; phylum Cyanobacteriota; class Cyanophyceae; order Nostocales; family Nostocaceae; genus Nostoc; species Nostoc sp. LEGE 12454. The sequence goes on from NZ_JBWQXL010000006.1 coordinate 284,595, forward strand.
CAACCAGACAGAATCACCTTATAAATTTACTGGAAAAGTTGAGTTGTCACACCTCAGTTTTGGATATGATGCCAACCGTCAAGTTTTGCAAGATATCAACTTGTTGATTGAGCCATACCAAACAGTGGCATTAGTGGGACGTTCCGGTTCTGGTAAGTCTACTTTAGTAAAATTGCTGTTGCGATATTTTGAACCTCAAGCAGGTCAAATTCTGATTGATGGTCAAGATATTCGCACTTTGGATGTAGGTAAGTATAGACGAAGGCTAGCGATCGTTCACCAAGAAGTAGACGTTTTCAACGGTACTATATTGGATAACCTCACCTACGGCAGACCAAATGCCACTTTCGGGCAGGTTCAGGAAGCTTGTAGAATTGCCAGGGTCGATGAAGTAGTGCAGCACTTACCCAAAGGTTATTACACTGTCGTGGGAGAACGAGGTGTCAGGTTATCTGGAGGACAAAGACAACGCTTGGGAATTGCTAGAGCGTTGTTAGTGGAACCAGACGTGCTGATTTTTGACGAAGCCACCTCTAGTTTAGATTATGAGTCTGAGCGCTCAATTCAGCTAGCGATGCGATCTATTCAGGGCACTTGCACCACCATTGTTATTGCCCACCGTTTAAGCACAGTCCGGGAAGCTGATAAAATTGTCGTTTTAGAGCAAGGAAAGATTGTAGAAGTGGGTAGCCACGATGAACTCTTGCGTCACGAGGGTATTTACCGCCGCTTGCACTCCCTGCAAGAAACAGGAGAACTCCTGAGTTAGGGGACATACACATTTTGGATTTTAGATTGACCCTACAAATTAATCTGCTTGATTAAATCGACTTTATTGTGAATAAAGTCGATTTTTTTATAGATATCTTCAGAAATTAAATACAGCAGTTTTCTTTTGCATAAGTACAAAGCGATAGGCTAATACGCTTGGGTTAAGGCTAAAATCCTTTGCCAAAGTCAATTTTTTTAACGAACCGCCATCGCGCAGCGTCTCGTAGAGAAGGACGCAAAGGACGCAAAGAGAAGGAAGAAACGCTTAACTGAAATGTATTGAGCTATAGGCTTTGAGGCAGGAGGTAGAAATTCTTTATATCTGATGCGTGAGTCCTGCATTTTGTATCTCAGTTACTTGCAAGCTGCTGTATGTGTTATCTAGAACCCTTGAGCGCCTATTCGGCGGTATAACTAATATTATCAAGTGGGGAATTTGCTCCTATTCCCCAAGAAAAACGTTAGCCATTGAAATTCGTTTTATGCGCTTGGATCAAGCGTGATAAGTAAAGTAAATAATCCATTAACTACCGCTGGAATACTAATCACTAATCGAAGTCTTCCAATCAGAAAAAACTAAGATTTGCTCTTATCTGCTTCTTTCTGTGCCGCCTCACTGTATTTTTTATAAAGTTGAGTACGAATCTTGGCTTCTTGATAACGGCTGTGGGTTTGTGGTACCGTACTCATTAAATCTGAAGCCCGTTGCCACTTAGCAGCAATCTCTAACCACTGAGTTGAGGTTGTAGCTGTTTTTCCAGATGCAGAAGCTTGGTTGGCAATTCGCACAGATATTTGAAATGGATCGTCCGATGGCTCAGAAAAGCTATTGTTAGGACGAGATGGTGTTTGGGCTTTGCTATCGTTGGTATTTTCTGTAGTTAAAGATTTGGAAGTTTCTGGTTGTATTAGATTTTTCAGTTTATTACCTAGCTGGGCATAAACAACCCAACTAAGCAATAACAACGAGAATAAACCAGCTGCTGCTAATATCTTTGTTTTAGGTTTATTTTTGTATTTTTCTTTGTTAATGAGTACTAAAGGACGAGATACTTGAGTTTTAGGATAATTTGGTTTTCCTAGTTCAGCTTGAGCTTCTGTGAAATCTTTAATTAATTGCTTTACAATATTTGGCTGAATTAATGTAATTTCCTGTGACCAAAGCAATTGATTTTCGCGATCGCTATCTATTTCTTTTAACCACAGCAATTGTTGTTCTCGAACAATCCGACTGTTGATTTTGACGCGGCGAATGTGACGCGGGGCGATAGATTCAAGAATTTGCTGGATTTGTTCTACCAGGGGAGATTGCTCAAGTTGCTCTACTTTAGCTGCCTCGCACAGAATTTGTAAGACACCATCAGAAAAAATGGCTCTAGTTCTGACACAAGACTGGGCTAGCTTTTCGTTCAATAGCTGAATAATCGCCGCAACGCTGCCTTGGTGAGCTTGCCAAGCTATATCGTTTATCCGGTCTACCATCTGAAATTTAGTGATAGCTCTTCCACCCTGACTGATTAACGTATTCATTAATTTAGGGACTCTTTTCTACTGACCTTGATCTTGTCTTCGATTTTACGAGTAAAAAGATGAGTTGCCAAATAATATCATAAATATGGAAATCTGGAGCCTTCCTTTTCGGTTTGCTAAGGACGCTCGCTGACGCTCAGTTGATTTGTACGCTTCTACGCCTTGAAAACGTGCAATTATCGGGCTGAAACTGCGCTTTCAAGGTAACGCCCATGCTGACGGAGGAGTTACCTGTTTGACATAATACACGATCGCGTCTTTTTGCGTAGGCGTAGCCCGCCATAGGCATCGCCTTTAGTCATCTACTATAGTACGAAGCACCCAGCAAATGCGATCGCAAATATATAGCTAGATAGTATCAGAGTCGAGGATGGGTGCATTTATATTATCTTAGAGACTTTCCCTAACATTTCTAAAATTGCCGAGTAAACGAAGGGAGCAGAGGGGAGGATTTCCTGCTCAGTTCCCAGTCCCCGACAATATTGTTCAAACACCAAACAAAATAGTCGTATTGGGATACTTTTGTGAGGAATTATCGTTTTTTTTACTTTTTTGCCACAATGGCAATACTAAATAGCACAGCGATCGTTACATTAGAAGATATATAAATAAAAATCAACAATGATTTTTTTTCGTTCGCAGTTCACACAAAATCATGAGTGCAAGTACCATTATTTCCGATAATCCCTTACTCCAAGGCACTGGTTTACCTCCATTTACAGAGATTAAACCAGAACGAGTAGTACCCGCCTTCAATCAGTTGCTAGCAGAACTTGACCAACAACTTGCCACCTTAGAGGCTAATGTACAGCCCACTTGGAGTGGTTTAGTAGAACCCTTAGAAAAGGTGACGGAACGGCTTACCTGGAGTTGGGGGGTGGTAAATCATTTAATGGGTGTTAAAAATAGCCCGGAACTGCGCGAAGCTCATGAAATCGTACAGCCACTAGTTGTACAATTTATCAACAAACTCGGTCAAAGCCAACCCATCTACAATGCTTTTAAGGTACTCCGTAGCAGTGATAGTTGGGCAACTTTAGAATTAGCCCAACAGCGCATTGTAGAAGCTGCCATTCGAGATGCAGAACTTTCTGGTGTTGGCTTAAAAGGAGAGGCAAGAGACCGTTTCAACGCCATTCAGATGGAGTTGGCAGAACTTTCTACTAAATTCTCTAACCATGTACTTGATGCCACGAAAGCCTTTAGCTTAACCCTGACAACAAAAGCGGAAATTGACGGTTTACCACCAAGTTTGGTGAGTTTAGCCGCTCAAGCTGCACGAGCTGCTGGAGAAGAGAACGCCACACCAGAAAATGGCCCTTGGCGCATTACTTTAGACTTCCCCAGCTACGGCCCTTTCATGCAGCACAGCACCCGTCGAGATTTGCGTGAAAAGCTCTACAAAGCTCATATCACTCGTGCTTCTAGTGGCGATTTAGATAATAACCCGTTAATTGTGCGTATTTTGGAGTTACGGCAAGAACTCGCAGATATACTTGGGTTTAAGAGTTTTGCCGAGTTGAGCCTTGCAAGTAAAATGGCTCCTAATGTTGAGGCAGTCGAAGCGCTATTAGAAGAACTACGCCAGGCCAGTTATGATGCTGCTGTCAAAGATTTAAAAGAACTCCAAGCTTTCGCTGCATCTTATGGAGAAGAATATCAGGATTTAAAACATTGGGACATCAGCTTTTGGGCAGAACGCCAACGAGAAGCAAAATTTGCCTTTACCGCTGAAGAATTACGTCCCTATTTTCCCCTTCCCCAAGTGCTAGATGGCTTGTTTGGACTTGTTAAGCGGCTGTTTGGTGTTACAGTAACCCCTGCCGATGGTCAAGCCCCAGTATGGCATGAGGATGTCCGTTATTTCCAAATAGCCGATGAAACTGGTTCTCCCATAGCCTACTTCTACTTAGACCCCTATAGCCGTCCAGCAGAAAAACGCGGTGGTGCTTGGATGGATGTATGCATCAATCGTGCCAAAACTGAAAATGGTGCAACTGGCATCCGGTTGCCTGTGGCTTATTTGATATGTAACCAAACTCCCCCAGTAGATGGCAAGCCGAGTTTGATGACTTTCTATGAAGTAGAGACTTTATTCCACGAGTTTGGTCATGGATTGCACCACATGCTCACCAAGGTTGACTATGCTGGAGCCGCAGGCATCAATAATGTGGAATGGGATGCAGTGGAACTACCCAGTCAGTTTATGGAAAACTGGTGTTATGAGCGACCTACTTTGTTTGGCATGGCTAAACATTACGAAACTGGAGAAGCCCTACCAGAGCATTATTATCAAAAGCTGCTAGCGGCGCGTAATTATATGAGTGGTACTGGTATGTTACGGCAAATTCACCTTAGCAGTATTGATTTAGAACTACACTACCGCTATCGTTCCGGCAGCAATGAAACTCCAGCAGATGTGCGTCATCGCATAGCTAAGACTACTACTGTTTTACCACCGCTTCCAGAAGATTCAATACTGTGTTCTTTTGGGCACATTTTCGAGGGTGGTTACGCGGCAGGTTACTACAGTTATAAATGGGCTGAAGTTCTTAGCGCTGATGCTTTTGCTGCTTTTGAAGAAGCTGGGCTAGAAAATGAAGAAGCTATAAAAGCTACAGGTCGGCGTTATCGGGATACGGTGCTAGCACTCGGTGGTAGCAAGCATCCAATGGAGGTGTTTAAAACTTTCCGGGGTCGCGAACCAAGTACGATCGCTTTGCTCAGGCACAATGGTTTAGTAAGTGCCGCTGCAAACTAAACAACACATCTGTAGAGATGTTGTATTGCAACGTCTCTACATTAAATATTGGCTTGACTAAACATTATTTTCCTAGTTTAAGGTGTTCCTGGAAGAATCGGTTCTCCGGCAACATCATCTAAGCGGATGCTGCTTAACAAATTTCGCCACTCTACTTTCAGGGCTGCATCTTGAGGATTTTTTTGACGCAGTTCAGCTAAGGTCGTCAGTGCCTCGTACCATATCCCATTTTGGGCATAGATAGCATAGCGCTTTAGAGGTTCTGCCGTTTCTATTTCTTTGACTGTTGCTTGACTCAGATTAACTCGTTTTATTACCCCTTCAACAAAACTTGGAGGCGAGTTCTTTTGCTTGTCACAGTTAATGGTGAAAAACCAACGGTATTGTTTATCTACTGCTAAACCGGGTGCATTGCCAGGCAAAGAAACGCGGATGACTCCTGGCTTATCTGATAAAGCGATCGCTTTTTTGTATACCTCGTTAGCGTCCCCATCTTGCAGCACAAATTCAACTGTATATGGCGAATCTTTGGTATATGGCACATAGAAAAACCAACTTGGATGTTCTACTGTTGTTTGTCCCCAGACATTAATCACTGAGTTAGCTTCCTGAGTAAAAGGTACTAAAGCAGTCAAGTCAATTTTAGTAAGTGGACATGCAGCCAATTCCCCGCGCTTTGCTCCACCACGAACGCGACCTCCAGGAGGTGAGCCAGCTGGAATTGGAGGTTGAGTAAAAGTTGTGGCTTGAGCAAGGGTTGTTTTAGCGTCAGAGCGATTAGGAGTTGGTTTTGCCAGTATTGGAGTCAGACTAACTAATAAGCTTGTACAACTAAAAGCTACTACTAAAAACAGTTTTATCGGTTGTGAATTTAAATTCATAGAAACCTGACCTCATACGATTTTAGGATTTTAGATTGGACATTAGTTATTCAGTTTCATCTCCTTTAGCTCCCGATTCCCCGCCCGGACTTTTATTTTTGAATGATTATAAATTGACATCAAACTCGCCATCGCTACGAGCGATAAAGCCGACGGTACAAAAGGTACCCAAGCACCTGAAATTAACAGACCAAAGCAAACTACATACAAAACGCTAGAAGTAACACCGATTGCCAATGCCAACCAGGGTAAGGAAAGTCTGCGCCAAACCAGTATTCCCCCAATCAAAGACCAGCCCCAAATCCAGACTACCTCCGCCCACCATGACCAAGCTCGCAGCAACGGTCGCCCATCCTGAACTGCACCAAGGATCTGGCTGACCATGTGAGCTTGTACCAGTACTCCTGGCATTTGCTCGTCTAAAGGAATGCCATAAGGTGTAGACCAAGTGTCTGGAGAATCTCCCTTTGCAGTCACACCAATCAAAACAATCCGGTTTTTGATGGCGTTAGGGTTAATCGGACCAGATAAAAATTGCGTTAGCGTTACCTGTTCGGCTATTTCTTTTGAAGAACGATAGTTGAGTAAGATTTGACCGCCATTAGCATCGATATCTTGATAGCCACCAGTACGAGACTTCAGATTCGGAAAAATAGTCTTACCCAACTGCAAATTTCCTTCAGGGGTGAACTTTGTTTGAATTCCTAAAGGGCGCAGATAAAGGGATGCTAGTTGTAAACTGAAGGAATATGGAGTAAAACACGATGATGTCGTCTCTTGATTCATGAACAGAAGATGCCGACGAATAACTCCATCGCGATCGTGAATAAAGTCACTGAATCCCAGATTTCCTAGAGGGATTTCTGGTGGCGGCTTAATACCTTTGATATTTCCTGTGCGATCGCTTCCCTTGCATACGCCAACCAAGTTCTGAGTTTGCTGGAGACGAGTAATTAAATCTGGCTCTTTGGCTTGAAAATCACGGTAGATATCTAAGCCGATCGCGCGGGGTTGGTATTGATTCAGTTTTGCTAAGAATTTATTGAGAGATTTTTCAGAAATAGAAGCTCCAATCAAGGACTCGCCATTTTGTCTTTGAGTCGCCAGATCCTCATCGTCAATTGTGACGATCAACAGTCGGGGATCGAGTCCTTCTGCGGGGCGCGATCGCATCATCAGGTCAAAGGCTTGAATCTCTGGATTTTCTAGCAATCCCACCAATCTAACGCCACAAACCAAAGCTGTAACTGCCAAGCTGAATAACACAGTTCTCTTAAATTTGCGTCTGTTAGACAAAGGTAAACTTGCTTGCTCTTCATCTTCAGATTTTGTAGACCTTAATTCATCCCAAGTCGGTGGTATCTGCGCCGGATTTTGGCAAATCACTGGTAGCCAAGTTGCACAAGGAAATCTATCTTCAAGTCCTTGCAAGCGTTCCCGCGCTTGGCGTACCGCTTGATATAAAGACTCGCCACCAGCAAAGCCTTGGAGAAAATATTTTAAAAACTCCTTCGCAACCTGGTCTGGGACGGGTTCGCGCATGACAATTATTTGAGGAATTTGCAAATCAGCCAATTCTCGCGCTAACCCCAATCCATCACAGGAGTTGAATATAGCTAATTGCAAACCGTTTTCAATGGCTTTTTTGAGAGCGTACTTTAACTCGCCAATGGTAAGACTATCAGTTCTATTCAGGTAAATTCGTCCGCTTTCTCCATTTTTGTTACTAGAACTGTGTCCGGCAAAGAAGAGAATATCCCAGTTTTTTCCCCAGAGATGGTCAGTCAATTCCTTACGTTGTGGTTCTACCAAAAAGCTCACCTCTGCGTTACTACACTGTTGCAGTAAAGCTCGATCGGCTTGGGTGTCAATCCCTTTACTATTGCCCACAATTGCCAAAATATTGACTAATTGATTGAGAGTGCGTGGCTTGTGAATGCGATCGTAGGATGGTGAAGAAAGGGCAATTTCAGCTTTGGGATAGCGTTCTAACAAGTCCCAAAGATGCCAAGGTAATAGCTGTAATTGGCTATTTTCTGTTTGCAGAATCACCCGTACTTCATCACTGGACGATAATCTTTCTAACCATTTTTCCCTCAAAGGGCGAAACTCCTCTGCTCGCAGCCAGGTATTAAAGCGTGCGCGCAAAATATGAGAAGTGTTTTCGCAGTCTTGCACCATCGATACATTCGTCACCTGCATTTGGTCAGCATGGAGACGATAACGATTGCCTATCTGCCGATAACTAGACTGCCAATGACTATAATAGAGCGGCATTTCCGGGAATGAAGGGAGCCTCCCGGTGATTTCGGTTGTAGCACGCTCGTGTTCTTCACCAATTTGAAGGGTGACAGCAAACCCCTGCTCAAAACTACCCTCTCCAAATTTGATCGCCACTAATTTACCCATAACCGTCGCTATTTCCCCATCCAAGATCGTGCCCTGTTCTAATGTCCGATCGCAAGCTTCACAAGCGTCTCCAGATTTTTTTCCAAATCCCCAAAAACTGGCTTGGATTTTTAATTTTTAATTTTCAATTAATGAATTATCATTTAATAAATTACCGACAAAGCAGGAAGATAGCTACATATTTCAAATTCGGAAATATTCGGTAATACTGGTATTCTCCAAGGCGACCCTAACACTAAATTGCTCTGTAGGTTCACCACGAAACTGCAACTGAATGTAGTTGTCTGATTTTCTAGATTGAGCGTCAAGAAATATTGCTCCTGAACTATCTATAACAGTGAGATGAACTCCTGGTGGCAAGTAAATTTGATTTCCAGTGGCGTGCAATTGGATATGAATACTAGTTTGTCGATCTTTTTCGGGGCTGATTTCCACAATCAACATCACAGGTTGGTTGTGGATTTGGATACCTAAATCAATCACTTTTGCCCGTTTAGTAATTGATTCTGATTCTTTGAGGGTATCTAATTCTAAAGTTTCAATACTGCGAAAGGCATAAGTTGGCATGAGTTCCGGCACATTCCACAGCGATTCAATAGTTTCCCAACCCGTCTCAAATATACCAGCAAACCATTGACTCAAATTCACGAATGAATTCAGTGGGGATTGACGCAGTTCCCAGATGTGGTCAATAAACGCTTCCAATGGTTGCAGTTGCGCTAAAGGAACTGTTTCAGTTGCTACAGTAGGGATAAAACCAAGCAGCCTTGCTTCTTCGAGCGATTCATCAAATTGAACTATTAAATAACCCACCCGTTCTTCCCAAGTTTCTGGAGGAATAAAACATATCTGCTGATGCAGACGGACAGGGCGACACTCCAGACGGCCAACTGAGGGCAGTTCTAAATCAGCGACATCCCCACAAAGGCGCACGATCGGGTTCCAACTGTCACTAGCTTGAAGATCGGTAGGAATATCCATCATCTGCAAGTAGTCATTCACCACCCATACAGCTAAAGTATTCAGCCGGACTTGCTCTGCTTTTTCAAGATTTGGTTGCTGGTTAGCAAATTGCTGGGCAGTTATGCGAGCTGTTTGGGAAATCGGCAATGTTAAAGCGAAATCATCTAGCTGATAGGTGGAGTTATTCATAAGTCAATTTCTAGGGTTCAATGCTGCTATGTATATATCACCCGCATTCAATAAATTTATGCCACAAAACTGAACACTGGAAAAAAAAACTGAATACTGGAAAAAGAGAATTGGGGACTGGGGATTAGGTAAAAATATCCCATAAAATTCAAAGATTGTATATTGAAATCATCTCAGAGATAGAGATTTTGAGTATTTATACTTTTATGAAGATAGCTTCAAGCTGCTAAAAGCGGTTTATCAACTAGCAGATAGTTGGCCAAATTTTGAGCGGACAATTTGAGCGATCGCTTACGAAGATTGGCTCCCCAAATCATAACCAATTGCCAATCAATACATAGGCAGACCAAAAGCTTGGCGCTCTGTAGTTGGGATGTTTCAGCAGTTGTAGTTGGGCACGATGGACTGCTTCGGCTTTGGTGATTTTGCCACTCTTGAGTTCTCGATAGAAGGCACTAACAAACATCGCTGTTGATTCATCATCAATTTGCCACAGGGAAGCGATGGTACTACGTGCCCCAGCTCGGACAGCTGCTCCTGCTAGACCGAGTGCTGCACGGCTGTCTCCTGTTGCTGTCTGGCAAGCACTCAAAACCAATAATTCTACTACGGTTTTACCCTGACTGCGGAAAAGAGTATCAAAATCTTTGACATTGATCTGACCATCGAAATCTAAAATAAAAGTGTCTTCGAGGCGGGAACTAAACTGACCGTGGGTTGCCAAATGGACTATGTTGAATGAAGCAGCAGCAATTTCACTTTCCAAATTCTTTTTCTTAAAATCTCCATCCAATAGGCTGGTTGTCGAAACTCCTGCTTTAGCAATACCGTCAAATTCAGATTTGATCGCCAGCAATGGTGCAAACTTGGGAAATCCTGGCGGTGGCTGAGTCAGTCCTGCGGTTAGCGCTCTAAGTTGCTGTTTTACCAACGGTTTCGGGTCGAGGAGTTGTAGACCGACGCTCAGGGCGATCGCATATTTCTCTACTAAATATTGTTTACCGTCATAGAGAGCTGCCATTGGTAAATTGCGTAATGGGCCATCTAGGACGAAAACTAACGTATCGACGCCACTTTGCTGCAATTGCGACTCAATGGGTTTAAGCAGCCAGCTGTAAACTTTTTGCGATTGGGTTTGGACGATCTTAGTAGCAGTTGGATCGACAAGATTTCTTCGCAGTTCTATTAAGAGTTTTTCTACTTCTGCTTGGGAAATCTTGGTACTGTAGCTTTCCAGAGATTGTTTAGGAATTTTGACAATTACCTGGAGTTCGTCACGAAGAATAATTGGATAAAGGATGGCAGCCTTGGTATTATCTTTGTCTACTACTCGATCGAGGGCTACTTTCTGACCTTGCAGACAAGCTTCCTGAAAGAAGTCGTCTAATTCGGCTAGTTGGAGTGCTTCAATTCGCTGGCGTGCTTTCTCCAATATTTTGTCGTTTGGTTTTCCTTTTTGAGATTGCAGCAGTAACTCTACTGACTGGCGGTAGACGGGTTCTACACTGTCCCGGAAGTCAAATTGCATATCCTGGTTCACTACATCTTTATTGACTACTAAATCTCTGCGGAGAGATTCAAGAGTGTCTACAGCAGCATCATAAGCGGCGATCGCACCATTAATATCTTGTTGTGCCCAAAGCAATCTACCTAACTGCCACTCCAAGCTATAGGTAATTTCTGGTGCATTGCTACTCTGTGCCAAAGCTAATCCTTGCCGAGTCAGGTCTTGCGCTTCTGACCACTGTCTGGTTTCTTCGTACAAGCCGCCTAAACTCTTTAGAGCATAAGCCTCTGCTCGCTTGTCTCCTAAACTGCGGGATTGCTGGATGGCACTAGCGAGTAATTTTGCTGAGTCTTTTGTACTTAATCCTCCGTAAAAACTATGCCTGGACGCTTGCAATACACCACTCTTGACTTTTGCTAAACTTTGTGAAAAGTTAACGTGAGCGTAAATACTGGCACGGCTGAGGGGAAGTCGAGTGAGTTGCGACTCAATCGAGGACAAAAGAGTTTGAACCTTTGCCCATTCTTTATCTTTAATCAGTAGTCCCAGGTGATTGAGTTGTGCTTGAACTTTTGTGAGGGGTGAGGGAGATACTGCGACTGTTTTTTGATAATAGGCGATCGCCTGTTCTTTTTGATTTTGTTTGCGGGCATTATTCCCCAAGCTGAACAGACTAGCCCCAATATCAGCGCTTGATTGGAGATTTTGAGCAATTATCAGACTTTCGTCTAATGCTTGGCGTGACTTTTTCAAATCGCCCAATACCAAAAGGGCATCACCGAGCGATCGCAAACTCACTGTCTTTTCTAGAGAATCTGGTTGAGAATTTAACGTCTGACTTATTCGATCGAGTGTTTTGAACGCTCGCGGGTAAAATCCTTGGGTGCGCCAAGCTTGTGCTTGATTGATTAGCGATCGCACCACGCCACTTTGATTATCTACTTGTTTGTAAATTTCTTCTGTCTGCTGCCAAGTTGCCAAAGCCGCTTCGGACTTTCCCATTGCCAATTGCAGACGACCTTGAATATCTAGTGATTGGGCAAATATTTGCAGATTTTGGTTTTTATCCTGTCCTTGGAGTAAATTTAAACTTTCTGTAATTGCCTGCTGCGCCTGACTCCATGCACCGAGTTGCTGGTAAGCTAAAGAAAGATTACTCAATGTGGCTGCTAGTGCAAGGCTCTCCCCTTGCTGCTTATATATTTGGACAGCCTGTTGTAAAACTTCTACAGCTTTGGCAAAGTTGCCATTACTGTATAAAACTTTGCCCTGCTGTAAGAGTGAGGCGGCATCAGTGGGCACAGCCAGCGATATTATACTATTTATTGGCAGTTGGGATAAAGAATTGATTGAGCCAGGAACTTTTGCTAGCACTGGCGAACCGACTATGCATAGCAAAGCGACCAGGAAGTACAAAGGCAAACGTAAAAAGTGAGCTAGGGAGGTGAGCCAGCGCGTCTTTGCCGTTTCTCGACTCCTGCTTTTAAACTTTAGAGAATTCGCGCCAAAAATCCTAGTTGTTTTAGCCATAAGCATGACGAGAGGTAGGTGATAAGCAGAAACACATAGGATGAACTATAGGCTAACAGGCTAATGTTACCATCCCCATTCCTCATCAATCTTTGAGCTTCCACAATTTTATTATTTATGGCGATCGCAGTGAAACTTGAGTAGCAAAGTAAATGAAGTACGCGGGTAGGGGTACAACATCTTATGCCCCTACGATTATCTCTACCCGATCGTGCAATCTATTGTAGTTAAAAAGCGATCGCTAACCTTAATCAAAAACCCAGTGAAAGAGTGATGAGTAAAAAGTAAAATTAACTAGGCTGAGGCATCAAATCAATTCCAGGAGTGAATACCTCGGCTGAAAATGGGAAAATTCATCAGTACTACTTCTGACTCAGCACTAGCTCAACCCTGGCTATCTGCTAACAGCACCGGTCATAATAATCCCTCCAATTCTGCAAACTTACGCAAACGCGGTAAACATTGGCGTTGATAAAAACTGCTTAATGTCGGAATTGACAACCTAAATTCCTCAGATAAATCTTTCCAGCTAACTTCTGGGGGTAAGCGTTTGAGAATTAACACCTGGCAATTCACATCTGGACGCCCTTTAATGTAAGTACCGCGCAGTTCCCCATCCGAATCTGTCTTTGCCCATATCTCCAACTCTTCCAAAATCGGAGGTGCTTGGGGGCTAGCCTGTAGGTTATCTACAGGATCGATAGTTTCACTTGTTCCACCCGATGTAGACTGACGAATTCTCAGAGGGACTGTTGTGGCTTGTTCTCGGTTCTGCTTAAGGTAAAAGTCTTGTAGTCTCCGTTTTAGGTAAGCATTCAGCCAGGTGATCACACTGCCATAATTTGGATCGTAGATTTGGCCTGTCAAACCTTCACAAACATTGCGACAGAAATACAACCAAGTTTGTTGTAGTGCGTCTTGATAGTAGGGAGTAGTTTCCCTCCAGAGTCTACTTGCTGTCAAGCGAATAATTTGCGTGAGCAGCTTCTGACGCTGAGGGCTTCCAGGTTGGTGTCCACAGGCTTCTGTAACTAAGCGGCGTAGCTGTTCATCGAATTGAACCATGACAATCTTGGCGAAGAAAGCAAGAATATCTTAGTATTGCGTATAACAACACCCGAAGAATTACCTTTCCTCAAGATACTGCATCTTTTTGAAAAGGAAGTGGAGAAGGGACATAGACTATTGGAAAATTTGAGGTTCTGAAGTAAATAGAACTTAGTACAGCATTTCATTAATCCGTACCGAATTATAATTGGCAATACACGACAATGTTAATGCGTTGGCTTGGATTGTTAATGCGTCGGTTTGGATTGTTAATGCGTCGGTTTGGATTGTTAATGCGTCGGCTTGGATTGTTAATGCGTCGGCTTGGATTGTTAATGCGTCGGCTTGGATTGTTAATGCGTCGGCTTGCCTTGTTAATGCATGGGCTTGCAATGTTAATGCATTGGCTTGCATTAAAAACGCTACCCTTTTACGCAAAGCTGTACTTAGATTTGACACTCTCTATTCCTCAGCGACGGAGATTCTTAAGAGATCTAGCGCTTTAATATCCTGGTTGCTTGGGTTCTCAAACTCACCACGTTTACTCGTAGAGCTTGGTTATACACTCAATTTACCGCTCTTATCCCTACCCTATGAGTACATTCAGGGTAGCTACGGTGTACACATATCTTGGTAATGAAGCCTAAACTCTGGATTTACCCCCCTTAATTTCCCCGATGCATTGGGAGGAAATATCCAGTTCTCCCCCAAGGCATCCTACGGTGTACACACAAGTCGAAAAAAGCTTGATTTCCCATTGTTTTCTCGTTGATCTCGTTCCCATGAAGAGTATGGGAATGCCTGATTTAGAGGCTCTGCCTCCAGTCAGATATTGAGTCTCTGACTCAATGAATGCATTCCCAGTCGGAGACTGGGAACGAGGAAAAACGAGGAAAGTCTTATCAAGCTAGGTTTTTAGGACTTGTGTGTACACCGTAGCCAAGGCATCGGGGGAGTTAGAGGGGGTCAGAAAGACTTGTGTGTACACCGTAGATTCCGGGTAGGGAGGACAGCGATGCATTCAAAATGACTTGAATGCACATTTAGTTAAGATTTTGAAACAGCAGTAATCGTTTTTTCTAATGACTGTAATGTTGTCAATAATTTTTCTTTTTGGGGTTTAGAAGCTTTAAGTTCTCCTGTAACCCGATCCATATTTGTCTCTATAGTTTCATAATTATTACGAGATTTAACTTTGATACCGTCTTCAACTTCTTCCCAAGCATCCTCAAATTTGTCAAATTCTTTTTTAGCTTGAACAAAGTTGCCAGATGTAACTGCGGCTTTAGTTTTGGATACTATAGTTAATAAACTACTATTATCTGTAGTAGATGTTGTTGCTGGGGCTGATGCTGCGCTAGCATTAGGAGTCACCCCTGGGGTAGTTTGGGTGGTAGGTTGTTCGGGACTGTTGCAGCCTAGCAAAGCTATCAAGCTTATACCCGCAACGCTCGAAATTAGTTGAAAACTCTTCATTGTAAAACTCCTCCATTCATTATTAAGCTGTAATTCACGAAAGTGAATAGTCTGCTGTTTACCAGCATTAATAGCAACATTTTTGTGGTTACTTTTTCCTAGATAAATATATCACTTAACCCTATACTTATTTATATAGCAGTCCTAAATCATTCGTGAAAATTATATCTCTCTTTCTTCTTTCTTTCCTTTGCGTCCTTGGCGTCCTTGGCGGTTCGTTTTCTAATCTATATTTTTCACAACTCAAATAGGATTGCTATAGAATAAATTTGCAAAGGTAAAAACATCCATCTAAAACTCAAATTACAGGAAAAAAACATGATTTTTCCATAATTCAGTAGCATCGAATTGTAATAACCACTAGTATAAAAATAATAGCCTTTGTAGCAAATGACTATGAAACGATCATTTCGCAAGTATCACCGCACGATTGGCATCATAATTTGTCTACCTTTAATGTTAACTGTATTGACGGGAATATTGACGACTATTGTTAGAGAATGGCCAATTAGTACTGGGCTTTCTTCTAGTTTGCTGTTAAGAATTCATACAGGAGAAATCTTACATCTAGAAGCAATTTACCCAATTTTTAATGGATTGGGATTGATTGGTCTGCTGGTGACAGGAATAAGTATGTCTGGATTATTCAATCGAAAAAAACGGAGCGATATCAATAACTAAGATTAGCTGATTCGGGATTTTAGAGGTTCTGTGAAGAGTATTTCCAACAAAACCTTACTTTTTATCAGTTGATAAAAAGTAAGGTAAGTAAATTACAGCAGATTTCAAGGAAATGGAGGTACACAAGCTAAGTCTGTTACTCAAATATAAAGCGGGTTTTATTCCTGAATTCTGAATTTTGCTGTATCAGATTTGATTTTTATCTTACTCCTCACTCTCTTTAATATAATCCCAGCCAGGATAGAACATTTTCCCACCAAGAATATCTCAAATTACCTACACTCAATTTCATTTTGTTGCGAATATCTTGGATTTTCCAGTTGGTTAGTTTAGCTAGAGTTTGCGCCTCTTGTTCAAAACGTTTGGGTAAAGACTGCTTATATTGTCTGCCAGCCTGACATTTGAGTTCCCCTTGGAATGGATGTTGCAAAACATAGCGTCCTTGAAAAGATTCACTGTTGGCAGTTTGTTGAAATATCAAGTCTTCAGGAAATTTATCGCGGGTATAGCGAACATGCAATCGAGAGATGAAGACGTTACTTCTAGGAGAGGGACGACGAAAACTAGGGGGTACTGGCACATTACTTGTAGAATTATCATCTAGCCAAAATACACCTGCTTGCTTGAGTTCTTCTGGAGTCAGAGGTTCGGCGGAACAAGGATCGCAACTACCCATATCCCAAGCGTATTCTAAAAAACCAACTTTTCTGTCTTCTTTGGTGTAGACAGTTTGAAACATGGATTTGTAAAATTCACCAAATTCATCTTTGACAAATAAGGGAATATTTGCGTCGGAGGGAATTTTTACCGTCCGATAGTTAGTAATTTCTGCTTGTCCTTGGGGCGAGAGAATGTAGACAATTAAATCCTGCTCTGTCGTAGCATTGATCATGCCCAAACGAATTGGCAGCATGAATTTAGGTGATTGGTAGGAAATTTGTAGCGGACGGAGAAACTGGTAGCCAGATTGCTCGAATTTATCTAAGTTGACTTTAGCAACAAAGAATTTCATTGAGGAGCGAATATAAGGCTGAAGTAACTGTTTCGCACCTCTGGGGATTTTGTAGCCATTGCGTTTAAGCCAAGTTTCCAAACCGCCAGATTCTTTCGCACTGAGGATCAAAATGTCATATTCGCCAACGTTAAAACGTGCTTCAACCGTCACACCCAAACTAGCATCGCCCCTTGCACTCCCCGCCTCACTTCTCGGTGCTGCTGGCGCTGGTGCTGCTGATAACTCTCTATCGTAAACTGGGGCACAAGGATCTGGGTCAAAATATTCTACCAATCGCGGCGCACTAAAAGCATCTAGCCGCTCGATAATCTTGGGTTCAGTGACGCGAACTTGCTCTTTTTGCAGCACCGTTGGCACAGGTACTACCATTGCAAAATCTTTGACTTCGCCTTGAAAATCGTTTGCCATTGTCATGATAGTGCGATCGCCATCTCGCGCAATCACTACCTGAGAAGCTTTGTTATACAGTTTTGTATCAGCTTTGGCTACATAAAATCCACAAAATGCCCAAGCTGCGGGGGCAAAGCACAAAACAGCTACAATTGCCAATAATAATGGCGTTAAAAGTCGAAAAAATTTCATTATTTTATACCTCTATCTTTTTTAGTGCTAGAGACTAGAGACGCGATTCATCGCGTCTGTACAAGGGTTAGGAGTGCTGAGTTAGCAGTTCTTCCCCTGCTTCCTCATCTTTCTCTTGCCAAGCAAACCTTGGGGCTAACCAAAGAACATCTAGCAGGATGCTCAACGGTGCAAGGGCAAACAGCGCCCAGAAAACTGCTGTGGAAACAAAGAAATAATTTCGCAGGATAAAAGTTAATCCAGCGATGCAAACTGCCCAAACTACACGCCCAATTTGGGAATTGGGAATCGATCGCGGATCGGTAATCATAAATAGGGCGAACAGCAGCAAAGATCCACTCATCAATCGATGCCAGTAAACATCCCAAGTCCAACCCAGCCATAAATTACGAATGGCTTCCAGCAAAGAATAAGAACCCAAAAAAGCTGCTGTGGTGTCCCAGCGACCGATGCGCTGCAAAATCATGCCGCCAGTACCGAGAAATAATAGCCCATACCACCACTCTTCACCCCATTGTCCCGGCGAAACCCAAGCATCGGGGGTGAGAATCAAGGCAGATATGATGCCAAAATTGGCGGGATTGAAGAAATGCTTATCGCCGACTTGGAAGATAAATTTGCTGGCGATCGCAAGAACTGCGGCTATTGCCATTGTCGTCCAGTGGTCAGCCCGTAACAGTAAACTCAGTCCCAGTGAGGTAATTAAAGCACTGCGAAGATTTGGGCTTTGTCCTTTGTCATTTGCTAATGACCAATGACCAATACTTCGACTACGCTCAGTACAAGTGACTAATGACAATATCAATTGAGTTGCTAGACTTGTGGCGATCGCTACCCCAATCAACTCTGGTCGCAGCGTCCAATCTCGTGTACCGATTCCCAACACTAGAAACAAGCCGAGAAATAGAATTTGATAATCTCGTATATCTTTGAGCAACATTACCCTTTTTTTCAGGGATTTCCCGTAGATTTCTCATCAATTTAGACGAGTACTAGGTAAAATGGCATTGCTGTTACAGATTTTGTTACAAAATAAAGCATTGACAGACCAAAGCGATCGCTCTGATGTTTGAACTTAAAGATAACCAAAAAAGGTAGAGATGCGATCGCATCCTTACCTTTTTCAAGTTAATTCACCGAAGTATGAAGATATGGAATAAAAGGAAAAGATTTATACCAGCACAACATCCAGATTAACTGAGAAGAAAGAAGGCTTGTTCTCAATGGTGGCGAATTGATCCCCTGCGAAGAATAAGTCACCATTAGTGCTGTTGTAGCTGAACTGGTTGTTAGAGCTAGCACCAAATGCAGACTTGGAAATCTGGATTTTATCACCCTCTTTCCACTGGAAGTCTTTGATGATATCGATACCTTCGAATTTGCTATTGAAGACAAACTTATCTGCGCCAGCACCACCATAGAGTACGTCAGCGCCATAACCACCAACGAGAGTGTCATTACCTGCTCCACCGTTGAGAACATTATTGGCATCATTACCAACAATCGTATCGTTGCCAGCTGTACCAATTAAATTCTCAATGCTGACTAATTTATCCGTGAGAGTAGAATTTCCCGGAAATTTGACTACACCAGTAGAGAGATTGGCATCAATTGGGCCAGAGAAGAAAGCGTAAGATGTAGTATCAGTTCCAGCACCGCCATTAATGGTGTCAAAACCAAAGCCACCATCGATGAAGTCATTACCTGCTCCACCGTTGAGAACATTATTGGCATCATTACCAACAATCGTATCGTTGCCAGCTGTACCAATTAAATTCTCAATGCTGACTAATTTATCCGTGAGAGTAGAATTTCCCGGAAAT